>DATKLI010000001.1:0-28258 GCA_035542455.1 Thermoanaerobaculaceae bacterium
GCCCGCCCGGCGCTCTCGACCCCCCGGGCCCCCCCCGCTCGCGTCTCGAGGTCCGTTCGGTCCTCGGCCGGAAAGATGCGATCGGCGTTGCGCTGGGCCTTGTTGCGGCTGCGGCGTTCCTCACGTCGTGCCGAGTCCCGACGCCGGGCCCCGAGCTCACGTACAGGCACGAACGCGAGCAGGCCGTCAGGGCGGCCCTCCCTCCTGCCGAGACGTCCCGCTTCCGCGGTCTCCGGTACTACCCGTACGACCCCGGGTGCCGGCTCGAGGCGATGATCGAGCCGATCACGCCTCCCGAGGCCGTCCGCATCGCCGCGAGCAGCGGCGCCCCGCGTCCCGCCCACAGGGTCGGCCGGGTCCGGCTCGCGCTTCCCGGCGGCACCGCCGTGCTCACCGTGTTCCAGCTCGACGACATCCGCGACCGCTACCCGGACATGCTGTTCCTGCCGTTCCGGGACGTGGGCGCGGGGCGCGCGACGTACGGCGCGGGCCGGTACGTGGACGTCGAGCGGCGCCCCGGCGGCGTGGTCACGATCGACTTCAACCGAGCGTACAACCCGGACTGCGCGTACGGGATCGCCGGCGAGTGCCCGATCGCGCCGCCCGAGAACACCCTCCCGTTCGCGGTCCGCGCCGGCGAGATGATCCCCCCCGGCCACGGGTGAGGGCGGCACAGCGGGGCCGACCCGGCCACCCACCGTATCGGGGCAGCCGAGAGTCGAAAGTCGACAGTGGAAAGCGGAGACGCGCGAGCGCCTCGGTCGGGGCGGATGCTATAACGGCGCGGCATGCTGAGCCTCCTGCTCCTGGCGGTCGCACCCGCGCTCCCTCCGGTGATCGCCGACCCGCGCGGCGGACCGTCCGACTGGCAACAGGTCCGCGCCGACGCGCCGCTGCCGCCTCCGGGCGCCGCCGGGTACCTCCTCGTCCTTCCCGCAGCGCCGGAGGACCTCGGCCAGGCGTGGCTCGACGCGGCGGTGGCGCTCGCGGCGCGCCGAGCCCCTGTGGTCGCCATGGGCGCCGCGCCTCCCCCGGCGGGCGTGGTGCCGTACCTCGACGGGTTCGCGCCAGACCCGGCGCCTGCGGAGCTGGCCGACCTCGCGGGCCGCGCCGGCGGCCTTCCGTTGGTGGTGGCCGCCGCGGACGCCGCCGCAGCGGTCGCCGACCTCGCCGCCGGCGCCGCGGCCGTGCTGCTCCCTCGCCCCGACCCGGCGTGGGCGCCCGAGCTCGCCGGCCTCCTCCCCGACCCGGAGCCCGCGCGGGCCGGCGCCGCCGAGCTGCCCACGGCGATGCGGAGCGGCGACCTCGCGACCGTGATCGGGATCCCTGCCGGTTTCGCGGGCGGCGACGTCGTCGTTCCGGGGTCGTGGCACGGGGCCGCGAGGCTGGTCGCCGGCGGGACGCGCGCGGTTGCGGTCGCGCGCCGCGGCGACGGCACGTCGGTCGCGCTGCCGGCGCTGGCGGGCGGCGGGATCCTGGTCGTGGCGCGGCCGGCTGGGCCGGGGAGCGCGTTCGAGCGCGTCGAGGTCAGCGGCGAGCGGCTCCCGTCCGCCGCCGAGGTGCTCGCGCGCCACCAGCGCGCGGCGGCGCGCCAGGAGCGACTCGTCCTGCGCTGGCGCGCGCACCAGCGCCTGCTCGTCCGGGTGTGGGTCGCGCAGCTCTCGCGCAGCTTCGAGGTCGCGCTCGCCGGCCCGGCGTTCTGGGAGCACGGCGTCGGCACCGACTGGGAGATCGCGCGCGCCTGGGTGGACGGCGTCGCGTGGGACCCCGACCACCTCCCCGACCTCCCGCTCCTGGAGCCGAAGCGGGCGTCGGCGCCCCCGCTTGCGCTCCGTCTCGAGCCCTCGTACCGGTACGAGCTCACCGGGGTCGAGCAGCGCGCCGGCCGGCGCTGCTACGCGCTGACGTTCGAGGACGCGCGCCCGGGCCGGCCGGCCCGGCGCGGCACGGCGTACATCGACGCCGCGACGTTCGGCCTTGTCGAGCTCGCCGAGAGCGCGGAGGCGTTGCCGGGCGAGGTGCGCGCCACGCACTCCGTCACCACGTACGCGCCGCTCGAGCGCGCCGGGGAGACGCTCTGGTTCCCGGCGACGGTCACGGCCGACGACCTCCTCTCGGTGTTCGGCGGCGGCGCAACGGTGCACCGCGAGCTGGCGCTGACCGACCTCGTCCCGGACCCGCCGCGCTTCGTCGCCGACCGGGCCGGCGCGTACGCCCGCGACCACCGCATGCTGCGCGACGCCCCGGCCGGGATCGTCCCGCTCGTCCCCGACGGCCGCGGCGGCCGCGTCCCCGGCTCGGCGCGCCAGGTGCGCCAGCAGTTCCTCATCGCCGGTGCGGCGTACGACCCCGGGTACTCGATCCCGATCCCGTTCGGCGGGCTCCAGCTCCAGGACTTCGACTTCCGCGGACGCGGCGAGCAGCTGCGGCTGCTCGTTGCGGGCGTGGTCAACGACGCCGCATGGTCGAAGCGAAGCGGCACCTTCGACCTCTCGCTGCGCGGGTTCGTGCAGCTGCTGCCGTTCTCCAACGCTCTCTACTCCGCCGGAGTGGAAGAGAAGGAGCAGGCGGTCAAGACGCTGCGACAGAGCGTCGGCGCCGGCCTCGCGGCTTCGTTCGGCGTCGTGCGCATGCTCCTCGACCTCGGCGTGAACCGGCTGGACTTCTCGCGCGACGACACCACCGCGTCGGGGTTCGTGCTGCCCTCGGGCACGTTCGAGCCCACCGTGCGTCTCCAGGGCGACGCCGCGCTCGGCGCGGTCACCGCCACGCTCGCGGGCGAGGCCGGGCGGCGCGCGACGTGGCGCGCGTGGGGGATCGACGCCGGCGAGCGCCCCGAACGCGAGTGGCGCCGCGCCCAGCTCCTCGTCGTGTACGAGAAGGCGCTGTTCCCCCTGGCGAAGCTGCACCTCGACGCCGAGGCGTGGACCGGAAGCCACCTCGACCGCTTCTCGGCGCCCTCCCCGTCGCGCTTCGGCGGGGTGCGCATCCGCGGGATCGCATCCGACCGCGTGTTACCCGAGCGCCTCGGCGTGCTGCGCGCGTCGCTCGCGCTCCCGCTCTCGCCGACCGTTCGCGTCGAGGCGGGCGTCGACGCGGGGTGGGTGCGCGACATCGCCGGCCAGTACCGCGCGCGTCCGCTTTCCGGCGCGGGCGCCTCGTTCACGGTCCCGGGACCGTGGGCGACGCTCATGCAGGGCAGCGTCGGGTTCCCGCTAGCAACGCCCGGCCCGCGCCGCCCCACGGTGGAGCTGTTCCTCCTGCGACCCCTGGTCTACTCGAAATAGTCGGCAGCAGGCGGCGCCGGCGTCGGACCATCTGCGGCGTCAGGCTCGCGGTTCGCGTCCTCAACGTACCCTCCGGGTACGCCTCCGGCGTTCGCCGCTCGCCTTCCTTGCATCTGGCCCAACGGCGGCGCCGCGGCTACCCGCACTTCGCTGCGGTCCTGACTGGTCGTTGCGACGTCCCGCGTACGTCCCGGTACCACTCGTCGCAGGGCCGCTCGCGCGCCTTGCATCCGGCCGAATCCGGGCGGCGTCCGCTACAGCTTGTCGTTGGAGGCTCCTTTGGTGTGGTCAAGAGCGACAAGACCTGCATGCTAAAGTAAGAATGATGGGCACGATTGACCGACTCGGGCCGACGAGAAACCCCTGGGAGCGGGCAGATGACCAGACAAATTGAGCTCCTTATCCTCCCTTACGACAGCCAGAACGGTCAGTCACTAATTGCGCGGTTGATCGCGGAACTCCGCTCGGCTGAGTGGACGCGCTTTCGCGCGGCGGTCGCGTTTCTCAGCGTGACAGGCACGTTCGATCAGCTCTTGGACGCCCTCGACTCTTTTTCGACCCAGGGTCGAGCGGTGAGTATCACGGTAGGGGCCGACATCTTCGGTGCGGAGGGCGCGGGATCCGACTATGACGCTGTCAAGACCCTGCTTGATCGGGTTGCGTCCAAGCCCAACGTGGTTGTGAATCTCTACCACGAGCGTGGGCGGACGTTCCATCCAAAGGTCTATCTCTTTGATAACGAGTCCACTGGTCGCGCACTGATAGTTGTTGGTTCGTCGAACCTCAGCCGTGGTGGGCTTGCGAACAACGTCGAGGTTGACCTGCTCGTTCGTCTGGATCGATCCGATCCCTCGCAATGGGACGTCTTCGAGCGCCTTGATCAGTGTTTCCGCGAGTACTGGGCGGAAGCATGAAGAAACGAGGCCGTGGGTTTGCCAGACGGGTCACAAACGCGAACGTAGCGAGCTTCCGCCCGCTCCTCCGTGAGAGCAGCGCGGGTCATGGCTCTCGCCGTGGCCGGAGCTCCCTGCGACCAGAAAAGACTCGTGAGGTCCTTCAAGCAGAAGCGGAATTCGGCGGAGTGCGAATCGTCATTTCGGTACCATTCAGTCGCAAGGCCGCTAGGCCGGATCCAGGACTTCCAACTCCCAAACCCCGTAGACGCCGCAAGAAGAACCTGGTTCCCCTCGGACCACTTGTCTGGAAGAAGACCCTCACGAGCACAGACGCTCAGCGACAGACCGGTAACCCTACAGGAGATCTGCGCCTTACCAAGGCTGGATACAAAGTCGACGGCGTTCTCATCGACCACACGCGCTATTTCCGTGACGAGGTCTTTGTCGCTTGCGAGTGGGTTGTCGAAAGCTCAACCCCGCTCGTTGAGGTCGCAACGGTGATGCTTGCAGTCCACATCTTGGGCGTCGACTACGGTGTCGTTCCTCTGCTCGTGAGTCACAAGCCTAGTGGCGAAGCGGGACAGCACAACTACACGACCGGGCTCCGTTGGGGACCGCTCCTTGGCGTGCTCAGGGGTCAGCGGAACCTGACGGGGAGGACCCTTAGCCTCTACGCGCCAGCACTGAGCGCTGACGATCCGTTTGTCGTCACGGTGACCTGAGACCCGACTGCGGTTGCTGGTGTTTCCCGTTGGCGCCTGCTACGCAGGCGATTCCAAGCCGCTCGGAGGAGATCGCATTCATCCCTGCCCAAACCAGCCCTGGATAGGACCTCCCTGTCTCTCCTTTCGAGGAGGTCAAGGGCGGCCGTCTTCTCGCGGAAGCACTTGTCGAGTCTCTCGAGATCAGCCCTGTGCCGTGGTGGCATTGCCACGAGCAGGCGCTCTATCTCAGACGGCACGAGTTCAAGTACCCCACCACCGTAGTGTCGACCCTCAAGCTCGGCGGTGAGCGCCGTCAGGCTCGTAACGAATGTCGAGACCAGCAACTCCTCTCTTACTCCCTGCTTCACCCGAAGCCTGTATGCTGTATCCGTAGTTAATGCGCCAAGGCGGTTCCAAACAAGGCGGGGCAGGTCGTGACATCGCTTGAGCATCGCGATTGGTGTGCGGTAGACTGACGGTACGTTGTACCAAGGTGAGCGGATTCTGCACTTGTACCGCAGGTGCAGTTGATCAGCCTCACCCAGTTGGATATACGAACGGGCAAGGCGCGACATTTCCTTCGTGCTCTTGTCGCCGAACCAAAGGAAGTTCCCAGGCATACCGGCGCGGCGGTTAGCCTCGTGCACCTTCCTGTCGTAGATGACACCGGGGACGTGTTCACTACGCCCGAACATCGGGTGAGCAAAAGGCCCGAGATCAAATCTCTCTACAGTGTCGTCGTTGACCAAGAAGAACTTGTTTGCGCCCGTTACGATCCCAACATCTACATCCGCCACATTGCTCAGTCGGCGAATTCCGCTGAGGCGCTCCAGGCTGGAAAGAAGGGCCCGCTCCTTCGTGGATAGGAGGGCGAGCATCCATTTCCCGTTGACCTCATCCTCGCAAACCCAATCCGCAGACTCGAAGAAGGTAGCTGGCGGCTGCGTAAGCTGCTCTCGTGAGGTGACGCTAACGACGCCGAGTTGGGCCTTGCAGGTGTCAGTATTCAGCCGCTTCTCGGCGAGCAGCAGAACTACCCCTTGGAGAGTACCCTCAAACCACAGGTCGACCGGATCGAGGACCAGGATGTGGCTGCACTTGCTCAAGAGGTACCGCCTCAGCCCGGTGGTGTGAAGTACGTGAAGCAGTTCCGCCGGGACGACCATGGCGAGGCGTCCGCCAGGCTTCAAGAGAGCGACTGAGGCGAGAACGAAAGGCACCCAGGCATTGGTGTGGCGCGTAAACGGAACGCCGAGGAGGGAGAATAGGCGTTGGAAGCGAAGCTGCACATCTTCATCGAGATACTGATAGCGAATGAAGGGAGGATTGCCTACAGCGACGTCGAACTTAGGTCCAGCATTCAATTGGCGCAGGAACCACGTGATGAAGTCTCCCTCAATGACATCCGTCTTTGCTGCAGGCCGAATGCGTTCCGCTCGACTACGCGCCTTCGCCACTTCTGAGGAGAGGATCTCACATGCGACAAGAGTTCCGATCCTGGAAGGACCAGCTCGTTTCAGTGCTTCAAGGAAGGCGCCATCGCCACAGCTTGGTTCAAGGACCGTCTCGTGGTTGCCCTCGGTTGCCCACCTGCAGAGAAAGAGAGCGATATCGGGGTCCGTATAGTAGCCGCCCCGGAGCTTTTCTGGACTCTCGTTCTCGATGAAGTTCATCTCGGTTCCTCTTGCTTCGGATTGGTGGCGTACTCAGACGAGCTTGGTTCTGCCACGAACAAGGAGAGCTGGTAACGTGTGGCAAGATACGAGCTCGCCCGCTCCACGAACCATGCACGGAGTGTAAGGGACTCGCGGGCAAGAGCTGCATACAGGTCTGACTTGAGAGAGGGATCGACCTCGATGACGATACGTCCAGATCGCCCTCGTGCCATAGATGTAATGTGACATATGTGATATCACATGTCAAGGGCCCTTGAGGTCCGGCCATTTTGCTCTGGCGTGATCCCTGCTGGGGCTATCCTAATCCCACGGAATGGTTTACGATCTGGACCGCTTGGAATTGTCGACTGTCTATACCCTAGAAAGTGACGAGGATGATGCCTGCGATGGCGACGATCGATGCCGCCAGCTTCCTGCGCGTGAACGGCTCGTGCAGGAATACCGCCGCCAGCACCAGCACGTAGATAGTGCTCGACTGGTTCAGGATCGCGGCGATCCCCACCTTGGTGTACTTCATCCCGGCGATCCAGAAGATGAGCGCGAGGTACGAGCCCAGGATCGCCCCGGGGAGCGAGAAGCGCCACGACCGCGACGGCTTGAAGACGTGCAGGATCTCGCGGCGGCGCGGCGAGACGAGGGCGATCGGGACCATGACGCCGAGGCACCCGATCTGGCGGACGATCGTTGCCCACAGGACGGGGGAGTGGTTCAAAACCGGCTTGGCGATCACAATCCCGAGGGCGAGCGCGATCATCGAGAGGACCCCCCAGATCACGCCAAGGACGACCTGGCGGCGGGGCACGCCATGCGGCGGGTCGTGCTGCGCCGCGGTCAGCACGCCGGTGAGGACGAGCGCCATGCCGATGAGCTGGAGCGCGGAGAGGCGCTCCCCCAGCAGCACCGTCGCGAGCAGGACCGTGAGCGGCGCGTAGAGGCAGTCGATGATCGCCGAGATCCCGGCGCCGACGGCGTTGAGGCTCATGTGGAACAGGGTGTCGGAAGTCGCGATGGCGATGATCCCGCTCGCGAACAGGATCAGCACGTCCCGCCACGACCCCTGCCACCCTGCCTGGCCCGCGATCACGACCGTCGGCAGCAGGAGGCACGTCGAGACGACGACGCGGAAGAGGTTGAGGGAGAACGGTGACACGGTCTCCCCGGACCGCTTGAGGAGGATCACGGCGGAGGCCCAGATGACGGCGGTCAGGAGAGCGAAGAGCTGGCCCACGGTTCACCAATACGATGGCACGTGCGGAAGGTTACCCGATCCACCGGCGGCAGAGGTGCAGGGGAGCAGAGGGGCAGAGGAGCAACGACGTTCGGACCTTCAGGGTTCGAACTTCGAAGCTCGAACACACGCTCCGTGACCGGTTGGCGACTGTCCCTGGATGTTCGAACCTTCGAACCTTTGAACAGCATTCACCTCTGCTCCCCAGCCCCTCTGCTCCTCTGCTGGGTCGGCGGGCAACACCGGAGTCACTGCTGTTCTGCGGGCGTGCCCTCGTACATCCACGCGTTTCGCGCACCGTAGCCGGAAGCGTCGAGGCGGCCCCGCAGCTCGCGCGCAAGCGCGGCGTCGTGGACCTCGCGGAAGATCGCGGGGTTGAGGTGGACGGCCCGGACGAGCTGGGTCATCCCCTCCTGGTGGTTGCCGGCCGCGAGCATCGTCATCCCCACGTCGAAGCGGACCTCGGGCCGGTCGGCGAGCGCGAGGGCGCGGCCGAAGCTGTCGAGCGCCGCCGCGGTCTCGCCTGCCGCCGCCGCCACGTTCCCGAGCGTCACGGCCGCCTCCCACGAGTCCGGGAGCCAGCGCACCCGGCGCTGCAGGTTGGCGAACGCGGCGCGCGCGAGCTCGATCTTCGCGTCGCGTCGCATCGGCGAGATGCGCAGCGTCTCGACGAGCACGCGACCCTGCTGCATCGCGACCGTTGCGCGGTACCGCTGCCACGAGACGGCGACCGTAGCCCCGATCAGCACGCCGATCGCGAGCAGCCTCAGGCGAGAGGACCAGCCGGCCGTTTCGGGAGGCGCCGGTAGCGGCGAGACCGCGAGCGCAGCCACCACGACCCACTGCGCCGCGACCGCCGCGAGGTGGAGCGGGAACTGCGTGAGCGCGAGGACGAGCGCGGCGGCCGCGAGCGGAGCCGGATCGACCGGCGCCCCTGCGGCCCGGCCGTCGCGTCGCCGGAGCGCGAGCGCGATCCCAGCCGCCGCGAGCAGAACCCCGAGGATGCCGGTCTCGGCGGCGTACTGGAGCGGGTCGTCGTGAGCCTCTCCGAAACCCGTGATCAGGCCCAGCACCCGGCCGCGGTCGGCGAGAGCCTCCTCGCTCTGGAACCGGAACGAGTTCGCCTCGAACAGGCCGAACCCGACGCCGGTCACGGGGCGGGCGGCGATCATCGAGCCGGCCGCTGCGTAGGCGGCCCCGCGCGCGCTCCCCATCCAGATCAGCCCGCCGTGCCGCGCCTCGTTCACGGCGGCCGAGACGCGATTCGCGAGCGGAGTCGCGAGGAACACGACGCCGGCGAGGACGGCGATCGCCGCGACGGCCGGGAGCCGCCTCGAGCGCGGCACCGCCCGCCACGCGAGCACGAGCACCCCGGCCGCGAGCGCGAGCGCGCCGGTGACCGTGCGCGTGCCGAGGAGCACGGCCGCCGTGAACGCGGCGGCGCCCGCCCAGAACCACCGGCGCTTCCCGGGAGCGACGGCGCGCCCGGCCGCGAGCAGCGCCGGGATGGCCAGGAACGTCGCGACGTCGCCGGGATTGCCGAGCGTACCCACCCAGTCGAACCGCGCGGCCGCGTCCGGCCGGTCGAACGTGTCCGGGCGCCACTGCGGCAGGAGGTACAGCAGCACGAGCGCCGCCTCGATCACACCCGCCCACACGACCAGACGCGCGAGCGAGCGTCGCCGCTCGTCGGAGAGCTGCCGGAGCGCACCCCACCCGAGAGCCGCGAGCACGAGGGGGACGAGGTTGGCCGCGGCGCGCGCCGGCTCCGCGCTCGCGACCGCGCTGACGACTCCCCCGGCGACGACTCCCGCCCACGCGAGCCACCACCGGTCGCGCCACGCTCCCGACTCCAGGTTGGACACGAGGAAGATCGCCGCGAGGACCCCCCACGCCGCCAGCGCAAGCGCGCGCTTGGGGTCGCGGAACGCGTCGAACGCCGAGCTGTCGAAGACCAGCGGGACTGCGAGCACGAGCGCCAGCGCCGCGAGGTACGCGGCCGCGCCGACGAGCGCGGCGGTGGGGCTCGCCGGGCGGCGCGTGGGACGCGTGCGGGTCACCGTCACTCCTCGAGGCGCACCGACACGATGCGGGACACCCCCGCCTCTTCCATCGTGACGCCGTACAGCACGTCGGCGTGCGCCATGGTGCGCCTGTTGTGCGTGATGAGGAGGAACTGCGTGCCCGAGCTCATCTCGCGCAGCAGGCTCGCGAGACGCTCGACGTTGGCGTCGTCGAGGGGAGCGTCCACCTCGTCGAGCAGGCAGAACGGCGCCGGGCGGATGCGGAACAGGGCGAGGAGCAGCGCGACCGCCGCCAGCGCCTTCTCGCCGCCGGAGAGCAGCAGCACGGACTGCGTGTGCTTCCCCGGCGGCCGAACGCGGATCTCGATCCCGCTCTCGAGCGGCGCCTCGGGGTCGGAGAGCTCGGCCCTCGCCTCGCCGCCGCCGAACAGCTGCTTGAACACCACGTCGAACGCCACGTTCACCTCGGCGAGCGTCGCGAGGAACCTCTCCGCACAGGTGGCGTCGAGCTCCTGCACCGTCCCGTTGAGCGACTCCATCGAGCTCTCGAGGTCGCGCCTCTGCTCCTTGAGGAACGCGTGGCGCTGCTCGAGCTCGTCGCGCTCCGCGACGGCGAGCTCGTTCACCGGGCCGAGCGCCTCGAGCTCCGCCGAGAGCGCCTGCTCGCGGGTCTCGAGCTCGGGGACGGCCTCTGCCGGCGGCGCCGGCGGCAACTCGGCCTGGCCGGCGAGCGTGAGGGCGATCGTCTCCTCGAGCCGCTCCCTCGCCCCGTTGGTCTCGGTGAGGGCGAGGCGGGCCGCGTGCGCGCCGTCGCGCGCGGCGAGATGCGCCGACCTGCGCTGGTCTGCGTCGCCGGCGGCCGCCTCGACCCGCGCGCGCATCCCCTCGACGTCGGAGGTGAGCCGCTCCACCTCGTTGTGAGAGGCCGAGCGGTGCGCCAGCAGCTCCTCGAGCTCGACGCGGGCGGTCACCGCGGCGCGGCCCGCCGCCTCGGCGCGCTCGCCCTGCTCGCGGACGTCGTCGCGCGCGGCCGCCTCGCGGCTGCGGAGGTCGGCGAGCTCCTCGGCGTGGCGTTCGACGTCGCGGCGCGCCGCCGCGACGCGCTCGAGCGCGACGGCCTCCGCGCCTCGTGCGCGTTCGGCCTGGGCACGTGCCGCCGCGGCGGCTTCGCGGGCTCGGTCGGCGTCGCGCGCGAGGGCGTCCACCTCCGCCTCCATCTCGGACGCGCGCCTCCCGAGCCGCTCGACCTCCTCCCGCGCCACCGCCAGCCGCCCGGCCAACGCGGTGGCCTCCTCCGCCAGCCGGGCCAGCTCGGCCGCGAGGGCCTCGAGCTCGCGCTCGAGGCGCTGGCTCTCGCGGTGGAGCGACGCCCGTGCGGAGGACGCCGCGGCGAGTGCCTCGGCGGCACCCTGCGCGGCGGCGTCGCGTTCGGCCAGGCGCGGCCCGACCTCGCCGATCTCCCTCTGGACCTGATCGAGCTCCGCGACGACCTTCGCCTCGCGCTCGGCGGCCGCCTCCTCCGCCGCGAGCACCTCGCGCTCGCGGATCCTGAGCTCCAGCGTGCCGGGCATCCCGGCGCGTGCGCCCGGCAGCTCCAGGAACGTGCCGCGCCGCCGTCCGCCGCCCGGGAGCAGGACGACGAGGTCGGGGTCGGTGACGGCGAGCTCGCGCGCGTGCTGCAGGTCGCGCGCCACCGCTGCGCGAGGGAGCGCGGCCGAGAGCCAGCCGACGTTCTCTGGGGCCGCGCCGCCCTGCTCGAGGAGCGGCGAGGGCCACTGCGGCACGGAGCGGTCGGCGACCACCACCGCGAGCTTCCCCTCGACGTTCGGCGCCTGCGCCGCCAGCAGGGCCGCGCTCTCCTCGTCGGCGCACACCGGGGTGTTGAGCATGTCGCCGTAGGCGGTGTCCAGCAGCTTCGCGACGTCGGGGCCGGGCGCGAGGAAGTCGGCGACAGTCCCGAGGATCTTCTCCGCGGGGAGGGCACGGGCTAGCGCCGTCGGGAGCGCGCGCGCCTCGGCGAGCAGACGGCCAAGACCCTCGCGCTCGTGTCGCGCCTGCCACCGTTCGTGGCCGGCGCGGTCGCGGTCGGCGGTGAGGTCGGCCGCCCTCGCCGCGAGCGACTCCTGGCGCGCCCGCAACTCCTGGCGCTCGCGCTCGAGCGACGCGGCCGCCGCCGCGGCCTCGCTCTCCTTTCGGGCCGCCTCCTCTTCGCCCTTCGCCTCCTGGGCGAGGTGGGTCGAGAGCCGCTCGTGCTCGGCGGTCAGACGGGTGCGCTGGTACCCGTCCTGCTCGAGCTCGACCTCGAGCCGGTGGACGCGGTTCTTCGCCTCGCTCGCGGCGGCGACCGCGGCGAGGAGATCGCGGCGCGCCTCCTCCGCCCGGCTGCCGGCGCCGCGTGCGGCCGTATCCGCGGAGTCGGCCGCGACAGCCGCAGCACCCGCCTCGCGCTCGCGGGCTACCCGGGTGTCCTCGGCTGCGGCGAGCGCTGCGGTCACCATCGTCTGCTGCTGCTCGAGGGCGAGCGCGGCCGCGGCGAGCCGTGCGGCCTCCGCGGAGGCGGCCTCGCGGCGAGCGGTGGCCTCCGCGTTCTCGCGGCGGGCCGCAGCCTCCTCGGCCTCGCGCCGCTGCGCGAGCGCGTCGCTCTTCGCCTCCTGGTCTCGCGCCGCGGCGAGACGCTCCTGGGCCGCGTCGAGCTCCCGGCGGAGCGCGGCGAGCGCGGCGTCAGCGGCCGCGAGCGTCGAGGCGGCCTCGGCCTCGGCGAGGCCGGCGGCCGTCAGCGCCTCCTGCCTCTCATCGATCGCGGCGAGCAGCACGGCGCGCTTCCCGGCGAACAGCGCGGCGCGGACCTCTGCGAGGCCGGTGCGCAGCTCGCGGTGCTTCTCGGCGCGGCGCGCCTGGCGCCGCGCCTGCTCGAGCGCCCTCCGGACCTCGGCGGCGACGTCCGCGAGCCGCAGGAGGTTCGCGCTGGTCTCCGCGAGCTTCAGCTCCGCCTCGTGCCTGCGGACGCGGTACTTCGTGATCCCAGCCGCCTCCTCGAAGAGGTTGCGCCGCTCGGTGGCCTTGACGGAGAGCACCTGGCCGATGCGCCCCTGCTCGATGATCGCGTAGGCACGCGTGCCGAGGCCGGCGTCGATCAGCTCGTCCATGATGTCCCTGAGGCGGACGCGTCGGCCCTGCATGCGGTAGTCCGACGTGCCGTCGCGCATCACGCGCCGCGACACGGTCAGCTTGCCCTCGGTCTCGGGCCACCTCCCGTCGGCCGAGCCGAGCGTGAGGGTCACCTCCGCGGCGCCGAGCGGCTGCCGGCTCGGTGCGCCCGCGAAGATCACGTCGGCCATGTTCTGCGAGCGCAGGAGGCGGGCGGACTGCTCGCCCAGCACCCACGCGATGGCGTCGGAGATGTTGGACTTCCCCGACCCGTTCGGCCCGACGATCGCGATGATGGCGCCCGGGAAGGAGAGGTCCACACGTCCGGCGAAGGACTTGAACCCCTCCAGGGTGAGCGAGGAGAGACGGACGGAACCCATCTTCGAACTCGGGATAGTACCACCGTTGGAGCCATGGCGCCGCCGATAGCGGACCATCTGCGGCGTCGTACTCGCGGATCGCGTGCTCACGTACACGGAGGAGCGCGCTGCGCTGCTCGCCGCCCGCGTTCCCTGCATCCGGCCCACTCTCTGCGGCGCGGCTACACGCCATGCGCAGCGGGCCGTCCAGGGGAAGTCCCGAATCTGCGGGCGTGCCGACTCGCGGATCAGTCCGTGTGTCTCGACTGACCCCCGGCCCCTGACCGCTGACCCCGGAAGCTCCAGCGCCCGGCGATCGCCGCGCCGCACGATGGGCACGTTCCGTCCGGGGTGACGGCGTTCTCGAGGACGGTGAAACCCGCCCGGCGGACCAGCGTCGCGCCGCACGCGGGGCAGTGCGTGTCCTCGAGATCCCCGACGCGGCCGGCGAGGTTGCCCGCGTAGACGAACCTCAGCCCGGCCTCGCGCCCGAGCTCCGTGGCGTCGAGCAGCGTGCGCGCCGGCGTCGCCGGCGGGCCGGTCATCTTGTAGTCCGGGTGGAACGCCGTGACGTGCCACGGCATGTCGGGCGAGACGCCGGCGAGGAACGCGGCGATGTCACGGAGCTCGGCACGGTCGTCGTTGAGGCCGGGCACCACCAGCGTGACGACCTCGACCCAGATCCCGCGGGCGCGGAGGCCCGCGATCGTGTCGAGCACCGCCTGGAGCTTCCCGCCGAACGCCGCGTACGTCTTCGCGGAGAACGACTTCAGATCCACCTTGTAGCCGTCCACCACGGGGGCGAGGTAGTCGAGGACCTCGGGCGTGGCGTGTCCGTTCGAGACGAACGTCGTCACGAGGCCGGCGACGCGCGCCTGCACGAAGACGTCGTGCGCCCACTCGGCGGTGATCAGCGGCTCGTTGTACGTCGACGTGACCACGCCGCACCGGTGAGCCGCCGCCGCAGCCACGAGCGCCTCGGGGCTCACCGGCTCGGCCTCGCGACCCGCGTGGGGGTCGCGCAACGCCTGCGACGTGAACCAGTTCTGGCAGTACGCGCAGTGCAGGTCGCAGCCGAGCATCCCGAACGAGAGGGCGCGCGCGCCGGGAAGAAGGTGAAAGAACGGCTTCTTCTCGATCGGGTCGATCGCGACGCCCGCGGTGTACCCCCAGGGAACGACGAGCGCGTCGCCGCTGCGTCCGCGTACCAGGCACACTCCGCGCGCCCCATCGGCCAGCTTGCAGCGGTGGGCGCATGCCACGCACACGAGCTTCCCGGAGGGATGGGGTGCCGCGAGCTCGCGCCGCGGCAGGGCCATGCGGTCGAGGACACTGCTCACCCCACCAATGTGCGCCGCGAGCTTGACGCTTGCAAGTCCGGCGGCGAGAATCGCGCGAATCGTCGAAGGCCAGGATGGGTGGCGGCGATGAGACCGTGCTGACGATGCCGTACTCGCCCGGGGGCGTGACGGGGAAGGTCCGCGTGCCTCCCTCGAAGAGCCTGACTCAGCGAGCGCTGGTCGCGGCGGCGCTCGCCGGCCGCGGCTCCGTGGTCCGCCATCCGCTCGATGCCGAGGACCCGCGCCTGCTCGCGGCGGCGCTGCGCGGCGCCGGGTACGGGCTCGAGTGGGGCGCCGACTCCGTCACCGCGCACGGCCGCACACCGGTCCGGCACGGCGCGTTCCACCTCGGCAACAACGGCACCGGCGTGCGCTTCATGGTCGCGCAGCTCGCGGCGCTGGAGGGCGAGTGGACGGTGGACGGGACCGAGCGGCTGCGGCTGCGGCCGATCGCGCCGCTCGTGACCGCTCTGCGCCAGCTGGGCGCGACGGTCGGACCGGTGCACGGCGGCGAGCTCGCGCTGCCGCTGCGGGTGGCCGGTGCGGCGCTCCCCGGCGGTGAGGTCGCGCTCGACGCCTCGACGTCCAGCCAGTTCGTCTCCGCTCTCCTCCTCCTCGGGGCCGCGCTGCCGGACGGGGTCGTGGTGAAGCTCGTCTCGGCGCCGCCGTCGCGCCCGTACCTGGCGCTCACGGCCGAGGTGCTGGCGGCGTTCGGCGGGCGGGTGACGGAGACGGCCGCCGGCGAGCTCGAGAGCCGGGGCGGCGGGCTCGTTCCGGCCGAGTTCACGGTCGAGGGGGATTGGTCCGCGGCGGCGGTCCCGCTCGCGGCCGCGGCCGTCGCCGGAGGCCGTGTCGAGGTCGCGGGGGTGCGGCCCGACAGCCGGCAGGGGGACGCCGCCGTGCTCGCGATCCTCGCGCGGGCGGGGTGCCGCGTGGACGCCACGCGGGAGGGCGTTGCGCTGACCGGCCCGGCCAGCCGGCCCGTCGCGGCAAACCTGCGCGACGCCCCCGACCTGTTCCCCGCGCTCGCAGCGGTTGCGGCCGTGTCCGGCGGGCGTCTCGACGGGCTGCAGGGGCTCGCCGCGAAGGAGAGCGACCGGCTCGCCGTGATGACGCGCCACCTGTCGGCGCTGGGGTACGAGGCGGCGAGGGGGGAAGGGTGGTTTGCCGCGCCCGGCGGGGTGCCGCGGCCGGCAACCGAGGTTGCGCCGCTCGATCCGGCGGCCGACCACCGGATCGCGATGGCCCTGGCGGTCGTGGGGTGCGTGGTCCCGGGCGTGCGCGTCTCCGACCCCGGGTGCGTCGCCAAGTCGTGGCCGGGGTTCTGGGTCGCGTGGCGGTCTCTCGTGTCGGGTGCCTCGTGAAAGTGCGCACGCCCACTGCCGGCTCGCTCGCGAGGTTGCTCGCCTGGGACGCGCCGTTCCTCCCGACGGTTGACGAGGTCTCCGGCGATCCCGACGCGGTCCTGGTGCGCTGCTCTGCTCCCGGGGTCGGCGTCGCCGCCGTCCCGCGGTGGCCGCGCGGACAGCGCGCTGCGGTGGCGCTGCAGGTGCTCGCGACGGCCGCGTTCCTCCTCGAGCGCGGGTGGTACCCGTCGCGCGCCCTCCTGCGGGGAGGACGGGTGGAACGCGGCGACGACGGGCCGTGGTACCGGCTCGGACGGCTCCCGGCGCTGCGGCTGGAGGATGCGGAGCTCGAGAGGCGGCTGCGCCCCGCGCTCGGGAGCGAGGAGACGGTCCTCGTTCCCGCGGTGTTCCCGATCCTGAGTGCGCTGCTCCCGGAGCTCGCCGGCGACTTCGAGCGCGCGGTGCGTGCGCGGCCGGCGTGGGAGGCGATCGGTGCGTGGCTCGGCGTGCTGCTCGGGTCGAGTCGGCGGTCGACCGCCCTGCGGCACCCGGCGGGGCTGGGTCGCGCGCTGTGGTCGCGCCGGCTCGCGGTGCCGGAGTCCGGTGTGGCGTACGTCGACGACGAGTCGGTGCTCGCCGGTGTCGCCGCCGCCGCCCGCCTGAGGTCGCTCGGGGGCCCGGTCATCGTCGCTGCGGGCGCGTTCGAGGAGGAGGAGATCGCGCAGCTGCAGGCGCGCGCCGCCGCCCGAGGGCACGACGCGCTCGTTTTGACGACGATTCCAGTCCCGGGCGTCTCCCCTCTTCCGCTCGACGGAGGTAGGGACTCCGTGTGGGTGGCGGCGCCCCGGCCGGAGTACGCCCACGCGTACGGCGCGGCGGCCGCCGAGGCGGGCGAGCGCCGCCCGCGGCTCGCGCGCGCCGTACTGGAGGCGGGCGCCGGAGACGGTTTCTCGGCTCCGCCGCGGTCACCCGCGGCGCTGCGCGAGCGCGGCGGGCTGGCGTCCCCGAACGCCCGCGCGGTGCTGGCGTGGCTCGCGAGCTCGCCCGTGGGCCTCGAGGGCCGCGACCTCATCGGCATCGCCGACTCGCCTGAGGGCACACTGGCGGAGCTCGAGCGCCTCGGGTTGGCCCGCCAGCGCGACGGGGTGTGGCGCGCGTCGTTGGGCGACGGGGCCCGAGCAGGCGGGAAGCTCGATCAGCTGGCGGAGCGTCTCCCGGCCGCCAGCGTGGCCGGCCTCGTTGCGCGGGCCGTGACGAGGGGCGACACCGCACCTCTCGCGGAATGGTCCGAGGAGCGGCTCGCCGCTGGAGACGCGCACGCAGTTCTCGACGTCGCGCTCGCCACCGCCTCCGTACCTGCGCTACGGATCGCGGGCGCCGAGGCCGCTCTGCGCCTCGGGCGACTGGCCGAAGCGGAACGGCTGCTCCGGGCCACGGCGACGGAGCAACGCGACGGACGGTGGCACGCGCTCGCCGCGTGGCACGCCGAGGAGACGAGCGCGAGCGAGACGGCCGCCTCGGAACTCGCGGCGGTCGGCCGGGTGATCGCGCCTCGACTCGCGGCGCGCTGCGAGCTCGTCGCCGCTCACGCGGCACGCCGGGCGGCCGACCGAGCAGGGCAACGCGCACATCTGGAGCGGGCGGTCGCCCTGGCGGAGCCACCGCCGGCCGAGGCGGAGATCGCCCTCGCGGTGCTCGACGGGCCGGGTGCGATGCGGGCGCTCGCGCGCCGGCGGCGCGCGCGATGGGACGGGAACGACGCGGCGCGCCACCTCCACGCGACGGGGCTGGCGGCGCTCGACCGCGGTTGCCACGCTGGCGCCATGACCGCACTGCGCGCTGCGTTGCGCTCCGCGACTGGAGACAACCCGCACCTGCTCGGCGAGCTCCACGCCGACCTCGCGTGCGCCGCGATCCTCGCCGAGCGGCCGGGAGTGGCCGACAGGCACCTGGCGCTGGCGGAGGGCCTCCTGGAGCGGTGCGGGTCGCTGCGGGCGGCCACGGTGGTGCGGGCCAACCGGGCCGTGCTGGCGAACGACCGGCTGGACTGGCGCGCGGGGCGCGAGCTCACCCTCACCGGACGTCGGCTCCGCGGGGAGGTGGACGACGCGGGGACGCAGCTGTTCGAGCTCGAGCTCGCGCGGGCCGACCTCGCACGCGGCGACGTCAACGCCGTTCAGCGGCAGTTCTCGGGGCTCGCCTCCGGGGTCGAGCGGTTCCCGGAGCACCCCGTTCTCCGACAGGCGCTCGCCGACCTTCGCGCCCAGCTTGCGCTCGCTCTCGGCGACCTTCCGGGAGCGGCGGCGGCCGCGGGGGAGGCCGAGCCCGCCGAGCGCGTGCTCGTGGAGGCGCTGGTGGCGGCCGACTCGGGCAGCGACCCTTCCCCCGCGCTCCCGCGCCGGTGGGGCGTCGCGATCTCCGCGCACCTCCTCGCCGCCTGGCGCCGGGGCGACGCCGACGGCGCGCGGGCGCGCTTCGAGTCGGCCCACCGCCGCTGGCCGCGCGAGGCCGCGGTCGGACTGGCCAGGTTCGTCGCGGTCCTGGCGCGCCGCGCCGAGCGGGTCGGCCCCGAGTGGGAGGCGTGCGAGAAGGCCGCCGAGGACACGCTGCTCGAGTCCGAGCTGGACGGGTGGGCGCACCTGCTCCGCGGCTCCGCAGGGGCGGACCCGGTACGGCTCGTCCGGGCGCTCGACGGCGTCGTCAACTCGGGCACCGACGGCGTGTGCGGTGCGCGGCTGGAGGCTCTGGCGCGGGCGATCGGCGTGCGCTGGCTGACGGTGGAGCGCGGCGGCGCGACGCTCGCGGCGTGGGGCGATGCGTCCCCCGAGTCGCAGGAACTCGAGGTCGGCGGCGTCACGGTGCGCTCCGGGAGGGACGCTTCGAGCGCGGCGATGGCGGCGCTGTCGCTGGTCGCCAAGCACCTTGCCGCGCGCACGGACGGCGGCGGTCCAGAGCGGGAGACGGGCGACGCCGGGCTGCTCGGCGGGGGATCCGCGCTCCGATCGGTGCGCGAGCAGGTCGCTCTGTGGGGGCCGCTCCCGCTCACCGTCCTGATCACGGGCGAGCCCGGCACCGGGAAGGAGCTCGTGGCCCGCGCCCTCCACGCAGCGAGCGGGCGCCGGGGGTCGTTCGTGCCCGTGAACTGCGCGGGGATCCCGGCGCAGCTCCTTGAGGCCGAGCTGTTCGGCGTCCTTCGGGGTGCGTTCACCGGCGCGGACCGCGACCGGCAGGGGCTGGTCGAGACCGCCGAACGCGGAACGCTGTTCCTGGACGAGATCGGGGAGCTCCCGCCCGAGCTGCAGGCGAAGCTGTTGCGGCTGCTCCAGGAGCGCGAGGTGCGGCGGGTCGGGGCAACCCGGGCGCGGACCGTCGACGTCAGGTTCCTCGCCGCGACCAACCGCGACCTCAATGCCGAGGCGGCCGCCGGCCGGTTCCGGTGGGACCTGTACTACAGGGTCGCGGTCGCCGTGATCGAGGTGCCGCCGCTCCGCGACCGCCGGGAGGACATCGAGAGCCTGGCGGCGCACTTCGTATCGCGGTTCGCGACGATGCTCGACCGGCCCGGCGTGCGGCTCGCACCCGCCGCGGCCGAGGTGCTGCGGCGCGCGTCGTGGCCGGGAAACGTGAGGGAGCTCGAGTCGGCGGTCGCCCGCGCGGTCGCAGCGTCCCGCCCCGGGGAGATCCTGGGCCCCGACCGCTTTCCGGACCTCGCCCCGCGAACGGTCGTGGAGGAGCCGCTGCCGAGCTGGCCGACCGCGCTGGAGGCGTTCCGGCGCCGGTACTTCGAGGCCGTCCTGCGGGAGGAGGGCGGGAACCGGTCGCGCGCCGCGCGCCGAGCCGGTGTCTCACGGCAGACGCTTCTCTACCATCTCAAGGAGTTGAGGATCCGTGACGACGACGCGAGCTGAGCTAGACTTGTCGGTAGTGAGGAAGCCCCGCCTTGGGGGCGCACCGCCCCGTCAGGTCCTCGGCGGGAAGACAAAAAGGTGGCGGGCTTGGGGCCCGCCAGGATGAAGGAGGAGGTTGGATGCGTGCGTTCAGGTCGTGGCCGTTATCCCTGACCGCACCCGATAGGTAGCAAGTCCCATGCCAGACCGGAAAGAGTGGGCACGCTTCCGCGCGGAACTCCTTGAACGGATTCCGGTTGGGTTGACGGTGTCGGAGAACGAGCCGCTTGCCTCCCACACGACCCTCCGGATCGGGGGCCCGGCGAGGTTCCTGGTGCGCTGTCGCCGCGCCGAGGCCGTCAGCACAGCGCTCCGAACCGCCCGCAGCACCGGGATCCCTTGGCTGGTGCTGGGGTTGGGAGCGAACGTCCTGGTTCCCGACGAGGGGCTCGACGCAGTGGTGCTCTCGCTCGTGGAGGAACTTGCGGCGATCCGGGTGGACGGCGCGAGGGTCCGGATGGGTGGCGGCACCGCCCTTTCAAAGGTGGTCAAAGCGTCGCTCGACGCCGGTTTGGCGGGGGTCGAGTGCCTCGGTGGCATCCCATCGACGGTGGGCGGCGCGCTTGCGATGAACGCGGGGGCGTACGGCCAGGAAATCCTCGATGTCCTTTCATGGGCAGAGGTTGTGGAGCAGGATGGGACCCTCCGGCGGCTCGAGCGTTGGGAGATCGAGGGGGGGTACCGCTGGAGTGTCCTCGGCAAGGGACGGATTGTCACCTCCGCGGAACTGTCGCTGCGAGCCGAGGATCCCGAGCTGCTGAAGACCCGGGTCCAGCAGGTCCGCGAGAAGCGGCGCGGCGTGCTCCCGCCGGAGCCGTCGGCCGGCAGCGTGTTCCGCAACCCGCCCGGCGACTACGCGGGCAGGCTCCTCGAACTCGCGGGCTGCAAGGGGCTCTCCAGCGGAGGCGCACAGGTGAGCCAGCAGCACGCGAACGTGATCGTCAACCCGGGCGGGGCCACCGCGGCGGGAGTTCGGAGCCTCGTGACGCAGATGGCCGCGCGCGTCCGCGAGCGGTTCGGCGTCCGCCTCGAGCTCGAGCTCAAGATCCTCGATCTCAACGGCGCGGTCGTCGCCGATCCGGACGCCGCGCTTGCATGAGCCGCCCCCGTGTGGTAGAACGCCGCCCGCTGTCTAGGACGCAGACCGCGAAGGAGATCGCGCATGAACATCGAACAGAAGGTCAAGGACATCATCGTGCAGCAGCTTGGCGTGGACCCGGAGAAGGTGAAGCTCGAGGCGTCGTTCGTCGAGGACCTGGGCGCGGACTCCCTCGACACGGTCGAGCTGGTCATGGCTTTCGAGGAGGAGTTCGGCGTCGAGATCCCTGACGAGGAGGCGGAGAAGATCCGCTCAGTCGGCGACGCGGTCAAGTACCTGAAGGAGCACGTGAAGGAAGCGTGATGGCTCGCCGGGTCGTCGTGACCGGCGTGGGCCTCATCTCACCTCTCGGGGTCGGGACCGAGGCCACTTGGGAGGGGCTGATCGCCGGGCGGACCGGGGTCGGCCCCATTACCCGCTTTGACGCCAGCACGTCCTCGGTCCGCATCGCGGCGGAGGTCAAGGGGTTCGACCCGCTCGCCGTGATGGAGCCGAAGGAGGTGCGGAAGTACGACACCTTCATCCACTACGCAATGGCGGCCGCGGACATGGCGGTCGAGTCCGCGGCGCTCACGGTGACCCCGGAGAACGCGACGGAGGTCGGGGTGGTGATCGGCTCCGGGATCGGCGGTCTGCCGTCGATCTGCGAGAACCACGCCGACCTGCTCGCCAAGGGGCCGCGCCGCGTCTCGCCGTTCTTCATCCCGGGCAGCATCGTCAACATGCCGGCGGGCGTCGTGTCGATCCGGACCGGCGCCAAGGGGCCGAACAGCGCGACGTGCACGGCATGCTCGACCGGCGCGCACGCGATCGGCGACGCGTTCCTGTACATCCAGCGCGGGTTCTGCGAGGCCGCGATATGCGGCGGCGCGGAGTCGGTGATCCACCCGCTCGCGATCGCGGGCTTCGCGAACATGAAGGCTCTCTCGAGCCGCAACGACGAGCCCGAGAGGGCGTCACGCCCGTGGGACCGCGACCGCGACGGCTTCGTGATGGGCGAGGGCGCCGGCATCCTGGTGCTCGAGGAGCTCGAGCACGCGAAGCGGCGCGGCGCCCCGATCGTCTGCGAGGTGCTGGGGTTTGGGATGACCGGCGACGCCTTTCACATCACGGCCCCGTCCGAGGACGGAGACGGGCCGGCGCGCGTCATGCGCATGGCGCTCAACGACGCCGGCGTCAAGCCGGAGGACGTCGACTACGTCAACGCGCACGGCACGTCGACCCCCCTCAACGACCGGATCGAGACGCTCGCGATCAAGAAGGTCTTCGGCAACCACGCCTACAGGCTGGCGATCTCGTCCACGAAGTCGTCGACGGGGCACCTGCTCGGCGCGGCCGGCGGGCTCGAGACCGGGATCACGGCGCTGACCGTGGCCCGCAACACCGTGCCGCCGACGCTGAACCTCGACAACCCCGGCGAGGGGTGCGACCTCGACTACACCCCCCACCGGGCGGCGCAGCGCGAGGTTCGCGTCGCGATCTCGAACTCGTTCGGGTTCGGCGGGACCAACGCCTGCGTGGTCCTCGGCAAGGTGAGGTGAGGCGGCCCGGCGCGGCCGCGGCGCGGGGCTCGACACCCAGGCCGCCCTGCAGCAGCGCGAGGAGGACACTCCCATGAAATCGTGCGTGCTGATGACCCACGTGCCCGATACGGCGTCCGTGATCAAGGTCGCCGGCTCGGCCACCCGCATCGAGGAAGCCGACATCAAGTGGATCGTCTCGCCGTACGACGAGTACGCGCTCGAGGAGGCGATCCGCCTGAAGGAGGCGAAGACGGGTTCCGTGACCGTGCTGACGTTCGGACCCGAGAGGGCGCAGCAAGGGCTGCGCGAGTGCCTCGCACGCGGGGCCGACGCGGCCGTCCACGTCAAGGGCGGCGACGCGCTCTTCGGCGACTCGCTCGCGATCGCGAAGGTCCTCGCCCCTGCGATCCGCAAGACAGGCCCGTTCGACATCGTCCTCGCGGGCGTCAAGGGGGTCGGGAGCGACAACGCCCTGGTTGGGGCGATGGTCGCGGAGCTCCTCGGGCTCCCGCACGTGTCGAGCGTGGTCAAGCTCGAGGTCGGCGAGACCGGCGTGACGGCGCAGCGCGAGATCGAGGGCGGCGCCGAGGTGGTGGAGGCTCCGCTCCCGTGCCTGATCACGGCGCAGAAGGGGCTGAACGAGCCGCGCTACCCGTCGCTCAAGGGAATCATGGCGTCCAAGAAGGTCGCGATCCAGTCGTTCGCGGTGGCGGACCTCGGCCTCGACGAGGCCGCGCTCGCGGGGCCCGACGCGACGTGCCGGTGGACGGGGCTCTCGCTGCCGCCCGCCAAGTCCGGCGGCGTGATCCTCAAGGGCGAGGAGGATCCCGCCGGCGCCGCGCGCGAGCTCGCCCGGCTGCTGCGCGAGCAGGCGAAGGCGATCTAGGGGGCGACCATGGCATGCATCCTCGTCTTCATCGAGCAGCGCAACGGCAGCATCCGGAAGGCGTCGCTGGAGGCGCTCTCCGAGGCGAGGCGCCTGGCGTCGGGTGCTGGCTGGTCGGTGTGTGCGGTCGTGGCGGGCCACGGCGTCGCAGCCAAGGCCGCGGAGCTCGGCGCGTGGGGCGCGGGCAGGGCGTACGTCGCGGAGGAGGAGCGTTTCGCGCGCTACTCCTCGGAAGGGTACGCGGCGGTCGTGCGCGCCGCCGCCGAGAAGTGCGCGCCCGTCGCCGTGTTCATGGCGGCGACCGCGCTCGGGCGCGACCTCTCGGGACGCGTCGCCGCCCGCCTCGGGTGGGGGTGTTTCGCCGACGTGACGAAGCTCGCCGTGGACGGCGGCACCGTCAAGGCCATCCGCCCCGTGTATTCGGGCAAGGCGCTCGCGAGCGTGGACGGCGCCGGGAAGCCGGTGGTCGTCACGCTCCGTCCCAACGTCTTCCCGGCGGAGAGCGCGGGGGGCGCGGCGGAGGTCGAACCGCTCCCGGTGGTTCCCGCCGAGATCCGGGCGGTCGTCAAGGAGATTCTCGCCAAGGAGGGCGGCGAGCTCGACGTCGCCGAGGCCGATGTCATCGTCACCGGCGGCCGTGGGATCAAGGGGCCCGAGAACTTCGCGCTCATCCGCGACCTGGCGAAGGTCCTGGGGGCCGCGGTCGGCGCCTCGCGCGCCGTCGTCGACGCCGGCTGGATCGAGCACTCGCACCAGGTCGGCCAGACCGGGAAGGTCGTCTCCCCGTCGCTCTACATCGCGTGCGGCGTTTCGGGCGCGATCCAGCACCTCGCCGGGATGTCCTCCTCAAAGGTGATCGTCGCGATCAACAAGGACCCGGAGGCGCCGATCTTCAAGGTGGCCGACTACGGGATCGTGGGTGACCTCTTCCAGGTCGTGCCGGCGCTGACCGAGGAGGTCCGGAAGCTCAAGGCCGAGGCGTAGCCCGGCGGTCGGCCGGAGCGGCACACGAGGCGCGCTGGTCACGCCTGTAAACGGTTACAAGTGGCGACATCCCACTTTCGTGGGATTGTTCGGGCCTGGCGGGCGGAAGAGAGTACCTGTGCAAGGTGGAAGCTGGCCGCTCCTTCCGGTGGTGCTCGCGCACCACCAAATTTTTTCTGGACGCAGGGACTCCGCGGCGCCGATCTGACAGCGAATCCGGAAGAGGGTAGAGGGTAGAAGGAAGACGGGAGACGGACGACACCTGGCCTCCGCCGCGGCCGTTTCTGTCTGCCCTCTTCCCTCTACCTTCTTCCGTCTCACCGCTTCTCGGCAGCGGCCCGCAGTCCGCCCAGGATCTCCTTCTCGGCTCTGGCGTGGAGCGCCTGCGCCCGCCCCCACGCCTCGTCCGCGCGCCGCACGAGCGCGGCGGCTCGAGCGCGGTCCGAGAGCCCCGGCAGGTTGATGCAGACGTTCTGGTACGCGCCCGCGGCCGAGGCGCGCGCGACCTGGGCCCCCGTTCCGGCATCGGAGCGCGACGCCTGCAGGCCGATCTCCCCGACCTCGAGGCAGAGCTCGAGAATCTCGGGGCACGCCTCGAGCACGCCGAGCGGCACCTCGATCGCCGCGACCGTCGCCGCCGCGATGGCCGCCTCGCGCGCCGCCTGCTCGTCGGGCGTGCCCTTCGGGAGACGCATCGCGTCGAGGAGGCGGTCGAAGGCGGCCGTGTCCGCGTCAACCGCGGCGAGGAGACGGTCCTTGAGCTCCTGCCCCCGTACCGCGATCCGGTCGAGCTCCGCCACCTTCCCCTCGAACCCCTTCTTCGGGTGGGAGAGGTTGGCGACCATCGCCGCGAGGGCGGCCCCGAGCGCTCCGACGAGTGCGGCGACCGAGCCTCCGCCTGGGGCCGGGGAGTCCGTCGAGAGCTCGTCCGCGAACGCCCGCAGCGTCATCCCGACGAGGCGCTCCTGACCGGCGAGACGGTACTCGATCACGCGCTCGGCAGGGTCGAACGCCTTGACCTCCGAGAGGCCGAGCGTCCGCATCGCCACGTTGACGAGCGCGCTCTCGGGGACGCCGGTCGAGCGTCCCATCTGTGCCAGGTAGTGGCGCCCGGCCGTGAGCAGCGCCGACTTGGGGATAAGGCCGACGAGCTCGGAACCGGTGACGCGGAGCCCGCGCTCGCGCGCCCGCTCGTCGCACGTGTCGAATGCGACGTGCAGCGGCGTCACGTCGAGATCCGTCAAGTTCATCGAGATCTGCGCGCACCCGAACTCCGGGATGACCCAGCCGACCGCCTTCACGGACTTGAGGATCCCCGGGTCCCACACCGGCTCGCCCCTGGCGTCGAGCACCGGCTGCCCGTGCTCGTCGCGTCGCATGCGCCCCTTCTCGCGAACGTCGAGGGCGACGCGGGTGGCCAGCCGCTTGTCCAGGGTGTTCAGGTCGATGTTGAACGCAACGAGGAACTTCCGCGCTCCGATGACGGTCGCGCCGGAGCGCGGGACGAGCCTCGCCGGACCGAAGTCGGGCTTCCAGTCGGGGCTCTTCAGCTTCTCCGCGAGCCCCTCGTACTCCCCCGTGCGGATCTCGGCGAGGTTCTTGCGGTTCGGCGAGCTCGCCGCGAACTCGTAGAGGTACACCGGGATCCCGAGCTCCCGCCCGACACGCTCTCCGAGGCGCCGTGCGAGCTCCGAACACTCCTCCATCGTGATGCCGGAAACCGGGACGAACGGGACGACGTCCACCGCGCCGATCCGCGGGTGGGCGCCGTGGTGAGCGGTCATGTCGATCAGCTCGACCGCCTTCGACGCGAGCCGGAACGCGCCCTCGAGGACGGCCTCGGGCTCGCCGACGAACGTGATCACGGTGCGGTTGGTCTCTGCGCCCGCGTCCACGTTGAGCAGCGTCACGCCGGGGACCGACGCGGCCGCCTTCGCCGCCGCCTCGTACACCTCCGGCCGCCTGCCGTCCGAGATGTTGGGAACGCACTCCACGAGCCTCATGAGCGCCTCCAGAGTGCAGCATGCTAGCCGCCGCGCGCCGGGCTGACAACCCTCGGCGAAACTGAGACCTCGCCGAGGGCGGAGGCCCTGGACCTGAGCGAGCCGCCGTGCCGCGCAGGGCGCGCGCTCAGACCTTGAGACAGGGGTGGTTGATGTACGAGCGGGCCGCCGCCCGGTAGGCCAGGTGGTTCCGCACGTGCCTGAGCGCCTCGAGAAACGTCGGTTTCGGGTAGCTGCCTCCCTCGCTCTCGGGGTGGCGGTACACGACGCCGGTATGCGTCGCCCGCAGCCGCCTGTGGCGCCGCATGTACGAGTCGACCCTCTGCTCGAAGTCGGCGGCGATGTGCGAGAGCGGGTAGCGCAGCGAGATCAGGCAACGCTCGCGGTAGACGGGACGCGCGAGCTCCGAGCGGCGGGCGAGGAAGACGGCGTCGGAGAACCCGTACCCGAGCGCGAACGGGCCCGAGTGGTCGAGCGTGCTCCAGTTCACCTCGCCGCGCCACGACGCCGGGTTCGCCACGAGCACGCGACCGTCGTGCTCGAGCAGGTCGACGGCAGGATCGACCCAGTCGAACGGCCGGTCGAGGCGCACCTCCGCGTCCCAGTAGACGAGGAACGGACCGCCGTCGAGCGTCACTGCCACCAGGGCACAGTCGGAGTAGTGCGGGATGCGGCCGAGGTCGTCCCACGTGAGCCCGCACGTCCGCATGGCACGCTCGGCGTGGTCGGCGACGAAGAAGTACGCGTCGACCTCCCCGCGCCTCTGGAGGCGCTCGGCGCGCTCCCGCGCGTCGGACGGGTCGGCGACGTTGTTGATCAGCGCGACCCGGCGGGCGAACCGGCGCCGGTTCTCGTCCTCGATGCGCGGGAACACCCCGGGTGCCAGGGTCTCCCGGTACGTCCTCTCGAACGTGTTGACAACCAGGTCGATCTCGGCCGGCACCGTCGCGCTGTCCTCACTCGAATCTTAGTGCAGCGGCGGGAGCTCTGGAACCCGGAGGCCGCACCCTGCGGTTCCGCCTTGACATCGCGCGGCGGACACTGGAAGCTCGACGTCGGGAACGGATCCGACGTGCGATGTCCGACGCTCGCGGAGCTCCCGGCCTCCGAGGCCGGGCGGACCGGTTGGCCGTGGGACCAGGAGAGCCCGCGTGTCCCGGCCGCCATGGCCGACGGCCGGCCGTGGCCGCGAATCACCGTGGTCACCCCGTCGTTCAACCAGTCCCGGTTCCTCGAGGAGACGATCAGATCGGTCCTCCTCCAGGGCTACCCGGAGCTGGAATACATCGTCGTGGACGGCGGCAGCGCCGACGGCAGCGTCGAGATCATCCGGAAGTACGAGCGCTGGCTGGCCTGGTGGGTGAGCGAGCCCGACCGCGGGCAGGTGGACGCGATCAACAAGGGGCTCGCGAGGGCGACAGGCGAGATCTTCAACTGGGTTAACTCTGACGATCGCGTCCAACCGGGGGCGCTGCTCGCCATCGCGTACGGGATGGACGCTGACACGGACGCGTTCGCTGCGGCGGGTCTGGTGATTGGCGAGGGAACCGAGACCGTCACGCGCCGTAACCGGAACCTGACGGTCGCGAAGATCATCAGGGGCCACCTCTCCGTAACCTTCCTGCAGCAGGCGGTCTGGCTCCGGCGCGACCTCGTCCAGGCGTGCGGAGGGCTCGACCCCGCTTTCCATCACTACCTCGACGTGGAGATGCTGCTCCGCTACCTTGCGCTCTTCCCCCGCGTCCGCTACGCAGACGATGTCATCGCCGCGTTTCGCCTTCATCCCGCGTCGAAGACCGTGGCGCACCG
>DATKLI010000002.1:0-36224 GCA_035542455.1 Thermoanaerobaculaceae bacterium
GATCCGGCGGCTCCTCCTTCAGGATCGCCGCCATCGTCTCCGGACCGCTCTGCTTCTGGAACGGCCGCCTCCCCGAGAGCATCTCGTACAGCACGAGGCCGAGGGAGAACAGGTCGCTGCGGCCGTCGAGCGTCTTGCCCAACACTTGCTCCGGCGACATGTAGGCGGCCGTGCCGAGCACCGCGCCCGTGTCAGTCGATTGGGTCGGTGTGACCGTCGTCCCCGACGGCCCCGGCTCCGGCTCCGGCTGCACGAGCTTCGCGATCCCGAAATCGAGGATCTTGACGTGCCCGTCCTTCGTAACGAACACGTTCCCCGGCTTGAGGTCGCGGTGCACGATCCCCTTCTCGTGCGCTGCTGCCAGACCCTGCGCCATCTGCACGCCGATCTCGACCGCCTTCCGAACCGGCAGCGCGCCGCCGTGCAACCGCTCGCGCAACGACTGGCCTTCAAGCAGTTCGGTGACGATGAACTGCGCGCCGTCGTGGCTGCCCACGTCGTGGATCGCGAGGATGCTGGGGTGATCGAGCGCGGCGATCGCGCGCGCCTCCTGCTCGAACCGACGGAGGCGCTCGGGATCAGATGCAAACTCCGTCGGCAGCACTTTGATCGCGACGTCGCGGCCCAGGCGCGTGTCGCGCGCCCGGTAGACCTCGCCCATGCCTCCCGCGCCGATCAGGGCGACGAGCTCGCAATGAGCGATCCGGCTGCCCGGCTGGAGCGCCATGTTGAGATGTTCCTGAGGGAGTGTACATCCGGTCCGCAACAGCAACGCGGGTCCCAGCCATCGGCTCACGGTTCGCCGCCATGGACGGTGCCCGAGTAGGACCCACCCGAACCGCGTGTAGCCGCGCCGGCGCCGTTGGGCCTATCGCAAGGCGCGCGAGCCGGTCGCACCGGAGCATACCCGGAGGGTCTGTGAGGATGCGAACCGGCGAGCGCAACGCAGCGAGAGGTCCGACGCCGCCGGCGCCTTAAAGAAGCTTGGAGTAGATGCGGTACGTCTTCGTGTGCTCGGCATCCATCAGCCGCACCGTCCGCTTGGCCAGCTCGTTGTCCTCGAGGATCCAGGAGTACTCGCACGTCTTGTAGCCGCGGTCGAGCGCCGCCTTGAGGCCGTCGTAGAACATGACGCCCTCGATCCCGCGCAGGCGGTACTGCTCCTTGACGCCCATCGTGATGAGCCGCAGCCCCTCGCGGCGCCTGCCGATCATCATCGCCCGCGCGAGGCGGATCGGGTTCGCCATGCTGCCGTTGAGGGCGGCCAGGGCGGGGTTCGCGTCCGGGATCGCGAGCAGGAACCCGGCCGGGTCGTCGTCGATGAACGCGATCCGCATCAACGGCGGGTCCACGAGGGGCTTGAGGTCGCGGGCGAGCCAGGTGAACTCGGCCTCGCTCGCCGGGATGAACCCCCAGTTCTTCTCCCACGCCTTGTTGTAGATCTCGCGCACGATCTGGACCTCGTTCGTGAAGTCCTTCAGGTTCGGCGAGCGGACCTTGAGGTTGGGCTCCCGCGCCCGTGTCTTGTCCGCGAACTTCCCGAGCCGCTCGAGCGACTTCGGATGCACCGTCGAGGCGTACGCGAACAGGTCCTTGATCTTGGTGAGCCCGGTCGCCTCGAGCATCTCGACGTAGCGCGGCGGGTTGTACGTCATCATGATGCACGGCGGCGTCTCGAACCCCTTGACCAGCAGGCCCGCCTCGTAGTTCGTCGAGGGGTTCATCGGGCCCGCAATCGCGTCGCACCCCTTGCCCTTGACCCAGTCGGCAGCCGCAGCCACGAGCGCGGCCGCCGCATCGAGGTCGTCCTCGCACTCGAAGAACCCGAAGAACCCCCAGCGGTCCTGGTGGTACGTGTTGTGGGCGCGGTTGAGGATCGCGGAGATGCGCCCAACGACGCGCGTGCCGCGCCAGGCGAGGAACACCTCGCGGTCCGCCGCTGCGTCCGCGTAGAACGGGTGCTTCAGGTCGAGGTAGCCACGCACCTGCTTCTTGAGCGGCGGCACCCAGCACGGATCGCCCGCGTAGAGTCGCCACGGGAGGTCCACGAACCGTCGCATGTCGGAGGCGGACCGCACGACTGTGACGCGCAGGCCGCCGGCGCTCATTGGATGATCCCCACTTCCCGGCCGACCCGGCCGAACGCCTCGAGCGCGCGCTCGAGGTGCTCGCGCGTGTGGGTCGCCATGTAGGAGGTGCGCAGCATCGCGCGCCCGGGCGGGACCGCTGGCGAGACGATCGGGTTCACGAACACCCCCTCCTCCTGCAGGCGCTTCGACATGAAGAACGCGAGCTGGTCCTCGCCCGCCAGCACCGGGATCACCGGCGACGCCGAGTGGCCGGTGTCGAACCCCATCGCGCGGAGGCCGTCGGCCATGAAGCGCGTGTTCTCCCAGAGGTGGGCGCGGCGCTCGGGCTCGCGCTCGATGATGTCGAGCGCCTTGAGGACCGCTGCGACCGATGCCGGCGGCGGCGCGGCCGAGAAGATCAGCGAGCGGGCGTGGTGCTTGATCCAGTTGATCACGCGCTCCTCGCCGGCGACGAACCCGCCGACCGACGCCAGCGACTTCGAGAACGTACCCATCACGAGGTCCACGTTGTCCTCGAGCCCGAAGTGCTCCGCCGTCCCGCGGCCGTGGGCCCCGAGCACGCCGATGCCGTGCGCGTCGTCCACCATGACGCGACAGTCGTGCTCCTGCGCCACCTTCACGAGCTCGGGGAGGTTGACGATGTCGCCCTCCATCGAGAACACGCCGTCCACGACGATCAGCGCCGCCTTCCGGGAGTCGTGGACGACGAGCCGACGCCGCAGGTCGTCGATGTCGTTGTGGTGGAACTTGACCACGGAGCCGAACCCCAGGCGCGCGCCGTCGATGATGCAGGCGTGGTCGAGCTTGTCGAGGTAGACGACGTCGCCGCGCTCGGCCAGGCACGAGATGACGCCGAGGTTGACCTGGAACCCGGTCGAGAACGTCAGCGCCGCCGGCTTGTGCATGAACTCCGCGAGCCGCTCCTCGAGCTTGGTGTGGATGTCGAGCGTGCCGTTCAGGAACCGCGACCCTGCGCACCCGCTCCCGTACTTCGCGATGGCATCCTGGGCGGCGCGCTTGACCTCGGGGTGGCTGGTGAGTCCGAGGTAGTTGTTGGACCCCAGCATGATGACTTGCTTGCCGTCGATGAGCACCACGGGGTCCTGACCCGACGAGATCGTCCTGAAGTAGAGGTAGAGGCCGGCCTCTTTGACCGTGTCCGCGTCCCGGAACTTGTGACACTTCTCGAAGATATCCACGCCGCCTCCTGCCCCCCGAGAATAGACTGCGAGTGCTACGCCGGCGGCATCTTAACACGCGGCCGGACCCATCCCCGGTCGCGGTACCACGCCCAGGTGGCGGCGGCGCCGTCGGGCATCGGCACGAATCCAGGCAGTCCGAGCGCGGCCAGCGACGGCTCCGTCCGCGACGACCAGTGCCGCGCCAGGAGCTCGCGGGCCTTGTCGGACGTCATCGCGACGTCCCGCATCCCGAGCCTCTGGAGCAGGTCGCCCCCGGCCCCCAGCGCGCGCACGAGGAACGGAGGGACGCGGACGACCCGGGCCCGGACGCCGCCGGCCGCCGCCAGGACGGCGACGAGCCCCGCCATCGTGCGGGGCTCCGCCTCGCCCACGTGGAGCGTGGTCCGATCCGCGACGCCGCCCGCAGCCGCGAGGATCGCGCGGACGACGTCGCCGACGAACGCGACCGTCACCCAGCGCTCACCCGACGGAAGCGGGACCATGCCGCGCGCCGCGAGCTTGAAGAACTGGAGAACGTCGATGTCGCGCGGGCCGTACACCGCGGGCGGGCGCAGCACCACCCACGGGCCAGGGTGCGCACGCGCTTCGAGCTCGCCCGCGAGCTTCGACCGGCCGTACGCCGAGACGGGGCCCGGCTCGTCCTCGGGGGCGCGGCCGGCCGGGTCGGGCGAGGGTCCCGCCGCCGCCAGCGACGAGACGTGGACGAGGCGCGCTCCGGGGGCCGCGTCCCGGAGCGCCTCGACGACCGACCTCGTCCCCAGCCGGTTCACGCGGTCGAACCGCTCCCCGCTCTCGGCACGCACGAGCCCCGCGAGGTGAACCACGGTCGCGCACCCTGCCACAAGCTCGCGGATTGCGGGTGCATCGTCGAGACCGCCGCGGACGATCACCGCGGACGAGCGCGGCCGTTCGCGGAGCCTCGCGGGGTCGCGCACGAGAAGGCGCGGCTGGACGCCCCCGGCGAGGAGCGAGTCCACGAGGTGAGACCCGATGAACCCGGTGGCGCCGGTGACCGCGAGCGGGAGCGGGATCCTCGGGCACGCCTCGGCGAGCTCGCCGGACGTGATCTCGACCGGCAGTGCCCGCCACCGCTTCCCGACGTCGCTCATTCCCCGGTGCCCGGCGCCCGGCGCCCGGCGCCCTGCTCCTCGCCGTACTCGCCCCACGTGTTGGGGGTCTCCCAGACGCGGACGCGCTCGACGCGCACGCCCGGGGGGACGCGGTACGTCGCGCCGCCCAGCGCCGTGACCTCCATCCCGGGACGGAACGCCGCCGCGACCGCCCGGAAGAGGTGGCGCGCGAGGATCTCGGTCGTGGGGTCGCCCTCCTGCATCAGCACGACCCGCTCCGCGAAAGGCGCGAACGCGTCGCGCATCGGGTCGCTCGCGGCCAGCAGCATCGCGTGGTCGAAGCGCTCGAGCGCGCGCGCCACTACGGTCTTGAGCGCCTTGTAGTCGCACACCATGTCGTTCGCGTCGAGCGACTCGGCGGCGAGGACCACCTCGACGGTCCGCGTGTGCCCGTGGGGGAACCGGCACTTCTCGGGGTGCTTCGAGAGCCGGTGACCCGACTCGATCTCGAACCTGCGCGCGATCCGGAACACGCCCACCGTCGGCACCTCCGCGTCCGGCCGAGTGTACCAGCGCGATGAGGCCGGGGCTCAGGGCTCGGGGCTCGGGGCTCGGGGCTCGGGGCTCGGCGGAAGCGAAAGAAGCAGGACCGCGCCGTATTGCGTGTAGCCGCGCCGCCCGGATTCGGCCGGATGCAAGGAAGGCGAGGCGACCGCGCCGGAGTGTAGCCGGAGGCTACATGAGGACGCCGGGCGACGCAGCCTGACGCAGCAGACGGTCCGAGACTGGCGGCGCGCTCAGAATGCGAGGAGGTCTCTCATCCCCGCCTGTATCGTCTCCACCTGCGGCAGCGTCACATCCTCCAGCGACGGCGCATACCCGACGAAGGCATCCTTCGCGGCGACGCGCCGCACCGGCGCGTCGAGGTAGGCGAACAGCTCGTCGCCGATGCGCGCCGCGATCTCCGCCCCGTAGCCGAACGAGATCGTGTCCTCGTAGACGACGAGCGCGCGGCCGGTCTTCCGGACGGAGCCCGCGATCGCCTCCCAGTCGTAGGGAGCCAGGCTCCTCAGGTCGATCACCTCGACGTCGCCTGCGCCCGTGTCCGCGAGCCGCTTCGCGGCCTGGAGGGAGCGCACCACCGTGGCGCCGTAGGTGACCACGGTGAGGTCCGCGCCCTCGCGGGCGACGGCCGCCTTCCCGAACGGCACGGTGTACTCCGAGCCGGGGTACGGCGCCTTGTTGTGGGTCTGGCGGTAGAGGTGCTTGTGCTCGAGGAACACCACCGGGTCGTCGCAGCGGATCGCCGTGCGGAGCAGGCCGTTCGCGTCGAGGGCGTTCGACGGCATGACGACCCGCAGCCCGGGGATGTGGGTGAACAGCACCTCGCCCGACTGCGAGTGGTAGGGGCCGCCGCCCTTGAGGTAGCCGCCGCACGGGACGCGCACCACCACCGGCGCCGACCACGAGCCGCCCGAGCGCCAGCGCACGTTCGCGAGCTCGTCGCGGATCTGCATGAACGCGGTCCAGATGTAGTCGAGGAACTGGATCTCCGCGACCGGCTTGAGCCCGCGCAGCGCCATCCCGATCGCCCGCCCCACGATGTTGGCCTCGGCGAGCGGCGAGTTGGACACCCGCCGCGAGCCGTACAGCCGCTGGAGCCCGTGGGTGACCTTGAACACGCCGCCCTTTCCCTTGACCTCGGACAGCACCTCCTCGTGGGACGCGTCCGCGACGTCCTCGCCGAAGACGATGATCCTCTCGTCGCGCGCCATCTCGTCGCGCAGCGCCGAGTTGAGCAGGTCCACCATCGTCTTGGGGGACGGGTCGCCCGGTGCCGGCTCGCTCGCGAACCGCTCCGAGCACGGGTCCACCTCGGCCGAGTAGATGAACTCCGCCCACAACGTGGGAGCGGGCTGTGGCGCAGCGATCGCGCGCTCCGCAGCCTCGTTGACCTCCGCCTGCACCTCGGCCTCGATCCGGTCGAGGTCCTGCTGGAGAACGCCGTAGTGCTCCGTCAGCAGGCGGGCGGTGCGCCGGATCGGGTCGCGCGCCGCCTCGCGCTCGCGTTCCGCTGCGGGCTTGTACAGCCGCTCGTCGTCGGAGAGGGAGTGCGAGTAGGGGCGCACCACGTGGGCGTGCACGAGCGCCGGGCCCTCGCCCGAGCGCACCCGCGCCACCGCCTCGCCGGTGACCCGGTACGACTCGACGAAGTCGCACCCGTCCACCTCGTAGATCGCGAGGTTCGGAAACCCGGTGAGGAGCTTCGAGATCGAGCCGCCCGGGGTCTGCGCGTCCACCGGCACCGAGATCGCGTACCCGTTGTCCTCGACCACGTACAGGATCGGGAGGCGCGCGTTGCACGCGGTGTTGAGCGACTCCCAGAACTCGCCCTGCGAGGTGGTCCCGTCTCCCAGCGACACCCACACCACCTCGTCGGGCGCCGCGTCGGCCCGCTCCGCCGCCTTCTCCATCGCGAGGAGGTACCGCCCGGCCTCCGCGAACCCGATCCCCTGCAGGCATTGCATCCCCGTCGGCGAGGACGACGGCGCCAGGTGCAGCCGGCGCTGCCCGAAGTGGTTGGGCATCTGGCGGCCGCGCGAATCGGGGCCCTCCTCGGCGCCCACCGCGCCGAGGAACGCCTCGTACGGCGTCATCCCGAGCGCGAGAGCGAGCGTGCGGTCGCGGTAGTAGGTGAAGAACCAGTCCTTCTGAGCCGAGAGATGCCTCGAGGCCGCCGCCAGGATCCCCTCGTGGCCGACGCCGTTGATCTGGAAGAACGCGAGGTTCTGCTGCTTGAGCTGGATCTCCTTGTCGTCCACCTTCCGCGACGTGAGCATGAGGCGGTAGGCGCCGAGCACCTCGGCGAGCGGCAGCGCCGCGGCTTCGTTCTTCGCGACCGTGGCCATCTCGACGTCTCCCTCCGCGCTCCCCGGCGCCCCCCGGAACGCCCCCCGGCCCGGCGATCCAGCGGCTCATTCTAAGCTGAAGTCGCATCTCGATTGCAGCATTCCCCGCCCTTGCCTGCGTCTCCGCCGGGCGTTACTGTGTCCGCAGGAGACACCCGATGATCAAGCACATCGCCGTCGCCCTCGACGGGTCCGCCCACGCGGCAGCCGCCGAGAAGCTCGCAGCCTCACTGGCGCTCCGGGTACGCGGCGTCGTCCACGGGATCCACGTGGTCGACGCGACGTTCCTCGAGGGCGCGTTCATCACCGACATCTCGGGCGCGATGGGTTTCGAGCCGTTCCTCAACCTCCAGTCGCAGATGCGGGCGACGCTGGACGAGGTGGCCGAGTCGATCCGGCGCGACTTCACCGAGCGGTGCGGGAGCGCCGGCGTCGAGTGCCGGTTCCACCTCGAGCGCTCGGGCGTGGCCCACGGGATCCTGGCCGCCTCCAAGCTCGCGGACCTCCTGGTCGTCGGCCAGCGCGGCGTCAACGCCCGCTTCCACGAGGACCTGCTCGGAGCGACGACCGAGACCCTCCTCCGGCGTTCGCAGGTCCCGGTGGTCGTCGCGCCGCTCCAGGCCTCGCTCCCCGCCCGTCCCCTCGTCGCGTACGACGGCAGCCCCAAGTCCGTCCGCGGGTTGCAGCAGGCGGCGGAGCTCGCCCGCGCCCTCGCACTCGGGCTCACCGTCGTCACCGTCGATGCCGCGAGCGAGCGCGCACGGGAGCGCCTCCAGGAGGCGGCCGGCTACCTGGCCCCGTACGACGCGCAGGTCGAGTACGTGCCGCGGACCGGAGAGGCGGTGGAGGAGGAGCTACTGGCGATGCTCGGGCCGGACCGGCACGACCTCGTGTTCCTCGGGGCGCACGGTCACCGGCGCATCGTGGAGCTCGTTCTCGGCTCGACCAGCCAGTACCTCGCGCGGCGGTCGCCGGTGCCGGTGTGGTGCGTGACCCGGGTGTAGCGAGGCAGATGCCCCTCCCGCCCACCCAGTTGCCAGTTCACAGTTGACAGTTGACAGTGGAAGCAAGGGACCTCGAGACGCTTCCTCTGGGTGGGCAGCGCACCCTTGGCTTGAGCGGCGTCGGACACTAACGGACCACCGTCACGCTTCCGGTCTGTGGACTGTGACCTGTCGACTGTCAACTCTTGGCCGTCCCTGCCCTCGCGAGGGATGGCGTAGTATCCGGCTCGGAGGGAGCGCATGAATGAACTCGAGCGCGCCGCTCTCGTTGCGGTCCGGGAGTGCCTCGGCGTGCGACCCGACGAGACGCTCCTGATCGTGACCGACCCGCCGCTCGCCGGGATCGCTGGCGTGCTCGCGCGGGTCGCCCGGCCCCTGGCCAGGGAGGTCCTGGTCCTCGAGTACGGCGAGCGCGACCTCAACGGGCAGGAGCCCCCCGAGCCGGTCGCGCGCATGATGTCGTCCGTGGACGCCGTGCTCGCGGTGACGTCGAAGTCGCTGACCCACACGGCCGCGAGGCGGGCCGCGACGGACGGAGGCGCGCGCGTCGCCACGATGCCCGGGATCACGGAGGAGTGCCTCGTCCGGACGATGAACGCCGACTACCGTGCGATCGCCGAGCGGACGAAACGCGTGACGGAGCTCCTGAGCCGGGCGCGAGTGGCACGCCTCTCGTCGTCGGCCGGCACCGACCTCACGCTCCCGATCGCCGGCATCCGGGCGATCGCCTCGACCGGCCTGATCCTGACGCCCGGGTCGTGGGGGAACCTGCCCTCGGGCGAGTCCTACCTGATGCCCGAGGAGGGAGCCTCCGAGGGCGTGCTCGTGGTGGACGGCTCTCTCGCCGGGATCGGCGCAGTGGACGAGCCCGTCCGGATCGTCGTCGAGCACGGGACCGCCCGGGAGATCACGGGTGGGGGTTCGGCCCGGGCGTTCGCCGAGATGCTCGAGAGCGCCGGAGCTGCGGCCCGCAACGTCGCCGAGCTGGGAGTGGGCACCAACGACCGCGCGATATTGACCGGGAGGATCCTCGAGGATGAGAAGATCCTGGGAACGGTTCACGTGGCGTTCGGCAACAACGCCTCGATGGGAGGCACGGTCACGGTGCCGTTCCACGTCGACGGGATCGTCCTGCAGCCGACGCTGGCGCTCGACGGCGAGCTGCTCCTCGTCGAGGGCCGGCCGACGTTCGACTGAAGGAAGAGGGGGAAAGGGCAAAGGGCAAACGAAGAACGGAGAGACCTGGCGATAGCGAGGCTCCCGTTTGCCGTTTGCCGTCTCCCCTCTGACCTGCTCACCTACTCCGACCCTGCCGCGAGCGTTGCGATCAGCGCGGCGTCGGCGGGCGGGGTCTCGAGTCGAACGAGTTCGCCGGGGGCAAACCATCCGACCTCCTGTCCCAGCAGGCCGGCCGGGGTCCCGGCGGCGATCGCGCACCGGTGGAAGAGGAGGAGCACGTCGCGCTCGTCGTCGCGGTGGAACGCGAACGTCATCGGACCCTCGACGGTGATCGCGACGCCCAGCTCCTCGACCAGCTCGCGGCGGAGCGCCTCCTCGGGCGTCTCGCCGGGCTCCACCGCGCCGCCCGGGAACTCCCACAGCCCGCCGAGGTGCGAGCCCGGCAGCCGCCGCGCCAGAAGGAAGCGGCCGTCGCCCCGCTGGACGACGGCCGCGACGACGATCCTGACGTTCCGCTCAAGGCGTCTTCGGGGCATCGGAGAGAGGCTTCGGCGTCGGCGCAGCGGTGCTCGGCGCGGGGGCGGCTGGAGTGACGCCGGCCGGCGCGGGGTGAGGCGTCGCCTGCAGGCTCTCGAGCGCGGCCTTCACCTTGGGGTCGAGCGCCTCGATCTTGGCCTTCGCCTTGCGCTCGGCGATCACCGCGTTGATCCCCGCGTTGATCTTGCTGTTCCGCAGGTAGGTGATGAGCGTCTGCTTGACCTCGTCGAACGGGAGCGGGCCGGGCATCCTCCGGTCGTCGGCCTTGAAGATGTGGTAGCCGTACTTGGTCTTGAGAACCGCGGAGACCTCACCGTTCTTGAGCGCCCACACCGCAGGCTCGAGCTCCGGCAGCAACACGCCCTTCCGAACCCAACCGACCTCGCCGCCGTGCGCCTTGCTCGGGTCCGAGGAGACCTCTTGCGCGACCTTGGCGAAGTCCTCGCCGGCGACGATCCGCTTGCGCGCGTCCTCGGCCCGCGCCTTCGCCGCCGCGTCCGCCTTCTCGTCGGCTCCCGGCGGCAGCGGCACGAGGAGGACGCGGAGCTTGATCTGCTCGGGGTGCTGGAACTCCTGCGGGTGCGAGTCGAAGTACGTCTTGGCCTCGGGCTCCGTCACGGCGGCTGCCGGAATGATGTGGGTGTCGACGTAGTTGCGGACGACCTGCGACTCCTCCTCGATCTTCGCCAGGTCCTGCTCGGTGATCCCGAGCTGTGCGAGCTCCTTGGCGAACGCCTCGGGGCCACCGGCCCGCTTGCGCTGCTCATCGAGGCTCGCCGCGACCGCCTTGGGGTCCGCGGTCGCCTTGGCGTCGCGCGCGGCCTGCAGGAGGAGCGTGCGTCCGATGAGCTGGTCGACGGTGTGGCGGAGGACGATGCTCTCGTCGGCCTTCAGGCCCTGCATCTGACGGTTCACGAGGTTCGACGCGAGCTTGAGGTCGATGTCCGTGAGCTCGGTGCCGTTGACGCGGAGCACCGGGTTTCCTGCAAGCGCCGCCGATGCGGCAAGGAGGGTGACGAGAGGCGCGAACCGCAGGGAAAGCATTGGGTTTCTCCCCCGCTCCGAACGGAGCGACAAACTGCCGAACGTTAGGCCCCGACCACCCAAAAGTCAAATCAGTCGCGGTGCGGTCGCTCTTCCGACTTCGCGGTTTCCCAGAGAGCGTCCAGCTCCTCGAGGCTCAGCGATCCGAGCTCCACGCCCCGCGAGCGCGCGTGCTCCTCCATCGCTCGGAAGCGGCGCGTGAACTTCTCGTTGGCGCCCTGCAGCGCGGCCTCCGGGTCCACCCGCAGCTGCCGCGCCAGGTTGGCCATGACGAAGAGGACGTCGCCCAGCTCTTCGCGGATGCCCTCCGGCTCCGCCGGCAGCGTCCCGCCGGCGACCTCGGCCTTGAGCTCCCGGACCTCCTCCTCGAGCTTCGCGAGGACGTCGTTGACCCGTTCCCAGTCGAAGCCGAGCGCGGCCGCCTTCTCGGTGATCCGGAGCGCCTTGAGCAACGCCGGCAGCTGGCGCGGGACGCCGGCGAGCGCCCCCTTCTCCTTCCGCTCGCGGGCCTTGATGCTCTCCCAGTTGCGCACGACGTCGTCGGCGCCTGCGACCTCGACCTCCCCGAAGACGTGCGGGTGACGGCGGACCATCTTCGCGTGGATCCCCTCGCACACGCGGTCGATGTCGAACAGCCCTTTCTCGGTCGCGATCTGAGCCACGAAGATGATCTGGAAGAGCAGGTCGCCGAGCTCCCCCGCGAGCATCGCCGGGTCGCCGGCCGAGATCGCGTCCACAACCTCGTACGCCTCCTCGATGATGTAGGTCTTGAGGCTCTCGAACGTCTGCTCGCGGTCCCAGGGGCAGCCGTCGGGCGCACGGAGGCGCGCGGAGAGCTGCCGGAGCGCGTCGAACGGGTGGTCCTGGCTCATGGGCGCGCAGTATACCGCCGAGTACCGAGCGGCCGGGCTCGCTCCGTGCTTGTCCCTCCACCCTCAAATGCGTAAGATGGCGACAGGGTCGCGAAACGGAGGCACGAGTGGCCGAGGAGAGGGACGGGAAGGTGAAGGTCGTGGATCGCCGGTGGTTCACTGCGGACGGCGAGCTCAAGGAAGGGGCCGAAGCGACGCCGCCCACCCCCACCGCACCTCCCCCGGAGCCCCCGCCCCCTCCCGCCGAAGCTACCGCTGCACAACCGACGCCGGAGTCCGGGACTGGCACGCCGGCCTCCGCCGTCGGGTTCCTCGACCTCGTCGACTTCCTCGCCCAACAGGCGGCGGCGCTGCTGTCGGGGCAGATCCCGGGCCGGGGACGCGACCCCGAGATGGCCCGCTTCTTCATCGACTTGCTCGGCGTCGTGCACGACAAATCGGCAGGGCAGCTCTCACCGGAGGAGGCCACGTACCTTGAGGACGTCCTGTACCAGCTGCGCTCGCTCTTCGTGGCTGCGACGCGCTAGCGCTCTCGCGCTCACCCTCGTCTCGGCCGCCGCGGTCCACGCGGCGCCCGCCGACAGGAGCCGGGCCGGCGACATCGAGCAGGCGTGGTTCCGCCTCGCGCAGGGGCTGGACCACCCGACCTCGGAGTTCCTCAAGGACAGGACTGACGAGCTCATCTTCACCGCGGGAAAGGCCGACGTGAGGCGGCTCACGCCGCTCGCGCTCGCCCTCGTGGCGCAGGCTCGCGCGATGGAGCCGGTCGCCGCCACCGCCGTGCTCGTCCAGGCGACCCGTCTCGACCCCGCCAGCCCGGAGGCGTGGTTCGCCCTGGCGGAGAACAGGCTCCGTCAGCTCGGCATCCCGTCGGGGCTGTCGGCGATGGGCCGTGGGTCCTACTCCCTCCTCACGGACCCCCGGATCCGCCCACAGGTCCGCTCGAGCGCTCTGCTGTCCGCCGTGGCGTGCCTGCTGGCGGCGTTCGCCATCTGGGCGGTCGTGGCGGTCAGGAGGGCGTTCCCGCGGCTCTGGCACGACCTCGCCGAGATAGGCGCCCTCTGGCGGATGGGCAGCAACGGGGTGGTGCTCGCCGTGCTGCTGCTCGCGCTTCCGATGTTCGCGGGCGGCGACCCGGTCTGGCTCGCCCTCTGGGTGTTCGCGCTGGCCTGGGCGTACCTCCCGGTCGGCCAGCGGGTGATCGGCGCCCTCGGCCTCCTGGTGGTGGCCGCCAGCCCCACGTTGATCGAGGCCGGCTTCGCCTCGATGACCCACCCTCCGAACGTCGTGCTGCAGGCAACGGAGGTCCTGGCGGATCAGCGCTACGAGCCCCAGGTGTTGGAGGAGCTCAAGGCTCTCGACGACGTGCTCGGCGACGACCCCGACTTCCGGCGCCTGGTCGGCGACTGCTACCGTCTGTTCGGGCTCTACGACCAGGCGGTCGTCTCGTACCGGGAGGGGTTGCGGGTCTCGCCCCGCAACCCGGCGCTCTCGCTCGCGCTCGGAACCGTCCAGTACCTTGAGGCCGACTACAACGCGGCGCTCCAGGCGTTCCAGACCGCCCGTGACGCGGGGTACGAGCCGTACGTCGCCAACTACGACCTTTCGCTCACGTACGCCCAGACGTACCACTTCAAGGAGAGCGACGAGGCGATGGCGGTGGCGCGCCAGGCCGGGGAGCGGCGGGTCCAGTCGGTCCCGAGGGGTCGGGACCGGGACATCATCCTGCCGGCGTTCACCCGCGACGAGGCGGTCGCGATGCTCGGGCGCAAGGACGCGCTCCTGCTGCTCAACCGCGGCCTGATGCAGCCGCCGGCGAACCGTGAGCGAACTGTGATGCACCCCCTCACCATCGGCGGCATGCTGGCTCTGTTCCTCGCCGTGGCGCACCTGCTCGTGCGGCAGCACGTCGGCGGGTTCGCGACCGCGTGCCTGAAGTGCGGCCGCCCGTTCTGCCACCGCTGCAAGCTGTCGAACGAGAGCCAGAGCTACTGCACCCAGTGCATCAACATCTTCCTCAAGAAGGACATGGTGGGGATCGACGCGCAGCTCGCGAAGCGCCAACAGCTGGCTCGCCGCCAGCGGTGGCTGGGGTTCGAGCGCCGGCTCGCCGATCTCGTCCTCCCCGGCCTCGGCCTCTCGTGGGCCGGCAGGCCGGTGCTGGGGTGGCTGCTGGCGCTCGTCGCGTTCCTGGCGGCTTCCGCCGCGTTCGTGTGGCTGCCGGTGTACGTCTCGCCGATGCTCATGGACGTCTCGCTCTGGCCGCTGATCGGGTTCCTCGGCCTGGTGTGGGCCACAGCCGAGGTCGTGTCGCAACTTCTCCCCGGGGAATGGAGGTAGCCGTGGCGCTCGAAGGCACCCTCCGGGACTTCTCGCTCTCCGACATCTTCCAGCTCATCGCGCTGCAGCGGAAGACCGGCGTCCTCACCCTGCGCTCGCCCGAGGACGTTGTGACCGTGTCGTTCCTCGACGGCAAGGTGGTCGGCGCCGACTCGTTGAACAAGCGCCTCGAGGACCGCCTCGGTCAGGTGCTCCTCAAGACGGGTACGGTCACCAAGGAGGAGCTCGACGGGGCGCTCAAGAAGCAGATGGAGACGCTCGAGCGCCTCGGCCACATCCTGATCGAGAGTACGGTCGTCTCCCGCGACGACCTCCGGAAGGCGTTCGAGCAGCAGATCCTGCAGATCATCTATCGCGTGTTCCGTTGGCAGGACGGGGACTACCACTTCTCGCAGGAGACCAGCGTCGACTACGACGCCGAGCTGGTCACCCCTCTCGGCTCGGAGAGCATCTTGATGGAAGGCGCACGGATGCTCGACGAGTGGCCGATCATCGAGAAGCGGATCCCGTACCGGGGGGTCGTGTTCGTGCCCACCCCGGCGTCGCGCCAGGCGGAGGTCGTGGCCGACCGGGAGCCCGAGGACCTCGAGACATTCGACGTCGACCTCGAGCCGGCGTTCCCCGAGCCGGGCGCCGTCGAGAGGGTGCGCATCTCGGCCGTCGAGCGCGATGTCCTCGGGCTCGTCGACGGCGTGAATGCGGTCGACGACATCATCCGGAAGAGCCCGCACGGCGAGTTCGACACGTGCAAGGCGCTGTACACCCTGCTCACGCGGTCGCTCGTGCGCGAGGCTTCCCGAGACGAGATCGCGCGGGCCTCCCAGCGGGCGACCACCGAGGCGCCCGCCGCGCCGGCGCGGCGGCCTCAGTTCCCGTGGCTTGCGCTCCTCCTAGCGCCTCTGCTCGTGCTCACGATTCTGCTCTCGCCGCGCAACCCGACCGCCCCCCTGCTCGGGCCGGGACCGAAGCTCTTCCCCCGGCTGATCACGTCGGCCTCGTCCGCCCGCATGCTCGGCGTCTGGCACACGCTCCAGTCGCGAGCGCTCCTCGTCGGGAGCTTCCCGGACAGCCTCGCCGAGCTCCAGCGGGAGAGACTGATCGCCCCCGAACAGCTTCGCGATCCCTGGAAGCGCCCGTACCGGTACGTGCTGCGGGAGCAGTCGGTGCTCCTGGCCGGTAACAACTCGGCCGGTGCCCCTGACGCGGATCTCATGATCGCGCAACACTTGGGCATGGAGGCCGAGGAAGCGAACGCCGGGCCCGGGGCTGTCGTCGTCTCACCTTGACAAGAGTACACTCAGGTCTTATGATTCTCCTGTGCGGTTGACCTGAGGAGGGTTCTATCAATGTCAAGGATTATCGGGATCGACCTCGGAACGACAAACTCGGTCGTCGCGGTCATGGAAGGCGGCAAGCCCGTCGTCATCGCCAACCAGGAAGGCAGTCGGACCACACCGTCGGTGGTGGCGTTCGGCAAGAACGGCGAGCGCCCCGTCGGCCAGGTCGCCAAGCGGCAGGCGATCACCAACCCCGACAAGACGATCTTCTCGATCAAGAGGTTCATGGGCCGCCGCTACGACGAGGTGACCCAGGAGATCAAGATGTTCCCGTTCCACGTCGTGCGCGGCGAGAACGACACGGCCCGCGTGGACGTCGACGGCAAGGTCTACTCACCCCCTGAGATCTCGGCGATGGTGCTCCAGAAGCTGAAGTCGGCAGCCGACGACTACCTGGGCGAGAAGATCGAGAAGGCCGTCATCACGGTGCCGGCGTACTTCAACGACGCCCAGCGCCAGGCGACCAAGGACGCCGGACAGATCGCCGGCCTCGAGGTCGTCCGCCTGGTGAACGAGCCGACCGCGGCCGCGCTCGCGTACGGGCTGGACAAGAAGAAGGACGAGACGATCGCCGTCTACGACTTCGGCGGCGGGACGTTCGACATCTCCATCCTCGAGGTCGGCGAGGGCGTGGTCGAGGTGAAGTCGACCAACGGCGACACCCACCTCGGCGGCGACGACATCGACCAGCGCCTGATCGAGTGGCTGGTCGAGGAGTTCCGGCGCGACCAGGGGATCGACCTGTCCAAGGACCGGATGGCCCTGCAGCGGCTCAAGGAAGCGGCGGAGAAGGCGAAGTGCGAGCTCTCCACCACCCAGGAGTCCGAGATCAACCTGCCGTTCATCACGGCGGACGCCTCGGGCCCCAAGCACCTGAACATCCGCCTCACGCGCTCCAAGTTCGAGCAGCTCGTGGAGGACATCATCCAGCGCAGCGTCGGCCCGTGTCGGCAGGCACTCAAGGACGCGAGCCTCGAGGCGAAGGACATCGACGAGGTCGTCCTGGTCGGCGGGTCCACGAGGATCCCGCGTGTGCAGCAGCTGGTACAGGAGCTGTTCGGAAAGGAGCCGCACAAGGGCGTCAACCCGGACGAGGTGGTCGCGGTCGGGGCGGCGATCCAGGCCGGGGTGCTGGCGGGCGAGGTCCACGACCTGCTTCTCCTCGACGTGACCCCGCTCTCCCTCGGCGTCGAGACGCTCGGTGCCGTCACGGACGTCGTGATCCCCCGCAACACGACCATCCCGACCCGTAAGTCGAAGGTGTATTCGACCGCCGACGACAACCAGACGCAGGTGGAGATCCACGTGCTCCAGGGCGAGCGTCCGATGGCGCACGACAACCGGACCCTCGGTCGCTTCCACCTGGTCGGCATTCCGCCTGCGCCGCGCGGGATCCCCCAGGTCGAGGTGACGTTCGACATCGATGCCAACGGGATCCTCCACGTCTCCGCCAAGGACCTCGGCACCGGCAAGGAGCAGAAGATCCAGATCACGGCCTCTTCCGGCCTCAAGGAGGACGAGGTCCAGAAGATGGTGCGCGAGGCCGAGCAGCACGCCGACGACGACCGCCAGCGGCGCGACGAGATCGAGTCAAGGAACCGCCTCGACTCGCTCGTCTACTCCACCGAGAAGCTGATCAAGGAGAACCAGGAGAAGGTGCCGGAGCCTCAGAGGAAGGAGATCGAGGCAGCCGTCGCCGACGCCAAGAAGGTCCTCGAGACCGGGAAGAAGGACGCGATGGACGCCGCGTACGACAGGCTCACGAAGGCGTCGCACCGCCTCGCCGAGGAGATCTACCGTGCCGCGGGTGCGGCGGGTCCGGGCGCGGCCGCGGGCGGCCCGGCCGGCGGTCCGACGCCGCCGCCTTCGGGTCAGTCCTCCGCCGAGGGCGACGTCGTGGACGCGGAGTATGTGGACGTCGAGCCGAAGTCCACGAACTGATCGCAACCGGCCCGGAGGCGTTGTTTGCCCTGAGGCGTGCGGTGCGGCGCAGCTCGTCTCCGGCCGGCCGCGGGGCGTTGTGGCGAGGAGGAGCGCGTGAGCGACCTGGACTGGCGTGCGGTGCGGGAGCTGATGTCGCTCGCCGAGCGTCTGCGGGAGGCGACCGAGCGGGCGCTGCTGCCGCCTTCGGCCGTGGCTCTCGGCCGGCCCGCCGCGTTCGAGCCGCCGGTCGACGTCTGGGAGAGCGAGCGCGAGATCATCGTCGAGGCCGAGCTGCCCGGCGTGGGCGTCGCCGACGTGGACCTCCGCCTCGAGAACGGCGCCCTGGTGCTCTCCGGGACACTCCCGGCGACCGGCGAGAGCCCCGGGGCGCACCTCCGGATCGAGCGGCCTCGAGGGAGGTTCGAGCGGGTGGTGCACCTGCCGGAGCCGGTCGCGGGTGAACCGCGCGCGACGCTGAAGGGCGGCGTGCTGGAGGTGCGGCTCCCGAAGGCGGGCACGGGGCGGCGCCGCGTCCCTGTCGAGCGGGAGGGAGCATGAGCGACCGAGACAGGCGCTACCACATGATCAGCTGGGTCGCCGAACGCTACGAGATCCACCCCCAGACCCTGCGGCTGTACGAGAAGGAAGGCCTCATCCGCCCGACACGGAGCGTGGGCAACACGCGGCTGTACGACGACGACACCTGCAGGCGCCTCGAGTTCGTGTTGACCCTCACACGGGACCTCGGAGTAAACTTGGCCGGCGTGGAAGTTATCCTCAACATGAAGGACCAGATCGACGCTCTCCAGACCGAGGTTGAGCGTCTGGCGGCGCTCGCGGAGCGCCACGCCGCGGAGCGCGGCGCGGTGCCGCGCGAGCACGCCCTCGCGCTGCGGCCCCGCGGGGGGCTCGTGCCGAACGAGGGCGAATGAGCCGCGACGAGCACCAAGGCGATCCCGAGTCCGGACTCCTCCGCCGGTACCTCCAGGAGATCGGGCGCTTCAAGCAGCTGACGCCCGAACAGGAGCGCGATCTCGGTCACCGCATCCAGCGCGACAACGACGTCGAGGCGCTCCGCGAGCTCGTCGAGGCGAACCTGAGGTTCGTCGTGGCATACGCCAAGCGCTTTCGCCACTCCCGCGTCTCGCTCCTGGACCTCATCAACGAGGGGAACATCGGCCTCATCCAGGCCGCCAAGAAGTTCGACCCGGACAAGAACGTCAAGTTCATCACTTACGCCGTGTGGTGGATCAGGCAGGCGATCCTGCACGCCCTCTCCGAGCACGGCGCCACCTTCCGCCTGCCCCAGAAACAGGCGAACGTCCTCTACCGGCTCGAACGCTCGCGCCAGGCGCTCGGCCGTGAGCTCGAGCGGGCGCCGTCGGACGAGGAGCTCGCGGAGGAGCTCGGGATGGACCAGGAGGAGGTCCGGCTCCTCCTCTCGTCGAACCAGAACATCCTCTCGCTCAACGAGCCGGTCGACGAGGAGGGCGAGGCGGAGTTCGGCGACCTCCTCGAGCAGTACGTGGTACCGGACACCGACGAGGAGATCCTGCGACGCTCGTTCGAGGACACCCTCCAGGAGGCGCTCGCGAAGCTCTCCGACAAGGAGCGCCAGATCCTCTCGATGAGGTTCGGGCTCGGCGACGACAATCCGCGCACGCTCCGCGAGATCGGGGATGCGCTCGGGATCTCGCGTGAGCGCGTACGCCAGATCGAGAATCAGGCCCTCACGAAGCTCCGCCGCGGCGCGCAGTCCCGCGCCCTCGCCGGCTACCTGAACTGAAGCCTACAGCCCTCCTCCATCCACCCGACCAGCTGACAGCCGACAGTTCCGCCGCCCGGCCAAGAGACAGGGCGCCGCGCGCACGAAGCTGTGAGCTGTGAGCTGTTGGCTGTCAGCTAGCGTTGCTTGAGGTTCCCGGGCAGTTCCTCGACCGCGAGGCGGAGGGCTCGCGCGATCTCGTCCGGGCCCGGCACCTTCAGGAGGTTGGCGACGGTCGTCCGGTTGCGGCAGATCCACGAGAGGCGCGCCAGCCACCGGAGGTGCGCCATGTCCTTGCGAAGCGCGAGGAGGAAGAACAAGTGGGTGGACCGCTCGTCCGGGGAGCCGAACGCGATCCCCTTGCTCGAGCGCGCCAGGAACAGGAACTGCTTGGGGAACTTCTCGGACGCGCGGTGGCGGGCGTGCAGGAACGCGACGCCGTTCGGCATCGCGGTCGGCACCATCCGCTCGCGCTCGGTGAGGGCGGTCTCCAGCCAGCGCGCGTCGCTCACCAGACCCCGCTGGGCCACTGCTTTCACGACCTCCGAGATCACCCCCTCGCGGGTCGCGGCCCTCAGCTCGGGAATGACGTGCGTCGGCTCGAATAGCTCGGAGAGCACGGGATCCGCAGCCTCGACGAGAGCCGGGTTCTCCTGGTCTTCCACGGCAACCCCCTCGCCCGCGGGTGCAGGCATGGGCATTGTAGACCACCCTGCGAATGTGCGCGCAAGCACTCGCACCGCCGGCCGGCCGCTACTCCCGGGCCCTAGGAGCCGGCGGCGCGGGGCTGGAACAGCGCGCTCAGCTCCTCCTCACGCGGCGCCGGCGTCAGGAGGCTCACCACGACGAGGGTCCCGATCGAGATGACCGCCGCGGGGTAGATGGTCGGGATCCCCCACGGGTCGCCGCCGAACACCTGGGCGCCGACCTTCCCCTGCGCCGCCTCCATCACCGACGGGGCGATCCTGGGCAGGACGAGCTCGAAGAAGACGGTCGCGAGCGCCCCGCTCACGATCGACGCGACCCCGCCCTGCCGCGTAGCCCGCCTCCACGTGAGCGCCGCGAAGAGCGCCGGCGTGACCGAGACGCCGTACATCGTGTAGGCGAAGTAGGCGTACTGGAGGACCGAGATCTGCAGCTTGAGGGCGGTGGGGATGAAGATCATGGCGAACGCGCACACGCCCAGCGCGACCACGAACACCTTCTGCAGCGCGACCATCTTGGTCGGGTCGGCGTCCGGCTTCACCATCCGCTGGTAGATGTCGCGGATCACGTTCGAGCTCGACGAGAGCAGGTAGTTCATCCCGGTCGAGAGGACGACCGCGCACGCCGCCCCGAGGAGCAGCACGCCCACGGGGGGCGGCACCATGTGGCGCGCCGCGTTGAGCACGAGCGAGCGCGGGTCCCAGTGCGTCTGATGCTCGGCGTTGTACGCGGCGGCGAACACGGCGATCGCGATCACCACCGTCTCCACGACGATGGTTCCCACGATCCAGATCGCCACGGCCTTCCGGGCCTCCCTCGGCGACCGGGCCGCGTAGAACTTCTGGTACATCGACTGGACCCCCATCAGCAGCAGGAGGGTGGAGAGGAAGTACGAGAGGCCCTTCAGCGCGGGGTACTTCCCGAAATCGGGGGAGAACACTTCGAAGTGCCCCGGCGGCAGCACCTGGGCTGCGTGCGACCATCCGCCGGCCGCCAGCACCGCAAACGGGACCGCGAGGCAGCACGCCAGGACGATGATGATCCCGTTCGGCAGGTCGGTGTGGGCCACCGCGACCATCCCGCCGATCGTCACGAACAGGATCACGAAGGCGGCGGCGATCGTCTGGCCGACCGCGAGCGAGACCCTGCCGTCGGTCACGACGTTGAGGATGTACCCGCCTGCCCGGAACTGGTACGCGACGATGGTCGTGAAGGCGACGATCAGCGCCAGGGCCCCGAACAGGCGCGCGAACTTCCCGTACCGGGCCTCGAGGATGTCGCCCACGGTGTACTGGCCGAACGTCCTGATCTTCCCGGCGACGAAGTAGATGATGGCGATCCCAAGGAACGCTCCGGCCGGCTGCCAGACGGCGCTCCACCCGGCGTAGTACGCGTACTCGGCGCCCGCGATGAACGTCCCGGAGCCGATCCAGGTGCACACGAGCGTGAACACCATGGTCGTGAGCGACAGCTTCCTCCCAGCGACCATGAAGTCCTCCTGCGTCTTGATCTGGCGGGACCGGTAGAAGTTGAACCCCGTCAGCACCAGCAGGTAGCCGAGGATCACCCACAAGTACCAGCTCATGGCGCCTCCCTCCGAGGAGACGGGGTCATGGGTCGGGGGTCAGGGGTCCGTTCCCCTGCCCCGGAACCTCGTCGTCGGAGATCCACAGCTCCTCGCGGCCGGCGGCGGCGAGGAGGTCGCGCGCGGCCGCCTCGTGCTCCGCCGGAACCAGGATCGCAACCTCGCCGAGCCCGTCGAGCGTCAGGCCGTAGACCGAGCCCAGCGCCTCGCCGCGCGTGCGGGCGGGGATGCCATTGGCCCTGAGAGCCGCGAGGATCGGCTCGGCGTTGATCGCGCCCTGGACTCGGAGGACCTCGACCTCGCCCTCAGCCTCGTTCATCGCCGCTCACGGAACATCGATGAGGATCAGGTGCTTCTGCATCTCCCCGGCGACGTCGACCTTGCCGTCCGGCGTGATGAACACGTTGATCTCGGAGCGGGCGGCCATCTCCCCCGGAAGGTAGATCCCCGGTTCGATCGAGAAGCACACGCCCGGTACGAGCTGCCGGTCGTCGCGGGTCTCGAGGTTGTCGATGTTGACGCCGCTCCAGTGGACGTCCTCGCCGATCGAGTGGCCGGTCCGGTGCACGAAGTACTTCTCGTACCCCGCCTTGTCGACGACCGCCCGGCACGCGTCGTCCACCTCCCACCCGTACACGGGCTTGCCCGCGGCGTACCCGGCCTGGATGAACTCGAGCGCGGCGTTGCGGGCGTCGCGGACGACGCCGAAGATCTCGACGTACTTCGGCGGCGGGGTCTTCCCGACGAACCCGCACCACGTGATGTCGTAGAAAACCGCACCCGGCTTGTCGAGCTTCGCCCACAGGTCGATGAGGAGCGTGTCTCCCTTCCTGATCGGCCGCGCGTTCTCGGGCGTCGGCTCGAAGTGGGGGTCGGCCGGCTGCTCGTTCGTGCCCACGATCGGGTACTCGTTGCCGCAGGTGACGCCCTCCTCGCCGAACCGTTTGACGATGAACTGCTGCACGTCGTACTGCGTCAGCGTCCTCCCGGCTCGCAGCTCAGCGCCCACGTGCGCGAACGCTTCGGCCCTGACCCGCTGCACACGCTCGGCCGCGTCGAGGTGCGTCCGGTACGCCTCGTCGTCCAGCAGCGCCTGGAACGTTTGAACGAGCGCCGCCGAGGTCACGATCTCGTATCCGAACGACCGGATCAGCTCGACCGTGCCGGCATCCACGATCGAGACGTACGGCACGTTCGCTTCCGGCGAATACTGCATCGCGACCTTCCGGGCGGCACCGAGCGCCGCCTTCAGGTCCGCGTGCAGCTCGCGCCACGACAGGTACACCTTCTTCTCCCCCGGCAGCGAGTCGAGCTTTCCGGCCTCGACGGCCGAGACGATCCGCACCGGCGTGCCACGCGCGGGGATCCAGTAGAACCACCGGCGCGTCGTGAACCCGCCGAACTCCATGCCCAGGATCCCGTACGCGATCGGGTCCCGATTCCGGAAGTCGTACATCAGCCAGCCGTCGATGCCTCCGGCCTGGAGCTCCCTCTGGATGCGTGCGATGTCGGGCATCGGACCCTCCCTCAGTTGCCGGCACGGTGGCACACCGGACTCCGCCCGTCAACTCCGCTGTCGCCGGGCGCGGCGCTAGTAGACGTACCGGGGCTCGACGTTGACCACGACCTTCGCGACCGAGGGGAACCGGCCGCTCACTGCGCTGCGGAGCTTCTCGGCGACGGTCGCGGCGTGGTGGGCCTCCGCTTTGAGGTCGAAGATGACGTAGCAGGGATCGTCGCCGCCGACGATGCGCAGGTCGTGGAACCCCTCCGCGTGCGGGATCGCCGGTACGGACTCCTGAAGGAACTCCCGGACGTCATCGTAGAGCGGGTGGGTGCGGTTGACCGGGTCGACGTGAACCACCGCCCACCCTTTGAACCGCTCGTTGATGGCGCCCTCCACCGCCTCGGCCACGTCGTGTCCCCTCGTGATGTCGAGCGAGTGCGGCACCTCGACGTGCAGCGAGGTCACAGTCACCCCGCCGTAGAAGTGGACGATGACGTCGTGGACCTGGTACACCTCGGGGACCGAGAGCGCCGCGCCCCGGATGTCGGCCAGCAGTTGCGGCGACGGAGCCTCGCCGATGAGGGGGTTGATGGCGTCCTTCGTCAGCCCGTACGCGACGTACGCGATGAACGCCGCGATCACGAGCCCGCTGGCGCCGTCCACCCAGTGCTGCCCGTGCCGGCCGGCGAACAGTGCCGCGATCACAACGGCGGTCGCGAACACGTCGCTGCGGTGGTGCCAGAAGTCACCCTCCAGCACGCTCGAGTCGATCCTGCGGGCCAGACTGCGGGCGAACCGCGACAGCCACTCCTTCAGTGCGATCGTGGCGACGAGCACGGCCAACAGGGCGTACGACGCGGTCACGGGCCTGGGCCGCACGAGCCTGAGCACCGAGTTCTGGGCGGTCTCCCACGCGGCGACGAACAGCAGGATCCCGATCACCAGGGTGGCGACGCTCTCGGCGCGTCCGTGGCCGAACGGGTGCTCGCGGTCGGACGGGCGGGCCGCGACCTTGAACCCCCAGATGACGACGACCGCCGAGAGCACGTCGCCGAGCGAGTGGGCGGCGTCCGCGATCAGCGAGACGCTCCCGATCATGATGCCGGGGACGAGCTTGACCGCGGACACGAGCGCGTTGACGGCGATGCTGACCCACCCCTCGAGCGCCCCGTACTCCTCCCTGGTCCGGGGGTCGTCGACCCGGTCTGGAGTTGAGACGAACCTGCTTACAAGCCAACGTTCGAGCACGTCCCGAGCCTACCACGGACCCCACCGGGATGGTGTATCCTTCCGCGGCCCTGGCGCGACCGGGTCTGGAGTTCACGTGAACACGACGACCGTCCTCGACACGATCGGCAACACGCCGCTCATCCCCCTCCTCCGCGTGACGGGGCCGGGGATGGCGGCCGTCCTGATGAAGATGGAGGCGTGGAACCCGTCCGGCTCGCTCAAGGACCGCATCGTGAAGTACATCATCGAGGACGCGGAGCGGGCGGGGACGCTCAAGCCCCACCACATCATCATCGACGCGTCGTCGGGGAACACCGGCATCGCCCTCGCGATGGTGGCGACGCTGAAGGGGTACCGCTCCCGGATCTTCATGCCCGAGACCAAGTCCGTCGAGCGCCGGAAGATCATGCGGACCTGGGGCACGGAGCTCGTGCTCACGTCGGGCGCCGACCAGAACTCGCACATCTGGGCGGCGCAGGAGGCCGCCAAGGACGAGCGGACGTTCTTCTACCTCAACCAGAACGGCAACCCCGGCAACGTGCTCGCGCACTACCACGGCACCGGCGCCGAGATTTGGAGTCAGACGAACGGCCGACTCGACTGCTTCGCCGCCGGGGCCGGCACCGGCGGCACGCTCATGGGCGTCGCCCGCTACCTTAAGGACAAGGGGTGCCCGGCGGAGATCGTGGCCATCGAGCCCGACGACTCGCATTCGAAGATCGAGGGGCTGCTGCACTTCGACGGCACGTTCGTCCCGCCCATCTGGGACCAGTCGCTCATCTCGAGTCAGGTCCGCGTCACGGACGAGGTCGCGTTCGAGGCGGCCCGTCGCCTGGCGCGCGAGGAAGGGATCTTCTGCGGCCCCTCCACGGGTGCGATCCTCTCGGTCGCGCTGGCGCGGGCGCGGGCGTTGGGTGCCGGACGCACGGTGGTCGCGGTCGCGTGCGATCGCGGCGAGCGCTACCTCTCGACGAAGCTCGTTCCGGATTAGACGAGGTCAGTGGTCGCCCGGCGAACGGCCCGCCCGGCCCATCCTCACGTTGCGCCTATCAGAAACCCGCCGAGGATTCGCGCTCTGACCGCTTGCCGCTGAACCCTGACCCCTCTCTCGATCAGCTCTTGAGCTTGAGCGAGCAGCCGATCGCCTTGCTCTCCGCCGGCGACGGCTTCCCGCCGCCAACCACGGCGTCGATCGCGTCGCGAAGGTAGTGCCTGGTCACGCCGGCCGCGTCCTGCACGTTGTCGTCGATCGCGCCGTGGTACACCAGCACGCCCTTCGCGTCGAACAGGTAGGCCTCCGGCGTGTGTGTGGCCCCGAACGCGCGTGCCAGAACGGACGCGTCCGCGTCCATGACGTACGGGAACCCGTACCCGTCGGCACGCGCCCGGGTCTTCATCGTCTCGAGGCCGTCCTCGGGGAACGCCGCAGGGTCGTTGGGGTTGATCGCGATCACGCCCACGCCGCGCGTGACGGCGTCGTTGCCGAGCGCGACGAGCCTCGCTTCCCACGCCTTCACGTACGGGCAGTGGTTGCACGAAAAGATCACCAGCGTCCCCCTCGGTCCCGCGACGTCGTTGATCGCCAGCTCCCGCCCGTCGACGTTCTGCATCTTGACGTTCGCCGAGGGGATCCGGTCGCCGATCCCGAGGCCGAAGCACCGTCCCAGGCCGGCTCCCATCAGGACGACCGTCGCGACGGCGAATCTCGCGTACACGATGGCTGCTCCCTTCCCGCTCACGGCCCCTGCAGCAGCGGCTGCACCTTCGCCAGCAGCTCCGAGTACGTCGAGCTCCCCTCCCAGAACGCCACCTCGGTGCCGTTCCTGTCGAACAGGAGCGTCGCCGGCAGCGCCCCCGACCAGCGCCTCTCCAGCCCGTCGATGAATTCCTGGTCGGGTTGCGACTTTGCCAGCGTCGGGAAACCGACGCCTTCGCTCCTCAGGAACGCCTCGACTTGAGGTCGCTCGCCCGCGAGGTCGGCAGACACCAGGACGAGACGAAACCCCTTCTCGCCGAACTCTCGCCGCAGGCTCAGGAGGTCGGGGAACTCCAGGCGGCACGGGATGCACCACGTCGCCCAGACGTTGACGAGGACGACCGAGCCGCGCGCAGCCCGCACCTCCGCCAGCACGTCGGCGGCGGTCGCCGGCCTGATCCCGGCGCTCGCGGCACCGGCCGCCCGTGCAGCCGGCCGCGGCGTCGCCGCGCGGAGCGAGAGCGGAGCAAGCGCCCACGCGACCGCGAGCAGCGCCGCGACCCGGGCGGCGCGCGCGCCGGTACCGAACACACCGAAACGTCGTCCCATCGTCGATCGTGAGCGGAGCCCCTCGGCCTCCACGGCTGCCGCCGGGGCTCCCTGCCCGTCAACGGCCGGCGGCAGACCGCGATTCCGGGCCTGGACGCAGGCGCCGGCGAGGTGTTCCGCCCGGTGACGCCGCCGGCTATGCTGATGCGATGAAAACACCCTGGTTCACGCTCGGCTCGGCGCTGCTGGCCGTGGCCGTCGCCGCCGGCGCGCTCGGCGCGCACTTCCTGCGAGGCCGGCTCGACGCACCCTCTCTTTCGCTCTGGGAGACCGCCGTCCGTTACCTCGTGGTGGCGGGCGCCGGGCTGCTCGCGGTCGGCCTCGCCGACGACCGGCAGCCCCGGGCAGGGTGGACGGCGGCCGGGGCGTGCCTCGCGGTCGGCGCCGTGATCTTCAGCGGCACCGTCGGCGGGCTCGCGCTCGGCGGCCCCCGGTGGCTGGGGGCGGTAACGCCCCTCGGGGGTGTGCTGCTCATCGCGGGGTTCGCCGTGTCGGCGGCTACCGCGTTCCGCCGGCGGGTGTGACCTCTCCCCACCAGCGGCCGAGGCGCGTCACTGCGACAGAGAATCGTTCTTGACAGCGTCCTCGGCCCGCGCTAGATTCACCCCGTTCCGCCCCCCCGAGAACCGACGTCGGGACGCGTCGTGTCACATCCGTCGTGGTTTGGGGTGATCGGGGGGTCCGCAAGTGCACTGGGTGGCCGAGGCCTATCGAACCACGCTCGGCAAGAAGCTCGTGATGGCCGCGACGGGGACGATCCTCCTCGTCTTCGTCGTCGTCCACATGCTTGGCAACCTCCAGATCTTCCTCGGCGCCGAGGCGATCAACCGGTACGGTCGGTTCCTCCGCCTGGAGCCCGCGCTGCTGTGGGCCGCGCGGCTAGTCCTCCTGGCCTCGGTCCTGGTGCACATCGTCGCGGCCGTGCAGCTCACGCTGGTCAACTGGGCGGCGCGGCCGATCGGGTACGCGAAGCGCGAGTACCGCGCCACGGACTACGCCTCCCGCACGATGGTGTGGAGCGGGCCGATCATCGCCGCGTTCGTCGTCTACCACCTCCTGCATCTCAGCACCGGGACGGTCCATCCCGACTTCGTCCCCGGCGACGTCTACCACAACGTGGTGACGGGCTTCTCGGTGTGGTACGTCTCCGCCTTCTACGTGGCCGCGCAACTGCTCCTCGGCCTCCACCTCTACCACGGTGTCTGGAGTCTCTCGCAGACGTTCGGCGTGACGCATCCGGCCCTCGAGGTGTGGCGGCGCCGCCTGGCGCAGGGCACGGCGGTCGTCGTGGTCCTCGGCAACTGCTCCGTGCCGGTTGCCGTGCTGACCGGGCTCGTACGGTAGGAGGCGCAGGATGGCGCTCGACCCCCGAATCCCCGCCGGCCCGCTCGCAGACAAGTGGACGCGGTACCGCAACACCGCGAAGCTCGTCGCCCCGGCCAACAAGCGCAGGCACACGGTGATCGTCGTGGGAACGGGACTCGCAGGAGCCTCGGCCGCCGCGACGCTCGCCGAGCTCGGATACCGGGTCGTCGCGTTCTGCTACCAGGACAGCCCGCGCCGGGCCCACTCGATCGCCGCGCAGGGCGGCATCAACGCGTCCAAGAACTACCAGAACGACGGCGACAGCCCGTGGCGCCTCTTCTACGAGACGATCAAGGGCGGCGACTTCCGCTCGCGCGAGGCGAACGTCTACCGCCTGGCGGAGCTCTCGGCGAACATCATCGACCAGTGCGTCGCCCAGGGCGTCCCGTTCGCCCGCGAGTACGGGGGTTCGCTCGCGAACAGGTCGTTCGGGGGCGCCCTCGTGTCGCGGACGTTCTACGCCCGAGGCCAGACCGGCCAGCAGCTCCTCCTCGGCGCCTACTCCGCGCTCTCGAAGCAGATCGGGCTCGGCGCCGTCGAGATGCACCCGCGGACGGAGATGCTGGACCTGGCCGTCGTCGGCGGCCGCGCCCGAGGGATCGTGACGCGCGACCTCGTGACCGGGCTGGTCGAGGCGTGGGCCGGCGACGCCGTGATCCTCGCGTCGGGCGGTTACTCCAACGCCTACTTCCTCTCCACCAACGCGAAGGGGTGCAACGCGACGGCGATCTGGCGCGCGTACAAGCGCGGCGCCGCGTTCGCGAACCCGTGCTTCGCACAGATCCACCCGACGTGTATCCCCGCCGTCGGCGACCATCAGTCGAAGCTCACACTGATGAGCGAGTCGCTGCGGAACGACGGGCGCGTCTGGGTCCCGCTGCGTGCCGGAGATTCCCGCCGGCCGGCTGAGATCCCGGCGGACGACCGCGACTACTTCCTCGAGCGGATGTACCCCGCGTACGGCAACCTCGCTCCCCGGGACATCGCCTCGCGGGCCGCGAAACGGACGTGCGACGAGGGGCGGGGCGTTGGCCCCGGTGGCCGCGGGGTGTACCTGGACTTCGAGGACGCGATCTCGCGCCTCGGCCGCATCGTCATCGAGGACCGCTACGGGAACTTGTTCGAGATGTACGAGCGCATCACGGGCGAGGACCCGTACTCGGCGCCGATGCGAATCTACCCCGCGCCGCACTACACGATGGGCGGCCTGTGGGTCGACTACGCCCTCGCCAGCACGGTACCGGGGCTGTTCGTGCTCGGCGAGGCGAACTTCTCGGACCACGGCGCCAACCGTCTCGGGGCGAGCGCACTGATGCAGGGCCTCGCGGACGGCTACTTCGTCGTCCCGTACACGCTCGGGGAGTACCTCGGTGGCACCCGGCTGGAGGCCGTGACGACCGACGCTCCGGAGTTCGCCGCCGTCGCGCGCGTGGTGCAGGAGCGCACGGCCACCCTCCTCGGGCTCCGCGGAAAGCGAAGCGTCGACGCGTTCCACCGGAAGCTCGGCGCGATCCTCTGGGAGCACTGCGGGATGAGCCGCACGGCGGCGGGCCTCACCGGCGCGATCGAAGAGATCCGGGCGCTTCGCGACGAGTTCCGCACGGACCTGCGCGTCCCCGGCGATTCGGGCGACCTGAACCAGGAGCTCGAGAAAGCCGGGCGTGTCGCCGACTACTTCGAGCTCGGCGAGCTGATGTGCCTCGACGCGCTCGCGCGGGAGGAGTCGTGCGGGGCGCACTTCCGCGAGGACCACCAGACGCCGGACGGCGAGGCGCTGCGGGACGATCGGCGGTTCGCGCACGTCGCCGTGTGGGGGCACACGGGAGACGGCGCCGCGCCGGTCCGCCACGTCGAGCCTCTCGTGTTCGAGAGCGTCGAGCTTGCCCAGAGGAGCTACAAGTGACGAGCGCGAGCGGCCGGCGATCGGGGCCCTCCGGCCGGCGCACCGGCGCGGGCGAGCGGCCGCGCATCGGAGGTGGGAGATGAATCTGACGCTGCACATCTGGCGCCAGCGGGGTCGCGGCTCGAGAGGGGCGTTCGCGACGTACCCGGTTCGCGACGTCAGCGAGCACATGTCCCTCCTCGAGGTGCTCGACGTCCTCAACGATCAGCTGATATCGCGCGGCGAGGAGCCGGTCGCGTTCGAGCACGATTGTCGGGAGGGGATCTGCGGCTCGTGCGGGTTCGTCGTGAACGGTATCGCCCACGGCCCCAGGAGAGGCACCACGGTCTGCCAGCTCCACATGCGGCACTTCCGTGACGGCGACGTGCTCTACCTGGAGCCGTGGCGGGCGAAGGCGTTCCCCGTGGTCAAGGACCTCGTCGTGGACCGGTCGGCGTTCGACCGGATCGTCCAGAGCGGCGGGTTCATCACGGCCCGGACTGGAAGCGCCCCCGAGGCCAACAGCATCCCCGTCGCCAAGGAGACCGCGGATCTCGCGATGGACGCGGCCGAGTGCATCGGCTGCGGCGCGTGCGCGGCGGCGTGCCCGAACGGCTCCGCGATGCTGTTCGTCGCGGCGAAGATCACGCACCTAGGACTCCTCCCGCAGGGGCAGCCGGAGCGGCACGGCCGCGCGCGGGCGATGGTGGAGGCCATGGAGCTCGACGGGTTCGGCAGCTGCAGCAACCACCGCGAGTGCGAGGCCGTGTGCCCCAAGCGCATCTCGGTCAGGGCGATCGCCCGCATGAACAGGGATTACTTTATGGCGGCCGCGAGAGCGGGCGCGGCCGGCGGCAAGGTCAGCGGCTAGGGAGCTTCACCTCGCCGACCGGCGCGATCTGGGGCTCGACGCGGTTGCGCCCGCACTGCTTGGCGCGGAACAGGCTCCGGTCGGCCCTCGCGATCAGCGTCTCCGCGGTCACGTGATTCGGGTCGTCCAGCTCGACGAGCGACGCCAGCCCGATCGAGACGGACGTCGTGACCACCCTGCCGTCGTCGGTCACGACCCGCACCTTGCCGACCTGGTCCCGCACCTTGTCGGCCACCACGGCAGCACCCTCGATCTCCGTCTCGGGCAGGACGACGAGGAACTCGTCGCCGCCGTAGCGCCCGACGGCGTCGCTGCTCCGGAGCCCCGAGGCGATCGCCTGAGCCACGGCCGCCAGCAGGCTGTCGCCGACCAGGTGCCCGTGGCCGTCGTTGATCTCCTTGAACTCGTCGAGATCCGCCATGCCGACCGTGAGCGGCCTCCCGTACCGGCGCGCGCGCTCGAACTCCTTCTCGAGCTCGTGCAGGATCGCCTCGCGGCGAAACAGGCCCGTCAGGTTCTCGTACGTCGCGGACTCGAACAGCCGGGCGTTCTCGAGGACGGCGGCCACGTTGTGCGAGAAGAGGTTGAGCAGCTCGAGCTCCTCGGCCGGGAACCTCCCGCCCTCGCGGCGCTCCCCCGCCAGGAGCAGGCCCACGAGACGGTCGTGGGTCAGCAGCGGGACGACGACGGCCGCGCCGAAGTGGTGGAGGCGCTGGCCGAACGACGCGCTCTTCGACTTGAGCTGGTCCGCCGGCAACGGGCGCTTCGAGCGCTGGAGCATGCGGACGCCGGGGTCGTCGGGCGACAGCAGGAACGAGGTGTCGAGGTCGCGCTCGGGGAGCGCCGCGCTCGATGCGAGCGTGAGGAGCACGCCGCTCCTCGGGTCGGCGAGCAGGAGAGTGGCGCCGCGCATTCCGAATATCTCCTGCAGCTGGGCGACGAGATGCCTCCCCATCGCCGGCAGCTTGCCCTTGGCGGCCAGGTCTCTCGCGAGCGCCGTCAACCGCTCGTGCCGGCTTCGCCTCTCGGGGAAGAAGGTGCGGTCGATGAGACGCTGCACGAGCCCCCGGAGCGGCGCGAAGAGGAGGCCGAGCAGGAGCGTCGCCACCGCGACCAGCCACACCGAGGCCTTCCCGCCGCCGACCGCCTCGGAGAGCACCACGCCCCCGGCGCCCACGACGGCGTAGAACACCAGCACAAGCGCGCCCGTCAGCGCCGCGTAGATGAAGCTCCGCCGCACGACGAACTCGAGATCGAACAGGTTGAATCGGTAGATCGCGATGAACACGGCCACCGGGTAGCACAGGAGGAGCGGCGACCAGAGCGAGTCCACCCACCCCGGGACCCTCGTCCCCAGCAGGCTCGCGGTGGAGGTCCAGATCGCGATCCCGGCCCACGGCAGCGCCCCGAGGAGTACCAGCCCCGCCTGCTGGCGCCCCTCGGGCTCCGGGAACCTGAGCGCCGGGAAAGCGAGGAGGAGAACGACGGCGACCGCCCACGCCGGCACGGCTATGTCGCTGACCAACGACTCCGCCTGCTGCTGACTCCAGGGCAGCAACCTCGACCCCAGAACACCCTCCACCACGACCGCCGAGACCGCGCTCAGGACGACGGCGGCGCCGACCGAGTAGAACGTGGGTATCACCCAGCGGTGCCGCTCGACCCAGCGCGGCCTCGCAGGAATCAACGAGGCCAGGTGCAGCTCGACGCCGATCTGGAACCCCGTGAGCAGGTAGAACGCGATCGACTTCACGACGTTGAGCCGGACGAACCCGATGACGTCGGAGGGCAGCGCGAGCTCGAGCGCCACCCCGACCGAGAACAGGAACAGGAGGCGGGCGCGGATGTCCGTGGACCGCTGTCCGAACGCGAGGAGGCCGATCCCGATGAACGCGAGCGTGGTGACCGTCGAGAGGAGGTAGTCGCCCCAGGCGAACGGGACGCCCGGCGTAATCGCGAGGCGTACGGGGTTCCCTCCCCGGAGCACCGCGAACTCGACGGCCGCGGAGTGCCGGAACCCGCTCGCGATCCGGTTGTACTCGGTGGTGTCCGAGACCGGGACGCCGCCGACCCGGGTCAGAACGTCGTCGGCTTTCAGACCGGCGTGGTCGGCCGGTGAGCCGGGCTCCACATCGCGCACCTCGAGGGCCCCGGCGGTCTCGCGCACGAGCATGCCGACTCTCCGGCCGGCGCTGGCGAGGCCGACCCTGAGCTGCGCGCCGAGGAGGGCGACCGTGACCGCAGCGAGGGCGACACCTACGAGGAAGCGCCGCCGGTCGCCGCCCACCGGAGAAGCGCTGAGGTGCCGAGCTGGGTCCTGGGGGCGCAGCCAGGTCATTCGCGCGGAAGTATAGGCTCCCCGCCGCAGGTCGCAAGACCCGGGCAAGGGATTGCGTCGCAGTACGGTGCCGTCTCAGCGGAGGGCGAACGCCTTCCGGGCGATCTCCGCGATCTCCTCGCCGATGCTGATCGATGCCGTCGCCGCAGGCGACGGCGCGTTGAGCACGTGGACCTGGCGGTCCGCCTCGACGATCCGGAAGTCGTCGAGCAGCTTGCCGGAGCGATCGAGCGCCTGCGCCCGCACGCCCGCTCCGCCCGGCACGAGGTCGTGCGCGGCGATCTCGGGCATCAGCGCCTGCAAGGCCCTCACGAAGGCGCGCCTGTTGAACGAGCGCCAGTACTCCCCGAACCCCATCCTCCAGTAGCTGCCGGCCATCCGCCAGAACCCGGGGTACGCAGCCGTCGCGACGGCGTCCCGAAGCGAGAAGCTCCACCTCGAGTACCCCTCGCGCTTGAGCGCCAGCACGGCGTTCGGCCCCGCCTCCACCCCACCCTCGATCATGCGCGTGAAGTGCACGCCGAGAAACGGGAACTCGGGGTCCGGGACCGGGTAGATCAGGTTCCTGACGAGGTGGTGACGGTCGGGGGTCAGCTCGTAGTACTCGCCCCGGAACGGGACGATGAGAACGCCGGGGTTCACGCCCGCGAGACGCGCCACACGGTCGCTGTGCAGCCCGGCGCAGTTGATGAGGAACCGGCACCGCACGAGGAACTCCCCCGCCTCCACGACGATCCCGTCGCCGTCGCGCGCGATCTTCCGGACGGGGGCGGAGAGCAGCACCTCCCCCCCGGCGCGGCGGACCTCCTGTGCGTACGCCTCGGTGACGCGGACGTAGTCCACGATCCCCGTCTGCGGCACGAATAGCCCTGCGACTCCGGCGGCGTGAGGCTCGATCTCGCGGATCTCCTCGGGGCGCAGGCGGCGGATCCCGGCGAGCCCGTTCGCCTCCCCGCGGCGGTGCAGCTCCTCGAGCCCAGGGATCTGGTCGGCCCGCGTCGCGACGACGACCTTCCCGCATCGCTCCGCCTTGATGCCGTGCCGCTCGCAGAACTCCAGCAGCGCCTCCCGTCCGGCGGCGCAGTTGCGCGCCTTGAGCGAGCCGGGCTTGTAGTAGAGGCCGGAGTGGATCACCCCGCTGTTGTTCCCGGTCTGGTGCGCCGCGAGGCGGGGCTCCTTCTCGACGACCGCCAGGGAGACGTGCGTGCGGGACGTCACCGCCATCGCCGTCGCCACCCCCACGATGCCACCACCCACCACCGCCACGTCCACCCTCAGGTCAGGCATGCGGCACCTCTCCGCTCGGGGATGATAGCGCCGCTCCCCGCGGCGATCGCGGGTCGCGCCGAGGGTCGCGGCGCTGCCTCAGCGCTCGGGACGGCGCGTGGCCCGGCCGTGCACGGGCTGCGTTCGGCGGCGGTGCTTCGCCACCACCCGGTAGAACGCGGAGCCTGCGGCCCGTATGGGGCCGAGGCGGGCAGCCGCCGCCGCCACGCGCCAGTGCGGGACGGCCGACAGCGCGGCGGCGACGGCCTCGAACCCGCCCGCGGAGCGCTCGCCGGGGAGGCGCACCCAGACCGCTGAATCCAGGTTCTCCCGCGACACGGGACACGCGGCGCCCTCGGGCAGCGTGCTCGAGTCCACGAACTCGAAGCGGCCCGGGGGGGCGTGACGTTCGAGCCAGCGCCGCGACCGCCGGCACAGGGCGCACGATCCGTCGTAGTAGACCTCGATCGCCCTCGCCGGATCCGCATCGCCCATCGTCCTTCGCAACCGGAGCGGGAGATCGCCCCTTCCCCCGGAGCTCGCCGCGGCATGCCGCCCGTGCGACGGGTCGTCACTCAGCTCGAGAGTCGGCGCCGCCGCATCACGATGTACCGGACGAGCACGGCGAGCACGAGCACGGCGAGGACCACGCCCGACGCGATCGTGAGGTTCTCGTGAACCTGTGCGTAGACCCGCTCCCACTGCCGGCCGGCCAGCGCTCCGAGCGAAACGAACGTCAGGCACCAGAGGAACGCCCCGCCGTAGGCGAAGAGCGCGAAGTCCCGGTACCGCAGGCGCGTCGCGCCGGCAACAACCGCCGTCAGGTGCCGGATGCCGGGAAGGAAATACCCCCACATCAGGCCCCAGTGGCCGACCCGCTCGAACCACGCCTCGACCCGGTCGACCTGCTCCGGCGTCACGCGGACGAACCGGCCGAGCCGCTTCGTGACCACCCTCCCGACGCCGCGCCCGAGCCCGTAGCTCACCGTGATCCCGCACGAGCTCCCCAGGAACACGGCGAGGAGCGCCGGCTCGAGCTCGAGGTGCCCCCGGTAGACGAGCACGCCGGCGAACGTCAACAACGTCTCCTCCGGGACGGGTATCCCGACGATTCCGAACATCAGCAGCCCGAACAGCCCGAGGTAGCCGTAGTGGCTGAGGAGGTGTGCGAGGGTTCCCATCGCGTCGAGGCCTGTCGCCCCTGCCGCCTACCCGCTCGTCCCCGGCACCCCGGCGAGCACGGCGGCCACCGACCCTCCGGCCAGGTCCACGCACAGCCACCGCTCCTCACAGCGCAGGTCCCAGACGCGCACCTCCAGGCCTTCGGGGAGGAACCGCCGGAGGTCGACGAGGAGGATGCGGTCGGCCGGGTCGAAGCTCAGCAGCCCCTGGCCGAACCGCCGCACCAGAGCGCCGAGGAGGGCCGCCGGCAGCGGCACGCCCATCGGTCCGCGGAGGCCCGCAACGCGGCACCCGAAGAACCGGCGGTGAAGCCGCAGCTCGCCAACCCGCGCCGAGATCTGGGCCGGGAACCCCCGCCACGCCGCCTCGACCCGGAGGTCGAGCTCGTCACCCGCCCCGCGGATCTCGACGTGGCGGACCACCGAGCCCCGCCGCGCGAGCTCACGGTTCGCGAGCAGCTCCGTCATGTCGAGGTCGACGCGGAGGGTGAACCCGTCCCACTTCACGAGCGGGCGCATCGCGAGACTGGATGACATGTGCGCAGTATAGCCGCCCGCAACTCGCACCGGACGCTTGACGTTCTAGAGTTGGGAGGTTCGAAGGTTCGAAGGTTCGAAGGTTCGAAGGTTCGAAGGTTCGAAGGTTCGAAGGTTCGAAGGTTCGAAGGTTCGAAGGTTCGAAGGTTCGAAGGTTCGAAGGTTCGAAGGTTCGAAGGT
>DATKLI010000003.1:0-2002 GCA_035542455.1 Thermoanaerobaculaceae bacterium
GCGACGAACAGGAGCGTGTGGCGCAGCGCGAGCTCGTGGTCGCACGCGACCAGCCACGACAGCGCGAGCAGGAGCACGCCCGTGAACACCCAGCGCCCGTCGAGGAGGCGGCGCTGAGCGGGGGGGAGGGCGAGGCAGAGCACGAGCAGCGCGAGGAAGAGGAGCGGCTCGAACGAGGGGAGGCGCGCGGCACACCACCCCGCCGCCACCGCGGCCGCGGTCGCGGCCGCCGCGATCCCGGTCGAGCCCATGGCGTGAGTCTAGGGTGGAGGCGGTGAAATGGCGAGCGGAGCGGCGACGCGCGGCGTGCCGCTCCGGTCGGGCGAAAAAGAAAGGGGGGACGGATCGTCCCCCCGGGCGTGCAGCGTTGACGCTGCGATCAGTTCGTCTGCATCCCTTCCGGCCAGGAGTAGAACTGGCCGTTGGAGAACACGATCGCCGTCGCGAAGTCCGTGGTCGGACCGGAGCTGGCCGGGATCGTGCCCGCGCCACCCTTGGCCTGCGAGTAGATCGTGTACGCCGTGCCGCCGCCGTCCGAGATCAGCACGAACGCCTGGTTCCACCCGTCGTTGTACGGCAGACGCTTGATGAAGGTGGGCGTCAGGTACGTCTCCAGCGACGTCGCGTTCGTGAAGCCGACCCTCGGGTAGAAGTTGAAGTCGACCGAGTACGCCTCGAGCGCGGTGGCAATCGCGCGCATGTCCGCCATCGACCTCTTCTGCCGGCCGCGGTTGATCGCGTTCAGCAGGTTCGGGATGGCGATCGCGGCGATGATGCCGATGATCGCGACCACGATGAGCAACTCGATCAGCGTGAACCCCTTTTGTTTTCTCATACGGTCCTCCTGTCGTTGACCCATAGTAGCAAGCGCCGTGCCACGTGAGGCGGTACACCGGACCGATCCCGGTGACGTGGAACGTCACTGATCCCGCAGGGGTGTGCCACGCCGCGGCATCTCAATTTGTCTGCATCCCTTCCGGCCACTGCACGAAGATCCCGTTCGAGATCACGATGTCGTCGGCGAAGCTGGTTGTCGCGCCGAGGGGAGGACCCGTCTCCTCCAATCCGTCCGACCCGAGGCTCCGGAGGGTGTAGTCGAGGCCGTTCGCGTCGTACAGCACCATGCGCGACCACCCGTCGAGTCCCGGCAGGTGCCTCACGTAGGTCGGGACGAGGTACGGCTCCAGGAGCTCGGCGTCCCCGGGCCCGACCTTGGGCATGAAGCTGAAATCGACCGCATAGTTCGACACCGCGACCGCGATCGTCCGCATCTCCGCCATCGTCCGCTTCTGCCGCGCCCGCTGGATCGCCGCCGTGAGCGCCGGGATCGAGATCGCGGCGACGATGCCGATGATCGCCACCACGATGAGAAGCTCGATCAGGGTGAAACCCGTGGTTCTCGTTCGCATCGCCATCCTCGGCCAATGCAAAGCGCGCGCCAGGGCTGGAGCGCGCTCCCTGCGGCGGAATCGGAAGGCGTTCCGGAGTCGCCATTTCAACGGCGATATTCGCTACACTTCACCCGTTGCCCAAGCGTGACATCCACCCCCTGGTCGTCCCCGTGGCGCTCTGGGCGCTGCTGTATCTGCCGCGTATGTTCACGGGTCAAACACTCCCGATCCGCGACGTCTCGGCGACGCACTTCGCGTGGAGGTCGGTGTGGCGCGAGCAGGTGATGCACGGCTGGCTCCCAGTCTGGGACCCGTACTCCAACGGGGGTCGGCCGCTCCTCGCAAACCCCAACGCGATGGCGGCGTACCCGGGGACGCTACTGTTTGCGGTAATGCCGCCCGAGGCGGCGGCCGCGTGGCACCTCGCCCTCCATCACCTCCTGCTCCTGCTGGGGTGCTACCGGCTGGCCCGCCGCGCCGGGGCGGCGCCGCCCGCCGCAGGGCTTGCGGCGGCGGCGACCGCGACCTGCGGCGTCGCCTGGTCGAGCTTGACGTTCCTCAACTTCCAGGCGTCGCTGGTGTGGTCGGTGTGGGCGCTCGCGAGCGCCGTC
>DATKLI010000004.1:0-10899 GCA_035542455.1 Thermoanaerobaculaceae bacterium
GCTCGCGATCACCCTGCCGGCGCCGTACAGGACGACCCTTCGGCGCAGCTTGTCCACGATGACCGCGGGCTCGCCGGTGCGCCTTGAGTCGTCGATCGTCTGGTCCGCCCACGAGCGCCAGAGCCTGAGGTTCGCGGGGTCGGAGAACCGCGCGTGGAGCGCACTCCACGCGCCGTGCACGACCCGGGCGTTGGTGTGCGCCTGCTCGAGGTCGTCCGCAGCCTCCTGGTACCGCCCGCCGGCGGCGAGCTTCTCACTCAGCTTGTACCGCATCATCGCCTGCTGCATCGCGGCCGCCTCGCGCCGCCCCATCCCGGCCTCGTTGATCTCGGCCTGGGCACGTGCGATCTCGTTTCGGGCCTCGCGCTGCAGGCTCGAGTGCAGCACCCTCGCGCGCTCCTGCGCGTCGCGCACCGAGACCGCGGCGTCGCGGGCCGTCCGCACGACGCGGAGCCAGGCGGCCTCGGTCCGGCCGACCGACCCCTGCCACCACGGGGCGTTGGCCTCCGCGGCCGTCGCGATCTCCGCGATCGCCACCAGCTGCTCGATCTGCTTGGCCTTCGACGGGACCACCGGTCGGACGATCGCGATCGCACGTCGGGCGGCCCGGCGCGGAGCCCCGACATCGGGCGCCCCGCGGTGCGAGCACCCCGCCAGGAACGCTGCTGCGGGAACCACCGCGAGAAAAGCGGAACGGCGGCGGTTGCCCGCCGCCGTTCCAGGATGAAACCATTGGAAAAGCGTTACTTGCACTTGAACTTGGTCTTGATGCCGTCGAGGTCCTTGGCGATCGGGTCGACAGCGCCCTTCAGGGTGTCGGCCGCAGCCTTGGCGCCGAAGAAATCCTCCTTGGAGAACTTGGCGTCGAGATCAGCAGCCTGGTTCTTCATGCCGTCCAGGTTGCCCTTGACGGTCTCGAGGTCCTTCTTGACTTCCTTGGCCCTCTTCGCGCGCGGGCACTTCTCGACCGCGGCGAACAGAGTGTCGGCGTTCGCAAGGGCAGCCTTGGCGGCGTCGATGGCGGCCTTGGCGTCGTTCTTCGCCTTCTCCTTGCCCGCAATGCCGGCTTCCTTGGCGGCGTTGGCAGCGTTCTGGGCGTCAGCGATCAGCTGCTTGGCCTTGGTGTAGGAACGGAAGAGGGCGAACTTGGCCTGCTGGGCCTCGAGCTCGGCGTTGACGGCGTTCATGCCCTGCTGGGCCTTGTCCCACGCGTCAGCGGCGTACTTCGGGGCCTCTGCCTGCTCGGCGGCGGTCAACGCGGCCTTGGCGGCGTCGATCTCCTGCTGAGGCGGCTTAGCGCAGCCGACGGCCAGGACGGCCGCAACCAACAGCAACACACCAACGAAAACCTGACTCTTGCGCATCTCAGCTCTCCTTTCCTCCTGGTAAGAGGTTGGCATCTCCTTGATGCCTGTTCGAATCGTACGCTCGTTATGACCCACGTGCAACTTAGCACAAACGGGAGATCACCGGCTGCCCGAGCGCGGTGGGAGCCCGTAAGGTTCGCTCCTCTTGCCTGTGGCGGCGGGCTTTCACCTCCGCGAAGGACCGTCGAAGGTCCCTCTGAGGCGCGGTTTATAGAACGAACGTAGGCAAAAGTCAAGGATCGGCCTCGAGACTCGCCAGCGAGTCGGGAAGCACCCCGAGGTCGAGGTAGACGAGGTCGCGCTCGACGACGATGGGGAGCGCCCGCAGCGCGGCGCCCCGGCAGGGGCCCGCCACGCACACGCCGTCGGCCGGCCGGTACAGCGCCCCGTGCGTGGCGCACACCAGGTGGCGGCGATCGTGGGTGACAAACCGGCCGGGGTCGTCATGGTCGAGCGGGACCGCCAGGTGTCGGCACCGATTGCGCCAGCCGCGGACGCCGGACTCGGTCCTGACGAGGATCCCCCCTTCGGTGAGCGGGCCGGAGGGGTACGCGAACGCGAGTCCGCCGTCCGGGATGTCGGCCACTGTGGAGAGGAAGTATAATCGCGACGGAGTCTCGGTCACTCTAATCTCCGGCGGGCGCCGACCGCGATCGCGTCGAGGTTGCGGCGGAGCCTCGCGCCGTCCAGGCGGCGGAGCGGTGTCCCGGCCGACACGGCGGTCCACCCGGCATCGTCGAGCGCCGCGAGGCGGGTGCGGCTCAACTCCCGGAGCCCGGCTCGGGTCGCGAGCGCGGGGTTGCACGAGACGGGAGCGCGACGGTTCCACGGGCACACCGCCTGGCAGATGTCGCAACCGAAGACGTGTCCGCCGAGCCCGGGAAGCACGCTCTCAGGGAACGCGCCCCGGTGCTCGATCGTGGCGTACGAGATGCACCGCCGCGCGTCCAGGCTCTTCGCACCGTCGAACGCCCTCGTCGGGCACGCCTCGAGGCAGAGCGTGCACGTGCCGCAGTGGTCGGTCTCCGCCTCGTCCGGCGGCAGCGCCACGGACGTGACGAGCTCGCCGAGGAGCAGCTCGCTCCCGAGCGTGCGGTTGATGAGGCAGGTGTTCTTTCCGATCCAGCCGAGGCCGGCCCGCTGCGCGAGCTCCTTCTCGAGCAACGGGGCGGTGTCCACCGCGGGCCGCCACGCCGCACCCGGGACGCGGTCGGCCAGGAGGCGGCCGAGCCGGACGAGCCGCCCGCGCAGTACCTTGTGGTAGTCGCGCCGGCGCGCGTACCGCGCGACGACCGCACGTTCCCCTGCAGCCCCGGTCTCCGGGGGCTCCGGCGCATCGCGGTAGCTCATCGCCACGCACACGACGCTGCGCGCGCCCGGGAGGAAGGCGCGCGGGTCGGCCCTCACTGCGAGGGTGGTCGCCATGTACGACATGTCGCCGTGGGCGCCGCGATCTATCCAGCGGGCCAGCCTCTTCCCGCCCGGCAGCGGCTCCGCCGTCGTGATGCCGACGAGGTCGAAGCCCAGCTCGCGTGTGGCGAACGACTTGACCTCGGAAGCCAGGTCGGCGGACACCGGTTCAGTGTAGCGGAGGCGCTACACTTCGCCGGTGCCCGGATGCCTCCTGGTTGCCGCCGCAGTCGCCGCCGTGCTCGGCCCACATGCGGTCACGTTCGTGGATGCGGGGAGCGGGAGCGTGGCGCGCTCGGCGAGGCTGCCCGCCGACGGCCTGGCGGTCTTCGCAGCGCCCGACGGCCGGGCGGTGGTGCCCCTCTCCGCCGAGGACGCGACCGCGGTGGTGGACACGTCCGGTAAGGTCGAGAGCTGGCCGGGGCGCCTGTTCCCGCTGTTCTTCGCCGACTTCGACCGGATGCACGCCGTGCTGCCGGGGGCGCTCGTGACGCTCTCGTACCCCGAGCGCGTGCAGGTCGCGCGACTCCCTCTCGCGGGGGTACCCGGCGCGCGCCGCGCGGCGTGCTCGGCCGACGGCCGCCTCGTCGCCATCGTGCCCGCGGCGCCGGGAGTGAACGCGCTGGTCCTCGTCGCTGCACTTGAGGGCGGCGACACCAGCCGCGTCGAGCTCGACGGCGACGCGACGGCGGTCGCACTCCACCCCGAGGGAGCGTTCGCCCTCACCGCCACCGGCGGCGGGGTGGTGGAGGTCGCCGGGGAGGGACGGAGCCGCCCACTCGGGATGATCGATCTCGGGGGCGAGGTGCGCGCGCTGGCGTTCACCGCGGACGGCCGCGGCGCGCTGGCCGGGTGCGCGAACGGCAGCGCGGGGGCGATCGTGGGCATTCGGGTCGACCCCGCCGCGAAGAGCCCCCTCAAGGAGCGGTTCCGCACCCCATTGCCTCGCGGCGTCGTGGCGGTCGCCGCCGGAGAGGACGAGGTCGTGGCGCTTACGGACGACACTCTCGTAGTCCTGTCCGCGGACGGCAAGCGCGTGCGACGCCGGATCGCCGTCGCCGGGGGCACGGACGTGGCGCTGCTCCCGACGCGGCCCCGCTCCGCGGTGCCGGCATGGAGCGACCGCAAGGGTCCGTGAGGCCGGGGAAGACCTCGGCCGCGAACGAGACTACAATCGGCACCCTGGAGGCTTGGGTGAGGCGAGCTCTCGCGATCGTCGTTGCAGCATTGGCAGTGCCGTCATGGGCGGCGACGGAGGCCCAGGCACCGAAGTCCGAGACGGTGGAGCTCCCCCGCGCCGAGGTTCTCGCCCTCGTGGCTCAGGCGGAGACCCGTCTGGCGGCGGGGGAGTACGCAGAGGGGCTCAAGCTCTTCCGGCACGCCGTCGAGTTGGATCCGACGAACGCGGGCCTCGCCGAGGAGTTCGGCCTTGCTCTCGCGGAGGCGGGCGTCAACGACGAGGCGATCACGCAGCTCCAGAAGGCGGGCACGCTCGGCCCGGCGGGAGAGGCGACGCTCGGGATCCTCGAGGCGCAGGCTGCGGAGGACCCGAAGGCGCTCGAGGCCGCGCTGCCCCATCTCCGGCTCGGTCTCGACGCAGTTCCCCAGGGGACGCAGGCCCGCCTCATCCTCGCGCAGTCCCTGCTGCGCCTGAACAAGGGCGAGGAGGCGATGGAGCAGGTCCAGGCCCTGCTCGACGACCACCCCGACGACCCGAGACTGTGGCTGCTCGCGGGCGAGGCGTTCCGGTTGACCGGGAAGTTCGATGACGCGGCGTCGTACCTCCGGCGCGCCGCCGCGGTGCCCGAGTTGCGCCAGCGCGCGACCCTGCAGCTGGTCGACGCCCTCGCGAGCGCCCGGAAGTTCAAGGAGGCGGCGGACGTGCTCGGGGAGTTCCTGAAGAAGGAGGGCGGCACGCTCGCCGGCCTGACCCGCTGGGCGACGCTGCTGGCGCGCTCGGGCGACCGCGCCAAGGCCGCGGAGGTGCTGGACAAGGTGCTGTCAGGCGATCCCAACCAGCGCGACGCGCTCCTCCTCAAGGCGCTCCTCGACGCGACGGACGGGAAGTTCGACGCGGCCGAGCAGGAGTACCGGCGGGCGCTCACCGCCCACCCCGACGACCCCGACGCCGCGATGGGCCTCGCGCGCCTTCTGATCCAGCTCCGCAAGCTGCCCGAGGCTCGCACGCTCATCAACGAGGTGTGGCAGCAGATCGAGGACAAGAAGATCGACGCCCAGGACGCCGTCGTTGACGTGGCCCAGGAGCGGGCCACACTCGAGCTGCTCGACCACCGGACCGACGCCGCGCTCCCTTGGCTGAAGCGGTGCTCGGAGGGGCCGCTCGAGCGGAGGACGGTCGCCCTGTGGGGCGAGTACTTCCGCCTCAGAGAGGCGTACGCGGAGGGGATCGCGTTCCTGCGCGACGCGAAGACCGAGAGCGACGCCGAGACGGCGCGCCTGCGCAACAGCCTGCTGGCCGAGTTCTCGCTCGCGAGCGGCGACGAGGCGGGCGCGGCGAAGATACTCGACGCGATGACCGCCGGCGGCGCGGACGACGTGGTGTCGGCGCTCGAGGTGCTCGACCGCCGCAAGCGGTACAAGGAGGCGGTCGAGCGCGCGCGCACGGCGCTCGCACGCCTCGGAGACGCACCCGCCGTGCAGTTCACCTACGCGGCCGCGCTCGAGCGCTCGGGCGCGTGGGACGATGCGGTGAAGCAGTTCCGGAAGCTCCTCGCGGCCGACCCCAACAACGGCACCGCGCTCAACTACCTCGGGTACATGTTCGCGGACAAGGGCGTCCACCTCGAGGAAGCGCGGGAGATGCTCATCAAGGCGGTCAAGTCCGATCCGTCGTCGGGCGCGTTCCAGGATTCGCTTGGGTGGGTGTACTTCCGGCTCGGTGAGATCGACCGCGCCGAGAAGCACCTGAGCGAGGCGGTCAGGCTCGACCCGTTCGACGCCACCGTCCAGGAGCACATCGGCGACCTGCTGCGCGCCCGCGGCGACAGCGGCAAGGCGGCGGCGGCCTACCGGCAGGCGCTGGCGAACAAGCCCGAGGAGGAGGGACAGAAGGAGCGCATCGAAAAGAAGCTCGCCGAGGTCGAGCGTGCGCACGCGCCGTAGCGCGCTTCGGATCGCACTGCTGCTCGCGGCGGCTGGGGCGGGGTGCCGCCACGCCGCCATCCCGCCGGCGCCGCTTCCGGACGACTGGCGTTCCCTGGTCCACGAACCGGCTGCGTTCGCGGCCCTCTACCGCCTCTCGGTCGGGTCGGCGCGCGACCTGGTTCTCACGGTTCGCAGCGGCGGGGACCGGGTGTCACTGACCGTCGCGGTCCCGCCGGGCGGCGTGGCGCTGGCGGTATGGATCTCCGGCGACGAGGGGTGGCTGGGGCGGATCAAGGAACGGTGCCGGGAGCCGCTGCCGCCCGGCGTGATACCGCTCCCGAAGAACGGCTCGCTGCCGCTCGACGCGCGGCTCGCGGCGCTGCTCCTGTCGGGCTCGGTGCCGGGAGGGGCGCGCGAGGTCGGGGACGCCCCCGGGTGGGTCGAGGCCGCGACCGGCGGCGTCGTGTGGCGGGCGCGCATCGGCGGTCCCCCGGCCGCGTGCTCGAGGGTCGTCGTCACACGGGCGAACGGCGCCTCCCTGTTCACGGCCGAGCTCGGATCCCAGGTCGGACAGGTGCCGGGGACGATCGTCCTCGAGGCCGGGTCGGAGCGTGCCGAGCTGGCGCTCAAGGAGTGGCACCCCTCGGAGACGCCGCCGCCGCCGGCGTGGCTCTCGACCCCCGCATGCGGAGAGCTGCGGTGACGCTCACGGTGCGGTGCCCCGCCAAGGTGAACCTCCACCTGCAGGTGCTGGGCCGGCGCGCCGACGGCTACCACGAGCTGCGCACGCTGTTCGCGGCGGTGGGTGTGTGGGACGACCTCCGGCTTTCGGACGCCCCCGACGGAACCGTCCGGATGACGGTCACGCCGGGGGGCGCCGTCGGGGACGGCCCCGACAACCTCGTCGTCAAGGCGGCGCTCGCGCTGGCGGCGAAGGCCGGGCTCCGTCGAGGCGCCAGGATCACGCTCGCGAAGAGGATCCCGGTCGCGGGCGGCCTCGGTGGCGGCTCCTCCGACGCGGCCGCGGCGCTGGTCGGCCTCTCCCGGCTGTGGGACCTCCGGATGAGCGACACCGACATGCTGGCGGTCGCCGCTGGGCTCGGCGCGGACGTGCCGTTCTTCCTGGTGGGCGGCGTCGCGTGGGGCGTGGGGCGGGGCTCGGAGGTCGCTCCCGTACGCGACCTCCCGCCCTGGTGGGTCGTGCTGCTTCCGGGGCCCGACCCGATACCGACCGCCGAGGTGTACGGGGCGCTCCACGCCGCCGCACTGGACGGCGAAGCCGATGTTGCGATATACCGATGGGTCGAGGACGGCGGCGAGCTGCCTTTTGGGCTCTGCCGTAACGACTTGCAGCCGACGGTCGTGAACCGGTGGCCAGAGGTGGGCGAGCGGCTCCGCCGCGTGCAGGTCACGCGGCCGCTCTTGGCCATGCTCTCGGGGAGCGGTGGAACGGTGTTCGGCCTCTATCGCGCGGAGGGCGAGGCGCGCCGCTCCGCGGAGGCGCTCGCACCGCTGGGCCCCCTGGTCGCGCCGGTGCTCACGCGCGAGGCGGCGCGCCTGCGCCCGTCGGTCGTGGAGGAGTGACGACATGGAGATCAGCGAGGTCCGCATCAACCTCAACAAGGGCGGGAAGGTGAAGGCGTTCGCTCAGGTCGTGTTCGACGGCTGCTTCCTGGTCGGGGACATCCGGGTGCTCGAGGGCAAGGAGGGGACGGTGTACGTCGCGATGCCGTCCCGCCGTCTGCGCAACGGCTCGTTCCGCGACATCGCCCACCCCTTGAACACCGACACACGCAAGAGGCTGGACGAGGCGATCCTCTCGGAGTACGAGCGCGTCGTCGCCGAGAGAGGCGCCGCCGCGGACGGCACCGGGGCGTCACGCGCCCAGCAGATCTCGAACCGGCTCCTCGGCGAGAAGTACTGGACCGACGAGGACGGCGACGACGAGCAGCAGTGACGGCGGTGGACAGGTCGGGGACGGCACACTAGACTCGAGCCCCGACTGGGGCGTCGGCAAACGGTAAGCCACGGGACTTTGGATCCCGCATGTGCAGGTTCGAATCCTGCCGCCCCAGCCAGAGCGACGGTTGCGAGGACGGTATGCAAGACCAGAGTCCGTTGGTTGTGTTCTCCGGGAGGGCGCACCTCCGGCTCACCGACCGCATCTGCGACTACCTGCAGATCCATCGCGGCGAGGTCCGTCTCTACAACTTCTCCGACGGCGAGAACGGCTGCCAGATCGAGGAGAACGTGCGCGGCGGCGACGTCTACGTCGTGCAGCCGACGTGCCCCCCCGTCAACGACAACCTCATGGAGCTGCTGATCCTGCTGGACGCCTGCAGGAGGTCGTCGGCGAGCCGGATCACCGCCGTGATCCCGTACTTCGGGTACGCACGGCAGGACCGCAAGGACCGGCCGCGAGTGCCGATCACCGCCAAGCTGGTGTGCGACCTCATCAGCTCCTCGGGGGCCTCGCGCATCCTCTCGATGGACCTGCACGCCGCCCAGATCCAGGGGTTCTTCAACATCCCCGTGGACCACCTGTTCGCGGCCCCGGTCCTCATCGAGGAGCTGCGCCGCCTGCAGCTGCAGGACGTCACGATCGTCTCGCCCGACGCCGGCGGCGTCGAGAGGGCCCGGGCGTTCGCGAAGCGGCTCGAGGCCGGGCTCGCGATCATGGACAAGCGGCGCACGAGCCCGAACCACGCCGACGTGATGAACGTCATCGGCGACGTCGCCGGCCGGACGTGCGTGATCGTGGACGACATCATCGACACCGCAGGTACGCTCGTGAAGACCGCCGAGGTGCTGGCGGAGCGCGGCGCGGCGAGGGTGCTCGCGGCCGGCGTGCACCCCGTCCTTTCCGGTCCAGCCGTCGAGCGGATCGACAGCTCCGTGGTCGAGCAGATCGTCGTCACCGACACGATCCCGCTCAACCCCGCGGCGGCCGCCTGCGGAAAGATCCGCCAGCTCTCCGTCGCCGAGCTTCTCGGCGAGGCGATCCGGCGCATCCACGAGGCCAAGTCGGTGTCGAGTTTGTTCGTGTAGAGGCAGTCTACAGCTCACAGCCTCGCTCCTCGGGACGTATCCGTTCTTGGGTGGGTGGGGGAGCTGTCAGCTGTGAGCTGGTCGGGCGGGTGGCGGAGAGCTGTCAGCGGATGTTCCTCGACTGTTGCCGCGCCGTGTGGTAAAGTACTCGACCCGCGCGGCGTCGCCGCGAGGGCGGAGGTAGGCGTCATGGAAGAGCTCGTGATCGAGGTGGAGCGCCGCAGCTCCGCCGGCAAGGGTGCGAACCGCAAGCTCCGGCGGCAGGGGCTCATCCCGGCCGTGGTGTACGGTGGCGGCAAGGAGGCGGTGCCGGTCGTGATCGACCGCCACACCGTGACCGAGCTCCTCAAGCAGGAGAAGGGCCGCAACACCGTGTTCCTTCTGAAGATGAAGGGCACGAAGCAGGAGCGCCACGCGATGGTGCGCGACGCCCAGATCGACCCCGTCACGCGGCAGTACACCCACCTGGACTTCATCCGCGTGATGAAGGGCCAGCGGCTGAAGGTCGAAGTGCCGATCGTCCTCGAGGGCGAGGCCGCCGGCGTCAAGATCGGCGGATTCCTCGACTGGGTGGGGAGATCGCTCCACGTCGAGTGCGCCGCCGAGGAGATCCCCCAGTCGTTCCACGTGGACGTGAGCAACCTCGAGCTCGGGCAGCACGTCACCGCCGCCGAGGTCTCGCTCCCCGAGGGTGTGAAGCTCCTCGACGACCCCCGCAAGATGGTCGCGACCGTGAAGACGCACGGCAAGGAGGCCGAGGAGGTCAAGCCGGAGGAGGCCGCTGCGGCCGCCGAGGGCGAGGAGGCCGCCGAGCCGGAGGTCATCAAGCGCGGCAAGGCCGTCGAGGAGGAGGGCGAGGAAGCCGAGTAGTCCTGGCGCCTCGCTGTCATGCACATCGCCGCGGTCGTCGGGCTGGGCAACCCCGGCGAGGAGTATTCCGACACGCGTCACAACGTCGGGTTTGCGGTCGTGGACGAGCTCGCGCGCCGATGGCGGCTCTCGTCGTGGCGGACCCGATACCGCGCGAAGGTGGTCCGCCGGCCCGGGGGCAGCTCGACCATCCTGGTGAAGCCCCAGACGTTCATGAACCTCTCCGGGGACGCACTCGCTCTGTTCTGCGAGGGCGAGGAGGTCGTGCCCGGGCAGTGCCTGGTGGTCGTTGACGACGTCGACCTCCCTCTCGGAACGCTCCGCCTGCGGGCGAGCGGCGGCCCCGGGACCCACAACGGGCTGCGGTCGATCGCCGAGGCGGTCGGGGAGGGGTTCCCGAGGCTGCGGCTCGGCGTCCGCGGGGCGAGCCCCTGGGAGGACCTCGCGGAGTACGTGCTGGCTCCCTTCGAGTCCGGCGAGCGCGACGCCGCTCGCGGGATGGTCGCCCGCGCCGCCGACTGCGTCGAGGCCGCGCTGCGGGTCGGCGTGGGACGTGCCGCAACGCAGTTCAACCAGGCGCCCTCGCCCGCCGAGCCCTGATCGGTCGGCCGTCGCCGCTCCGGATACGGGTCCGTGCGATACTCCGCACCACAGGAGGATCAGATGAGACGGACGTTGCTCGTGGCGGCTGCTGGCTTGCTCGCTCTGCTCCCTCCGGCCGGGGTGGCCGAGGACCGCATCTTCAAGCTCGAATGCGTCACCAAGATCGGTGACAACATGTACCGCGCCAAGAACCGGACCGTCGTGTGGACGGAGCACTGCAGCCACGACGCCTCGTGCGAGGACGTCGAGGTCCGTCTCGGGAGCGACCCTCGCATCACGTGGCACAACGGGGAGTACTGCTGGGTCCTGAAGGTCGCCGAGCGCTAGTTGTGGAATCTCACGAGGTTGTTCAGTAAAGGGAGTGGTCCATCCAAGTCACTTCCGTCATGCTGTGGGTGGCTGAACCTGCAGCACGGAAGGAGACAAGGATGGACCTGCACCAGAATGCCCGAAGCTGTCCCGCGAGTCGAGCGGTGCTGGTGGAGCGGGTGAGGAA
>DATKLI010000005.1:0-7873 GCA_035542455.1 Thermoanaerobaculaceae bacterium
AGGACCGCTCGACTCGCCGGGCAACTTCGGGCATTCTGGTGCAGGTCCATCCTTGCCTCCTTCCCTGCTGCCGGTTTAGCCACCAACAGCATGACGGAAGTGACTCGGATGGACCACTCCCTTGACTGAACAACCTCCTGAGATTCCACAACTAGCGGGCGGCCGGCGCCCACGCCGAGCGGACGCGCGCGATCTCGCGCCCGTCGGCCTCGCGCATGAGCGCGTGCCGGAACGCCGCTGCGCCGTCGCTCTCGCGCTCCGCCCGAACCTTGATCCGGTCGCCGTGGAGCGCCTCGGCCCGGAACTCGACCTCGATCTCCCTCAGCGCCGCGCCGAGCGCGACCTCGGGCGGCAGCGCCTCGAGCGACCAGGCGACCACGCTGACGTTGTTCGCGTGGCCGTTCATGTCGAGGTCCGCGAAGCGCACCTCGACCGTGCGCTCGAACTCGGCCGCCGCGACCTCGGGGAGCCTGCCGAACTCGTCATCGACGATGCGGGGCGGGGCGAGGCGCCCCATCCTCTCCACGTCGTCGGGCGGCCTCACCGGGCGCCGGGTCGCGGCGTTGATCACCATCCACCCCGTGGTCGCGCGGCCGAACTCGGCGCCGCCCTCGGCCGAGATGCGGAACTCGCGGACGGCGAACAGGCGCCGCGCTCCCGCCGGCCAGGTCGTGACGCTCACGCGCTCGCGCCAGGCGGGAGGCCTGTCGAGAACCAGGTGCAGGCGCGCGAGCACCCACGTCATCCCCTGGCCCATGAGCCCCTCGATCCCCCACCCGAGGTGGGTCGCGTGGTTGCCCGCCGTCTCCTGCAGCCAGTTGCAGACGGCCGCGGCCGAGGCGCCCCCGTGGCCGCCGACCTCGTGCGCGCGGACCGTGAAGAGATCGGTCCAGACCACCTGCCTCTCCGCCACCGTGCCTCCAGGCGGCCGATGATACCCGCTCGCCCGGCACGCCGGTGCCTTGACCGCGGCGGACGGCAGGAGTAGAACCCGCGGTGAACCCCCGGGCCGAGGAGGATGAGGTGACACCGAAGGCGCACCGACACGCCGGATTCGAGCCGATCTCCTGCATCCTGCCGCCGCACATCCTGCGCTCGATCGTGGAGCGGGGAAGCCCGCAGCAGCGGAGGTGGGCGCTGCAGGCGATCGCGATCTCGGAGCGCATGCGCGGGAGGCGCGAGCTCCTCGGCGACATCGCGACCGCCAGCGCCATCGCCGCGCCCGCGAAGCAGCGCACGGTCTACGACGCCGGCAAGGGCTCGAAGCTGCCGGGCGCGCTCGTGCGCTCCGAGGGCGACCCGCCGGTGTCGGACCCTGCCGTCAACGAGGCGTACGACGGCGCGGGCGCCACGTACGACCTGTACCGCGACGTGTACGACCGCAACTCGATCGACGACCGCGGCATGGCGCTCGTCTCGAGCGTCCACTACCGGGTCGGGTACGACAACGCGTTCTGGGACGGCAGCCAGATGGTGTACGGCGACGGCGACGGCAAGATCTTCCAGCGTTTCACCAAGGCGGTGGACGTAATCGGCCACGAGCTCACGCACGGCGTCACGCAGTACGAGGCCGCGCTCGAGTACTCCGACCAGCCCGGCGCGCTCAACGAGTCGTTCTCCGACGTGTTCGGGTCGCTCGTCAAGCAGCGCGCGCTGGGCCAGACGGCGGCCGAGGCCGACTGGCTGATCGGCGCCGGCCTGTTCACGGCCGCGGTCAACGGGAAGGCGCTTCGCTCGATGGCCGCCCCCGGGACCGCGTACGACGACAAGGTCATCGGGAAGGACCCGCAGCCCGCCGACATGGCGCACTACCAGGACACGACCGACGACAACGGCGGCGTCCACATCAACTCGGGGATCCCGAACCGGGCGTTCTACCTGGCCGCGACCGCCATCGGCGGGAGCGCGTGGGAGAAGGCGGGGATGGTCTGGTACGTCACGCTGCGCGACCGCCTGCGGCCGCGCGCCCAGTTCAAGGACGCAGCCGACGCGACGGTCGCCGCGGCGAAGGAGCTGTTCGGCGCGCGCGGCGCGGTCGCCAAGGCGGTCGCCGACGCCTGGGCGAAGGTCGGAGTACTCTAGACACCGGAATGCGCGTCAGGCTCGAGCGCTCCGGCGGCCTTGCGAACGTCCGCCGCTCCGTCACGGTGGACGCGGCGGCGCTCGCGCCCGAGCGCGCCGAGGAGCTGCGGCGCCTCGTCCGGGCCGCGGACCTCGCGACGTTCCCGGAGAACCCGACGCCGCTCGCCGGCAGGCCCGACCGGTTCATCTACCACCTCACGGTCGAGGACGACGCCGGCTCGCGCTCGATCACGGTGAGCGAGGACGCCGCCTCCGACGAGATGCAGCGCCTCCTCGACTGGGTGCAGCAGGCGGCGGAGGGGTAGGACGAGAAGGGGTCACTCGGCCCGGAGGGCGTCGACCGGGTCGAGGGCGGCGGCGCGGCGCGCCGGGAGCACGCCGGCTGCGATCCCGACCACGAGGCTCATCGCGAGCGCGGCGACGACCGCACCGGCCGGGGTCGCCAGAGGCAGACCGGGCACCGCGGCGCGCAGCATCCACTGCACCGCGAACCCGAACACGACCCCGGCGACCCCGCCCGCCACCGCGAGAGCGGCGGCCTCGAGCAGGAAGAGGCGCTCGACCGCTCCCGCGGTGACCCCGAGTGCGCGCAGGAGGCCGATCTCGCCGGTGCGCTCGTGCACCGAGATCCACATGATCGTGAGGATCCCGATCGCGCCGACGAACAGCGAAATCCCGGCGATCGCGGTGACCGCGGCGGTGATGATCCCGATGATCCGGCCGAACGTGTCGAGCATCTCGGTCTGGGTCGTGACCGTGAAGTCCTCGTTGTCGCGGTGGCGCGCGGTGAGCGCCGCCTTGACGCGCGTCACCACCCCCGGCACGGCGTCCGCGTCGCGCGCCACGACGTCGATTGCCAGCAGCTCCGACTGGTTGAACAGGTCGAGAGCGCTGCCGACCGGGATGTACGCCGAGTCGTCCACGTCGAACCCGAGGAGCTGGCCCTTCGACTCCATCACGCCGACGACGAGGAACCCCCAGCTTCCGATGCGCACGCGCTTCCCGAGCGGCGGCGCGTCGCCGAACAGCTCGCGGGCGAGCTTGGGCCCCAGCACGGCGAACGACCCCTTCCGGTGGGGATCCATCGGCGGGAGGAAAACCCCCTGCCCGACGGTGACGTGCCACGCCGCGAGCATGTCGTGCGTGGTCCCGTAGATGTAGACGCTCCGGCCGCGGGCCGCCGCCTCCACGCGCGCCTGGCCGAACGCGAACGGCACGGCGGCGCCAACTCCCGGGACTTTCTCGAGCGCGAGAGCGTCGTCGATCGTGAGCTTGTTGGTCGTCCCTCCGAACGCGCCCGGAAACCCGAACGTCTTCACCTTGCCCGGGTTGATCTCCATGAGGTTGGTGCCGAACTGGGAGAACTGCGCGACGATGTAGCGGCGCGTCCCCTCGCCCAGCGCGGTGAGCAGAACGACCGCCGCCACGCCGATCGCAACGCCGAGCGCCGAGAGCGCCGAGCGCAGGCGGTGCCCGGCGAGGGCGCCGAGCACGAAGCGGAGGAGGTCGGCGCGTTCCATCGCGGTCACCGCGGCGCGAGCGCCGCGACCGGGTCGAGGCGCGTCGCCCGGCGCGCCGGCCACACGCCGAACCCGACGCCGACCGCGAGCGAGAGGCCCAGCGACGCCGCCACCGCCCACGCCGGCGGCGACGCCGGGAAGCTCGGGTAGACCCCGACGAACGCGCGCACCGCGCCGGCGCCGATCGCGAGCCCCGCGATCCCGCCCGCCACCGCAAGCAGCACCGCCTCGGCCAGGAACGCGGCGAGCACCTGGCGGTCGAGTGCGCCGAGAGCCTTGAGGAGGCCGATCTCGGCGCGGCGCTCCGTGACCGAGACCAGCATCACGTTCATGATCCCGACGCCCGCGACGGCGAGCGACACCGAGGCGATCCCGACGAGCGCGAGCGTGAGAACGTTGAGGATCTTCGAGAACGCCGAGATCAGAGCGTCCTGCGTGATCACCGTGACGTCCTCGGCGCGGTGGCGCTCGCGCATCAGCGCCTCGACGTCGCGCTTCGCGAGGGCGAGCTCGTCGCGCATGCGGATGTCCATCAGGATGCGGAAGAGGGAAGTGCGGTTGAACACACGCATCGCGGTACGAACGGGCACGAACACGACCTCATCGAGGTTGAACGTGAGCGACTGGCCGCGCGGCGCGATCACCCCGACGACGCGGAAGCGCCACGGCCCGACGCGCACGATCTGTCCGAGCGGGTTCTCGTCGCGGAACAGCTCCTTCGCAACCGTCAGGCCGAGCACGATCTCGTTGCCGCCCTGGTCGGGGTCACCGGGGGGCAGGAACGAGCCCGAACCCATCTCGAGACGGCGGACAAGGGCGAAGTCGGCAGTGGTTCCGAGGACGGGCACGTCGCGGCCACGGTCGCGGAAACGCACCCGTTCGGTGGCGACCGCCATCGGGGCCGACCGGCGGACCCTGGGCAGGCGCGCCAGCATCCGGTAGTCGGCGATCGTCAGGTCGTGCGTGACGCCGCCGAACGGCTCGGCCCCCGTCGTCTCCACCTTGCCCGGGAACACGACCAGGAGGCTCGAGCCGAGCGCCGCGAACTGGTCGACCACGTACTGCCGCGCCCCCTCGCCGAGGGCCGTGAGCGCAACCACCGCGGCGATCCCGACCGCGACCCCGGTCACGGAGAGCGACGTCCTCAGCTTGTGGCCCCGGAGCGCACCCGCCGCGAACCCCAGCAGGTCAACGAACCTCACTCCCACCCCCCACCCGTGGGTCGTGGTTCGTGGGTGGTGGGTGGATCCGTTTCCCGCGACCCACGATCTACGACCCACGATCCACGGCCGTCGAGGATCTCGCCGTCGGCCAGCCGCACCACGCGCTTCGCCCGCTCGGCGATCGCCGGGTCGTGCGTCACCACGACGAGCGTGAGCCCGCGCCGGTTCATCTCCTCGAGGAGCGCCATCACCTCGACCGCGGAGTGCCGGTCGAGGTTTCCGGTGGGCTCGTCGGCGAGCAGCACAGCGGGGTTCATCACGACAGCGCGCGCGATCGCGACCCTCTGCCGCTCGCCCCCGGAGAGCTGGTCGGGGCGGTGCGTCGCGCGCGCCGCCAGGCCGACCGCCTCGAGGGCGTGCGCGGCGCGGGCGCGCCGCTCGCCGGCGGGGGTGCCCGCGAACAGCATCGGGAGCTCGACGTTGCCGAGGGCGGAGAGGCGCGGAAGCAGGTGGAAGAACTGGAACACGAACCCGATGCGCTGGCGGCGAAGGAGCGAGCGCTCCTCCTCCGAGAGCGCGCCGACCTCCCGCCCCTCGAGGAGGTAGCGCCCGCGCGTCGGGCGGTCGAGGCAGCCGATGATGTGCAGGAGCGTCGACTTGCCCGACCCCGAGGGGCCGATGAGCGCGACGTGCTCGCCGCGCGCGATCTCGAGGTCGGCGCCGCGCAGGGCGTGGACCTCCCCCTCACCGACCCGGTACGTGCGCCACACGCCCTCGAGACGGATCACCGGCTCCCCTTGGCCTGCGCGCGGGCCCCGTCCTTGATGTCCGGGGAGTCGCGCACCACCACGACCTCGTCGCCGATCGCCACGCCCGAGCGCACCTCGGCGTACTGCCAGTTGCGCATCCCGGTCGTGACGGTCCGCTCGATGAGGCGTCCGTCGCGGAGGACGAGGACCTTGCCGCCCTCGGCGATCGCGGCGGTCGGGATGCGCGGCACGCCCTCGCGTCGCGCGAGGATGATCTCGACGTCGGCCGAGGTTCCGGGGAGGAGCGCGGCCGCCACCGCCGGGTCGGCGAGATCCACCTCGACCTCGACGGTGCGGTTCTGCTCCAGCACGTCGAGCACGTACGGCGCCACGCGCACGAGGCGGCCCGCGAGCTTCTCGCCGGGCCGCGAGTCCACCGTCACCCGAACCTCCTGGCCCGGCTTCACCCGCTCGGAGTCGACCTCGTCGATCGGCGCCGAGACGTAGACCGAACCGGGGTCGATGAGGTCGAGCACCGCGGGGATCGGGACGCCCGGAGGCGCCGGGGTGATCCACTCACCGACCTCGGTGCTGCAATCCGCCACGACCCCCGCGAACGGCGCTCGAACCGTCGTCAGCTCGAGCTCCGCCTCGGCGACCCCCACCTGGGCGCGCGCCTGGTCGAGCGTGGCGCGTGCCGCCTGGCACGCCGCCCGCGTGCGGTCGCGGTCGGTCTCGAGCGCGTCGAGCGCCTGCGCGCTCGTGATCCCGTCGGTGGCGAGCGCCCGACCGCGCGTGAGCTCGCGCTCGGCGAGCTCGGCCGCGAGGCACGCCTCGTTCGCCTGGGCGTGTGCCGTCTTCACCTGCTCGCTCGCGAGCCGCACCTGCGCCGTCTGCACCGAGTCGTCGAGGCGGAGCAGGAGTGTCCCGGCCCCGACGTGCGCGCCTTTCCGGTGCGGCAGCTCGACCACGCGTCCGCCGATCTGCGGCGAGAGCTTGGCGCGCAGCCGCGCCTTGACCGTGCCGGCGCGCGTGTTGGTGATCGTCTCCTCCACCGTCCCGGTCTCCACCCGCGCGACCTCGACCGGGACCGGCCTCGGCCTGAGCACGACGAAGCGGAGCACGGCGGCGCCGGCGATCACGACCACGAGGACGACGAGCCACCGGGGGGTCCTTCGCATGTCGCATTGTACGCTGCGGTCCGGCCTCGCGTTTCGCAGGAGATGCCACGCCGCCGTCGCCCTTGTCTCGCGTTCTCGGCTGGTACATTCTCAAAGACCGGAGGTGCCATGACGCGCACGATCTCAGCGTTCGTCGCAGCCCTGGCCGTCGCGGCGGCCGCCGCCGCGGCCGAGACGGCCCGCCCCCACGTCCTCGTGACCAACGACGACGGCATCGACGCGCCCGGGATCGCGGCGCTCGTCGAGGCGATCAGGGGCGACTACCGGGTCACGGTGGCCGCGCCGTCCGAGGACCAGAGCGGGACCGGGCACGGGATCACGTACCGCGTCCCGGTGCTGGTGGAGGAGCGACCGTCGAGCGATGGCGTCCGCCGCTTCGCGATCCATGCCCAGCCTGCCACCTGCGTGCGGATCGCGCTCAGCGCGCTCACCGCGTTCACCGTCCACGACCCGCGCCCCGTCCTCGTTCTCTCCGGGATCAACCGCGGCGACAACGCCGGTCGCTCGACGTGGGTCTCGGGCACGCTCGGCGGCGCGCGCGAGGGCGCGCTCGCGGGTCTTCCGGCGGTGGCGTTCTCCGCGGTCGTGACGCACGGGCAGGACCCCGACTACGCTGGCGCGGCGCGCTGGGCGAAGCTCGTGCTCGACCGCCTGCGCGCGGCCGGGCTGCCGGCCGCCGGCGCGCTCGTCAAGGTCGAGATCCCGTTTCCGCGGGCCGCGGCGCGCGGGGTGCTCGTGACGAGCGTCGGGATGGCCCCGGACCGGGAGGACAGCTACGTGGAGTCGATCGGACCCCACGGCGAGGAGTTGTTCTCGTCGCTCTGGGCCCCCCCCGAAACCGATGCTGCCGGGACCGACGTGCGCGCCCTTGCCGAGGGTTGGGTCACGGTCACCCCGCTGACGCTCGACCAGACCGACTACCGCGGGCTGCCCGCGCTGACCGCGGTGCCGTGGGGCGCCCCGCCGGCGGCCAGCGCGCCCACGCCGTAGCGGCAAGCGCGCTGGCTAGCTGTGGAATCTCACGAGGTTGTTCAGTAAAGGGAGTGGTCCATCCAAGTCACTTCCGTCATGCTGTGGGTGGCTAAACCTGCAGCACGGAAGGAGACAAGGATGGACCTGCACCAGAATGCCCGAAGCTGTCCCGCGAGTCGAGCGGTGCTGGTGGAGCGGGTGAGGAA
>DATKLI010000006.1:0-25478 GCA_035542455.1 Thermoanaerobaculaceae bacterium
GTTGATGTCGTCTCCCAGGTACAGGTAGCCGAACTGCGAAGGGCTGCCCGCACCCTGGTCCGCCACGTTGCCGGAGCCGGCGATCGCGGTCACGTAGTGGCCATAGCCCGCGTTGACGAGCCAGTCGCCGTCCGCGAACAGGTCCCACGTCACGCCGAGGCGGGGGCTGACCCTGCTGTCCTTGGCGACGGTCTTGCGGGCCTCGTCCACGCCGTCGTTCTTGTCGTAGCGGAGTCCGACGTTGAAGCTGAAGTGGTTGTTCAGGCGCCAGCGGTCGTTGACGAAGTAGGAGTTGGTGCGGAAGTCGCTCCCCCTCGACGGCGTGAGCAGCGCCCAGTACGTGAAGTCGGAGCTGCCGTCGCCGTACACGACTGGGATCGGCTCGTGGAGGACGGGGTCGAGCACGATCGAGCCGGAGGCGGTCGTGAGATACTGCGTCGGCCAGTAGACGAAGTTGGAGCCGGACTGGTTGTTGTCCTCGCGCCTCTTGTCGTCGAAGCTGTCGTACCCGACCACGATGTCGTGAGAGCCGAGCGTGCTCGACGTCGTGAACCAGGAGCCCTTGACCAGCCAGTCCTGGTTGTCGCGCGTCTTGTCGGGGCAGGTCCCGCAGAAGTACGCGGAGTTCGACGCCCAGCCGTTGACGTTGTCGCGGATGATGGTGCCCTTGATGAGGTCGCTGTACGGGCTCCCGCCTCCGACGAACGCGAAGTTCTTCTTCGAGTACTGCCCCTCGACGAAGAAGTTGTCGGTGAGGACACCCGTGTAGTTGATCGCTGTGAGGTCGTTGGGCGTCTTACGGCTCGGGTCGAGCGTCGAGAGGTCGAGGTTGTTCACGCTCGTGAACAGGTAGTTCGTCTCGGTCTCGTCGATCTTCAGGTACGAACCGATGATGCGGTGGTTCGGGTTGATCGCGAGCGTAAGCTTGCCCTCGAACCGCTTCTGGTCGTCGCCGTAGGTGTACGGGATGAGGGTCGAGTACATCTGGCGGTCCGCGGTGATCTTGTACGCGCGGCCGGCCGCGAAGTACCACAGGCGGTCCTTGAGAACGAAGCCGCCCAGCGTCGCCTCGTAGGTGGAGTTGATGGCGTCGTTGCGCGAGGTCGTCTTCGGCGTCTTCGCCGCCCACTTGTCGCTCGAGAGCGAGTCGCGCACCGAGGCGTGCAGCTCGTTGCCGCCCGACTTGGTCAGCGTATTGACCACGCCGCCGGCGAACCGGCCGTACTCCGCCGAGATCCCGGAGGTCTGCGTTGTGGTCTCCTGCACCGCGTCCTCGATGTACAGCTGGTGCGGCGTGTTGCGGATGTTGTCCTGGATCGCGACGCCGTTGACCAGGTAGAGGTTCTCGTACTGCTGGCCGCCCGAGATCAACGGGTAGTTGTTGACCCCGTTCATCTGCACGCCGGGGGCGAGCGAGGCGGCCGCGACCGGGTTGCGCGCGGCCGGCAGCTTGTTGAGCAGGTCCTGGGTCACGGTGAGGGCGACCTGCTGCGCGGACGAGATCGTCTCGAACGTGCCGGTCACGGTGACCGACTCCGCGATCTTCGTCTGCGGCATCGTCGCGTCGACCCTCTGGATCTGGGCGGCGTTGATCCTGATCGCGGTCTCGATCGACTGGAACCCCTGCAGGTCGAACTTCACCTTGTAGTCGCCCGGCGGCAGGAACGCGAACATGTAGTCGCCGTTGGCGTTGGTGACCGTCGTCCGGATCCCCTGCAGGTTGGGCGACGACACGCTGACGATGACGCCGGGCAGGGCGTCCTTGCCGTCAGTCGCGTGCCCCGAGAGGGTCCCGGTCGGGACCACCTGGGCGGCCAGCGGCAGGGCCAGCAGGCCCAGCAGCAGGCCGAAGACGACTCCTCGCATCATCCTTCTCATTGCAACCTCCTTCGTTAGGGAATTGGAATGACCTCGTGAATCTCGCCTACCGTCAGCTACTTTTCGCAGCCTGATCCGCCTGGTGCACCCCCTCTCCGTTGCAGGCATCGGATCCGCGGATATCCCCCAGGTTCCGGAGCACTGTTGAGACACGGATCTCACGCCCACAGTCTCAGCAACCCCCGTGCCAGCTTCGTGCGTCGAGACGTAGGTCTTTTGATATCAACTAGTTGCGAAATATCTGAGGTGAGTCTCACCCCAAGGTCCGGTAGACATTACTGTACAGGCGTACCAATCGCCGGACACGGCTCCGGGGGGAGCCGACATCACCCCTGCCACCTCGCACCCTCCCCGACCGCGGAGCGCGCCAGCGCCGGGCGGAATCGGACCTGTCTGCTCCGCTGGCAGGCCGCCGCCTCCTGACCACGTCCGTGGCGCGATGTCCGGAAACCCGACCGTATTTGTGTAGTGGCCAGATCTGTTCTCTCGCGTCAGAAAGTGTTTACTAATGCTCTCCGAGCGCATGCATCCTCCACCGTCACAGGCCGCCGCCGCGTCGCGGATCGACGCCGCTACCTGTGCGGCGGGTTCGGGTGCGCGTGCGCCGGGCGCGGCGGGTGTGCCGCCCCGTCGCCCTCGAACGCCTCGTTGACCAGGAGAGAGACCGCGCAGATGAAACGCCGGCCGCTCGGCCGGTGCACCGAGTGCACCTCGCGCTTCCGCATCCACGAGTAGACGGTCGTGCGCGTCACCTGGGCCATCGCGGCCGCTTCGCTCACGTTGAGGTACCGGGTCTCCTTCCCGCAGTACGGACAGAAGTACGTCGGCATTCAACCCTCCTCCCTGCGTCGCCGGCCGCTCACAGGTCGCACCCCTGCTCCACGAGCCGGTTGATCTCCTCCGCGCTCGGCGCTGTCGGGTCGGGCGGGCGCTCGCGCAGCCCCGCAGCGTGGAGCGCCTCGTGGATCAATGTCCGCGCCGCGCGCCTCGGGTCGAGCGCGCCGAAGCCCGGGCAAAGCTGCACCGTCGGCTGTCCGACGGGCGTGAGCGCGGCCACGCCGTGCATGCAGAGCTCGCTCCACGCCGAGCGGTACCTGCTGCGCGCGAGCTCCGCCACACCGTCGGCGCCGAGGGAGCGGAAGAGTGCCGCGCACCGTGGCGTCTCGTGCAGACGGCGAGCGGCGAGCGCGTAGCCGGAGCGGAGCGCGCGCTGCAGTGCTCCCTCGAGGTCACCGATCACCTGCGGCACCCTCGCGAGCGGCACGGGTGCCGGGCCCGGGCCAGGCTGACGCGACCTCGCCGTATCCCCGCGCGGCGTCGCGCCGGCGCCGCCTCCCGCGACGGCCGGAGTGAGCGCCCCCGCGACCGCCAGCGCGAGGGCGGCGAACCGCCGCTCGCCGCGTGTCGCCGATCCCGACGGTGTGCCCATGCCGGCACCGTCGGCCCCGGCGCATCGAAGGTCTTTACATCTCTATCCGATTTGGGCTACGACTCGACTCCGGTGGGATCTAGCGGACAGATCGATAGACCGGTGTACGCGAGTGGACACCAGCCCTCGGTCCCGGCCGACCGCCTCCAGCCGGAGGGAGACCATGGAACCCGCGGCTAGACGGCGCGCTCCCCCGGATCGAGCGGCGCCCGACCTGCCGCAGCCGGTGGCCGTACGAGCCGGATCAACCCGCCACGGCGCAGCAGCTCGAGGCCGACCAGAGAGGCGGCGTCTCCCGGTATGCCTCCCACGTCGCATCGCGAGGTGGAGAATGCCTCGATGACCGCCCGGATGTCCCGGGTGCCGTCGCACAGGCCGAGCAGCCCTGCGGACGCCGGGCTGAGCTGCACGATCTCGGTGCGGTCGTTCCTCACCCTCGTGACCACCGTCGTCTCCTGGCGCGGGACGCCCGCAAGTGGGCGCCGGCGGCGGAGCCGACGGACGACGCGCGAGAGGTCGACGGGCAGCCGCGCCACGTGGACACCGCCCGTTCGGACGGGGAGGTCGTGCATCGCCTCCCCGGTCAAGCGCACCTCCCGTGACGACGCCGGCGGCGCGTCTCCGCACTCGCAGGTTGCAAGGCTCTCGAGATACTCGACGAGCGCCCGCAGCACGTGTGCCGCATCGGGGTACTCCTCCGCCACCTCGTCCCTCACGAACGCGAGGAACTCCATCCGGAAGTCGGCGCCCGAGTAGTACGCCTCCAGCCGGCTCGCGCCGCCGGCGCGGCTGGTTGCCTCTCGCCGGGCGCGCCACCACGAGAACACCCGCAACGTGTCACCCGACACCTGCTCGAGGGCGACCAGCAGCCAGCGGAACTCGGACCGGAGGGAGAGCAGGAACAGCCGCAGCTCGTGCACGTAGCGGCGATCGAGGCGGGGCGTGGGGATCGAGAAGTAGCTGGAGAACACCCAGGGATGGGCCGCGATCAGCTCCATCTCATGGACGTCCCGCTCAAGGCCCTGGAACGCCATGTCGGAGACGACGTCGTCGAGGACGAGGCGGCGGCTGTGCTGCACGTGGACCGGCGTCCCGGTGAGCGGCGACAGGAGCGAGAGCTGGGGCTGAGCGTAGTCATCGCGCAGGACGTCCACGAAGAAGTCGGCGGTCTTACCGAGGTCCTCTCTCGTCTCCTCGGGGAACCCCGCCATCAAGGCCACCGCGGCTTCGATCTTGCGCCGGGTCGCATGGCGGATCCGCTCTCGCGCCGCTGCGGGATCCAGCCCCTTCCGGATGACCCTCTGGATCCTTTCCGAACCGCTCTCGACGCCGAAGAAGATCCCGCGGCAGCCGGCCTTGTGCATGAGGTCGAGGAGGGCGTCGTCGACGCAGTCGGTCCGGGCGCTGCACGACCACGTCGTGCGTGCCCCCGACGCGAGGAGCGCCTCGCAGAACTCCACGACCCGGCCGCGGTTCACCGTGAAGTTGTCCTGGACGAACTCGAAGTTGGTGACCCCGTACCGCCGCCGGAGGTCGAGGATCTGCCCGATGAGAGTTCGAACCGACTTCGTGCGGAACGCGTGGCGGAAGAACTGGCTCGTCGAGCAGAACGTGCACGAGAACGGGCACCCCCGGCCGGCCTCCAAGGGGAGGAAGCCGTACTCCGTGACGTACGGGAGCGCGCCGAACGCCGGCATCGGCAGCGAGTCGAGGTCGGTGAGGAGCGGGCCGGCCGGAGTCCGTACGACGCCGCCGGCCCGGCGAAATACAACGCCCGGAATCGAGCCGAGGTCTCCACCGTCGGTGAGGGCGCCGACCAGCGCCGGGAGTATCAGGTCGCCCTCGCCGCAGACCACCACGTCCACCGCGGGGAACTCCGCGACGGTCTCCTCGGCCGCAGCGGTCGCCTGGGGACCGCCGAGGACGATGACCGCATCCGCCCGGAGTCGCTTGAGGGCGGTCGCGACCCGCAGCGTGAGGGGGTAGCTGCTGCAAATGCTGCCGAACCCGTAAACTCGTGCGCCTGCCTCGGCGAGCTTGGCTGCGACGGATTCGTGGAACCCCCGAGCGTTGTGGGCGCCGTCGCGCTCTGCGAGCCACGTCAGGAAGAGCCGGTCGAGATCCACGACCTCGGTGCCGATCCCCTCTCTCTTGAGCACTCCCGTGAGGCTTAGGATCCCGAGCGGCACCGGCTCTCTCTGATCGCGGCTCAGCTCCTCCGCCGATCTCGCGTCGTTGACCGTCGCGGCCGAAATCAGGCAGCAGTCCATTGCAAATCTCCCCCCGCGTTCCGGCCCGGCTCGACGCTCGGCCCCGCCGCGCGGCTCGTTCTCGCCGCGATCCGCTCGCGCACGCCCCGGCGCTTCCCCTGCCCGTAGAGGGAAGTAGTCCAGCCGCGCGGCGTGACCCGCGACCCGCCTTTCCGACCACCCCGGTTCGGCTTGCGCTCAGCTCGGCCGGGCCGTGCAGTTTGCCCCGGCTACCTCTTTCTCTTGACCGTGGTCACCCGCTTCGCCACCTGAACCCGCTTGGCAACTCGCTTCAGGTCGTGCTTCAGGGTTAGCCCGAACGCCGCCTCGGTGGCGTCGAGCGTGGCGACCAGGATGTTCCTGAACGCCGCCCTCAGGGCGGTCAACTCCTGTCGCGTGAGCCTCCGTCCAGGGACCTTCACGGCTAGTTCGAGCTTCGGGGCCACATCTTTCTTCCGGTCCATCGTTGTCCCCCCGTCCACGGTGCATCGGGTTGCTGACCCGACGCGTCTCCCAAATCCGAGGAGCTACGCGGCGATTCATCGCAGTGCTGCGTGCGACCTCCCGCTGGCTTGGTCCCCCTTTCTGCCGGCGCGATCACGGATCCCGAGGTGCCGGGTAGTTCATGCGGCGTACTAAGTCCTTGAACTGGCCGTCCGAGCGCAGCTTCTCCGACCAGAGTTCACATCCGACGCCGCATATGCTGGCGGACCGTTCCGTGTACGAGCGCTCCAGCCACCGCACGGTGGCGTCGGTGTCACCCAACCCGTCGCAGATCCAGGCCATGTTGTACGGATCGACGTAACGCTTCGCCGACAGATCGTTGAGCCGGTCCAGGAGCGCCACGGCCTGGCGGCGGTGCCCGGCGAGGCCGTAGACCTTGCCGCACACAGCAAGGACGTTCTGGTCCTCCGGCAGCCCCCCGACCGCTTTGTCACACTCCGACGTGGCCTCGGCGAACATCCCCTTGTACGCGTAGTCGCACCCGAGGGCCATGTGCGCCCAGAAGTCCGACGAGTTCAAGTCGAGTGCCTTCTTGAACTGAGCGATCGACGCATCGTACCGGCGGGAGTAGTAGAGCGAGAAACCTAGGTTGTGGACCCTCTGGACCGTCAGAGGGTCGAGCTCGAGCGCCCGCTTGTACTCCTCCACCGCCGTGTCCAGACGACCGATCGTCTCCAGGTAGATCGCGTACCCGGAGTGCACACTGGCGTTGCTCGGGTCGAGGGCCAGCGCCTGCTTGAACTCCGCCTCGGCGCCCGACCAATCCCAGTCGGCCTGGAACATCACCTCGCCGAGCACGGCGTGAGCCTCCGCCAGCCCCGGCTCGAGTTCGAGCGCCCGCCGCGCCGCGGCACGGGCGAGCGGGAAGCTCTCGTAGGGAGGTCGGGTTCCGCTGTAGGCGCCGGCGTTGTAGCAGAGGGCGAGGCCGAGGTACGCTTGGGCGTAGGTCGGGTCGAGGTCGATCGCCTGCTGGAACCGTTTCGCGGCGCCGCCGAGCGTCAGGTCGCTGGGCAGCTCTCTCAGGAGTTCCCTGCCTTCCAGGCAACGCCTGTACGCCTCGGGGTTGACGGTCCGGCCACCCGAGAGGCGTGTCCGCTCCTCCGGTGTCAGGTTCACCCGGACCTCGCCGGCGATCGCCCGTGCGACCTCGTTCTGGAGCGTCAGCACGTCCTTGAGGTCCCGGTCGTAGCTCCCCGCCCAGACATGCGCGTCGGTCGCCGCACTGATCAGCTGCGCCGTGATCCGCACGCGCTCTCCGGCACGCAGCACGGAGCCCTCGATCACGCCGTCCACTCCGAGAGCCGCAGCGATCTCGCGCAGCGGCCTCGTGCTCCCCTTGAACCGCGTCGCCGAGGTGCGGGAGATGACCTTCAGCGCCGAGATCTGCGAGAGCGTGGCCGTGAGCTCCTCGGTCATGCCGTCCGAGAAGTACTCCTGCTTCGGGTCGCCGGAGAGGTTGGCGAGCGGCAGCACCGCGAGCGAGCGGATCTGGCCTGATGCGACCGGGGCGGGCCTCGGGGTCCGAACCGCGACAACGTACAGCGCCGCCACGACCGCGGCGGCCGCACCGAGCGCCGCGGCGGCTGTCAGCCACCTGCGCCGCCGAGGCAGGCCGGGCGTGAACGCAGAAGTGATCAGCGCTCCCGACTCCGCCTGCAGCGCAAGCGCCAGGTCGTGCGCCGACGAGAAGCGGTCCTCGGGCTTCTTCTCGAGACACCGCGCCACGACCTCCGCGAGCGCCGCCGGCGTCTCCCTGCGCACCGAGGGGAGCGCCGGAGGGTCCTCGTGCAGGATCGCGCTCATCGTGTCCGCGGCGGACCCGCCCGCGAACGCCCGTCGCCCGGCCAGCATCTCGTACAGCACGCACCCGAGCGAGAAGATGTCCGAGCGGTGGTCAACCGTGGCGCCGCGGACCTGCTCGGGGGACATGTACCCGACGGTGCCGAGCGCGGCGCCCGCCTGGGTCGCCTCCACCAGCGTGCTGGCCTGGGCGAGATCCCTGGCGCTCCTGGTCCCGGCCAGCTTCGCCAGGCCGAAGTCGAGGATCTTCACGTGCCCGTCGTCCGTGATGAACACGTTGGCGGGTTTGAGATCGCGGTGGACGATCCCCCGCTCGTGGGCCGCGGACAGGCCCTGCGCGATCTGCGCGGCGATCTCGACGGCCTTCCGGACCGGGAGGGCGCCTGCGCGAAGCCGCTCGTGGAGGCTCTCCCCCTTCAGCAGCTCGGTGACGATGTACGGCACGCCTTCGTGGGTGCCGGCGTCGTGCAGCGCGAGGATGTTGGGATGGTCGAGCGTGGCGACCGCCCGCGCCTCCTGCTCGAACCGCTTGAGCCGGCCGGCGTCGGACGCGTACTCGGCGGGCAGCACCTTGATCGCGACCTCGCGCCCGAGACGGGTGTCGCGGGCGCGATACACCTCGCCCATGCCTCCTGCGCCGACCAGGCCGAGAACCTCGAAGTGGGCGATTCGGCTGCCCGGTTGCATTACGGGCTGCGCCTTCTGTCTCGATTCTACCGCCGATTCCCGTCAAGACACCGGCCGGGCAGCGGCCGAAACTGAGCAGCCCGTGGAGGCCGGACGGTGCCTGGGTCACCGATTCGTCGGCGTCTCGCGCCTCCGCTCGGACCGGTGAGCGGGCGCCTCGGCAGAAACCCGCTTCTCGGTCGGTGCCGGGGGTCCGATCCGGACGACGCCCGCCCGTTACCGCACGCGGGCGGTCCAGTCGGCGCGGCGCCGGACCCGGCGGCGCCGCTCGAGCGAGCGTTTGCGGAGCAGGCGCGCGTCCGCGCGGCGGATCGTATTCTCGAGAGTCTCCGCGCCCTCGCGCACGGCCCAGCCGTAGGAAACCGAGACGGGCAGCCGCTCGCGCCCCGTCCTGCGCAGCCGTCTCGCAACGGTCTCGGCCGAGCTCGACGCGGCGCCGGTCAGCAGGACGAGGAACTCGTCGCCGCCGATCCGGATCGCGGCGTCCTCCGGCCTCCCCTCGCCAGTGAGGAAGCGGGCGACGCGCACCAGCACCCGGTCGCCCGTGTCGTGGCCGTGGAGGTCGTTGTAGTCCTTGAAGCGATCGATGTCCGCGATGACCACGCCCCAGCTCCTCTTGCCCCGCCTCAGCCTGTGCTCGAGGTCGGAGAGGAACCGCCGGTTGTAGCAGCCCGTCAGCGGGTCGCGCACGGCGGCCTGGAGCAGCTGCCGCTCGAGCTCCTTGCGGTCCGTGATGTCGACGAGGATCCCGTGGTAGACCGTCTCACCCGTCGCCGGGTCGGCGACCTGGTACGCCGTGTCGAGCACGGTCCGCACCTGGCCGTCGGGCCGCCGGAGCTCCAGCTCGAACTCGCGCACCGCGCCCTGGGCGGCGAGGATCGCTCTTTCCTCGAGCCGGCGCTGCGGGTCGGCGACGATCCGCTCGGCCGTGAACTCCTCCAGCTCGGCGAGCGAGCCCACCCCCAGCATCCGCAGGAACGCCGGGTTCGCGTCCAGGATGCGACCGTCCGTCGTCGTGACGTAGACCCCCTCCTGGATGTTGCGGACGAACTCGGCCAGCGCCCACGGGTCGCGGAGCAGTCCCCGTCCTCGCTTGCCGGGGGCGGTCCGATGGGCAGACACGGTCTCGCGAACCCGCCTGGCGACGGTGGCACGCGCCACGCTTGGGATCTCCTGCCGTCAAAGATACGTCGGGCGCCCGCTCGTCGCAACACCCCGCCGAGACGCGGATCGGCCGGCGCGAAGTTGAGCCCCGGTCGCCGGATCGGGTGGGCGCCGCCAGGCCATCGGGTAGACTTCGCGCCGGATGTACGGCAACGCTGCCTCTCTGCATCCCCCCGACTCCGCGCGCGCGCCCAAACCCCACGCGGCCGTGCTCGCGAGCCTGTTCTTCCGCGAGGCGGTGCGGGCGCTGGGGCGCCACAAGACCCGGAGCGCGCTCACGACGCTCGGCGTCACGATCGGGATCGCGGCCGTGGTTCTCGTCGTCGCGATCGGCAAGGCCGGCTCCGAGCGCGCTCAGGCGGCGCTCGCGAGCCTGGGCGAGAACCTGGTGTGGGTCGAGGCCGGGGCCCGGAACGTCAACGGAGTACGGACCGGCAACCTGGGATCGAACACCCTCACGGTCGAGGACGCCGAGGCGATCCGGCGCGAGGTTGGGCTCATCACGCGCGTCTCGCCGCAGGTGGACGGACACGTGCAGGCCGTCTTCGGCAACCGGAACTGGATGACGCACTACCGCGCCGAGTCGCCGGAGTACCTGGCGATCCGGCGCTGGGGCGTCGCGCTCGGCCATGCGTTCTCGCAGGACGACGTCGACCACTCCGCCGCGAAGGTGCTCCTCGGCGAGACGGTGCGCCAGCAGCTGTTCGGGGACGCCAACCCAGTCGGCGAGGTGGTGCGCCTGCAGAACCAGCTCTTCGAGGTCATCGGCGTTCTCGCCGCCAAGGGCCAGTCGGGCGACTTCCGCGACCAGGACGACTGGGTGTTCCTTCCCTACACGACCGCGCAGAAGCGCTTCCGCGCCCGGACCGAGACGTGGCTCGACGACATCCTGTGCTCCGCGGCCTCGCCGCAGGCGGTGGACCCCGCGATCGGGCAGATCGAGGCGTTGATGCGGCAGCGCCACCACATCGAGCCCGGGCAGGACGACGACTTCAACATCCGCCGCCCGGACGAGGTGCTGAAGGCGCAGGTCGCGGCCAGCGACACGCTCGCGCACCTGCTGATCTCGGTGGCCGCCGTGTCGCTCCTGGTCGGCGGGATCGGGATCATGAACGTGATGCTCGCCTCGGTCGCGCAACGGACGCGCGAGATCGGCCTCCGTATGGCGGTCGGGGCGCGCGAGTCCGCGATCCGCATCCAGTTCCTCGGCGAGGCCGTCGTCCTGAGCCTGGTCGGCGGCGTCTTCGGGGTCGCCCTCAGCCTCGCGGGGTCGGCGGGTTTCGAGCGGACGCTCGGCTGGGCGATCGCGATCCCGCCCTCGGCACTGGGGGTTGCAGTCGTCTCCGCGGTCTCGGTCGGCGTCACGTTCGGGTTCTACCCGGCGTGGCGCGCCTCGCGCCTCGACCCGATCGAGGCGCTCCGGCACGAGTAGCCGTCAGCGACTCCCGCTCACTCGCGCTTGTCGCCGCCCGATGTTGCGGGGGCGGCACCCTCCCCGCTGAGCTTGGCGCACCGCAGCAGCGCGGAGAAGCGGGCGTCGTCGCGGACGGGGTCGAACGCCGGGTCGACCTTCACGGTGCCGAGAAGGCTCGACCGCTCGGCGCAGGCGCGCCCGAACCACTCGAAGGCGCGCTCGCGGTCGCCGAGCCCAAGGTAGACGCCGGCGACGTAGTAGCTGGGCACGAAGCGCTGCTTCGAGACGCGCCGCAGGTGGTCGAGCACGGCGAGCGCCTCGTCCCGCCTGCCGGCGGTGGCGAGGGCGTAGCCCAGCGCGGCCAGCGTCGGCGGGCTCTCGGGCGCCGCGCGGTTGACGCCTTGCAGCAGCTCGACGCCCTCGCCGGTGCGCCCGGCGCGAAGGTAGGCGAGACCCAGGCCGAGGGCGGCCTGGCCGAACTCCGGGTCGGTCGCCAGGGTCGAGAGGTAGTGGCGGATCGCCGACTCGTAATCGCGCCCGTAGTAGTGCAGCAGGCCGATGTCGGCGGCGATGACGGGTGAGAGCGGGTCGAGCGCCTCGGCGCGCCGGATCTCGGCCCACGCCTCGTCCGACCGGCCCTCCTCGACGAGCATCTCCCCCAACCACTGGAACGCGGTCGCGTACCCCGGACTGAGCGCGATCGCCCAGCGGAACTCACGCTCGGCGCCGGCGCGGTCGAAGTCGTACAGCCAGAGCACCAGGCCGACGGAGGCGTGCGCCTCCGCGAGCCCCGGGTCTATCGCGAGCGCCTTCTCTGCGGCGGCGCGCGCCCTTGGCATCGCCTCGGCGGGAGCGACGACGCCGTACTCCATCGCGCTCTGGAGCGCGTAGGAGTCGGCGAGCCCGGAGTAGGCCAGAGCGTACGACGGGTCCGCCTCGATCGCCTTGTGGAAGCTCGCGATCGCGTTCCCGAATCCGCTCTCCGCGCGCTCGTTCCAGTACTGGCGCCCGCTCAGGTACAGCTCGTACGCGGCCAGGTTGGCGGCGCGACGCCTCGCCAGGCGCGTCACGTCTCCGGCGGGGAGCGTGAGCTTCAGACCCCCCGCGATCTTACGCGCGATCTCCTCCTGCATCGCGAAGATGTCGTCGGCGCGCCGGACGTAGCGGTCGGTCCACAGCACCCTCGCATCCGCCACGTTCACCAGCTCCGCGGTGACCTGGAGGTCGTCGCCCCGCCGGAGCAGGGTCCCGGTGAGCACCGCACCGACCCCGACCTTTCGACCGACGGCCTGCGGGTCCACCCTCCCACCCCGGAACCGCGACATCGTCCCGGAGGCGATCACCCGCAGCTCCGGGACCTGCGCCAGCGTCGCGGTGAGCGTCGCGGGGATGCCCGAGCACAGGACCTCGTCCTCGCTCGCCGAGCCGATGGGGGTGAACGGCGCGATCGCGACCGAGTTGATGGGGGCGGACCGGCGGCCGAGCACGAGGATCACCACCACGACCGCGAGCGCCGCGGCGAGCGCGGCGACGCTCCACGCGAGCCACCTGAACCGTTGGCCGGCGATGCTGCGGGCGACCGCTCCGAGAGGCGCGCGCGAGCCCTCGGGCTGCGGCCGGGCGGGCGGCCGGTCGGCGGGAGCAGGGGCCACACGCTCCACCGGCGCGACGAGGCGATACCCCCACCTCGGCGCCGACGCGATGAAGTGCGGGTCCTTGGGATCGTCCTGAAGCGCGCGCCGGAGCAGCATCACCCGCTGCGTGAGGGCCTCGTCGTTGACCAGCTCGTGCGCCCACACCGTGTCGAGGAGCTCCTGGCGCCGCACGACACCGGGAGCCCTCCGGACGAGCTCGACGAACAGCTCGAACGTCTTCGGCGGCAGGCTGACGAGCTCGCCGCCGCGCGTGAGCAGCCGGGCGCCGACGTCGAGCGTGAGGTCGCCGATCCGGTACAGCTCGTGTCCGACCTCGTCTTCCATTGGCGTCTCGTGCCATCTTGCGCCGCCGTTCGCGCGCTGGCAAGACCCTCCGACCGCAGCCGGCCGGCGACCGCGCCCACACCGTTGCCGAATCGTTGCCGGGCCGTTACGTCGTCGTGTCCCCACCCTCACGCCACGAGCCGGACGGGGGCCGAGCGTGTGGTTCGACAGGCACACCGGAGCGGCGCCCCGGAGGTGCGTCGAGAGGAGGCGGACGATGGGCGATCGCGCGACGAACCGGCTGCTGAGCGCCACGCTGCTCGTCGCGCTGGCGGACCCGCGGCGCGCGTGGACCGGCGCCGTGACCGTGGTGGGAGTGGCGTGGCTCGCCGGCTCGAACCTCGTGCAGCCGATCGGGACCCTCTCATGGCACCCCGTCGAGGCAGAGAACGGCAGGCGGGAGCGTGGGTTCCTGACCCCGCCCGGTGAAGGGAGCGGACGATGACTCCAGGCGGCCTCCTCGTTCTCGCGACGATCGCCGCGATCGTGCTGGTGCTGGCGCTGGTGCGGCCGAGGCCGCTCGCCGGGCAGGTCGGGGGGCGAGTCGGCCCCGATCCCCTGCCGCACCGGGAGCCCGGGGTCGCGACGAAGCGAGGCGAACGATGGAACGTCGGGACGGCGAGCCGCACGGCGCCGCCGGGCGCCGATGCGAGCGCCCGCCGGGACTCCGAGGGGGAGCGAAAGGAGGAAGAGAGCGATGAGCGACAGTAGGAAGGCACGCAACGGATTCAGGAGGCAGCAGCGAACGATGGAGGCGAGGTGCGCCCGATTCGCGCTGGTGGTCTGCCTCGCGCTTGCCGTGTCGGCGGGGGTGTCCGCCGCACGGGCGGCGAACATCACGGTGCTGCACGTCAGCGACACTCACTCGCACCTCGACGCGTGGGGGCCGAAGGATCGGTATCTCGAGGGCACGATCGGCGGGATCGCGAAGGCGGCAACGGTGATCACCGAGGTCCGCGCTCACGAACCGAACGTGCTGCTGCTGCATGCCGGCGACGCGTTTCACGGCGACCTGTTCTTCAATGCGTACTTCGGCGTCCCCGAGTTCCAGCTCATGAAGCGGCTCGGGTTCGACGCGATGGCGGTCGGGAACCACGAGTTCGATCTCGGCCCCGACGTGCTCGCCGGGTCGCTCCAGGCCGCGTTCGGCAACGACACGCTGCCGCTGCTGTCCGCGAACCTCGACCTCTCCGCCTACCCGGCGCTGGCGACCTGGATCAGCCCCAGCGTGATCAAAGTGGTCGGCGGAGTGCGCGTTGGGATCTTCGGGTTGACGGTCCCGGACGACGTCACGAACCAACCCGCTCCCGTCGTCATTCTCGGCGCCGGGGACCCGGCGGCGCTGATGGCGATCGCCGGGCAGCAGGTCGCGGCGCTGCGGGATGCCGGGGCCGACGTCGTGATCTGCCTGTCGCACCTCGGGGGGCAGTACGACCGCGCGCTCGCGGCCGGCGTCCCGGGGATCGACGTGATCGTGGGAGGCCACGATCACGAGGCGTTCCGCGTGCCGGTCACCGTCACCGACCCGGCGGGAAGGCCGACGATCATCGTCCACGCGGGGATGCACTACGAGTACGTCGGGTGCCTCGAGCTCGCGGTCGATGGCGGCCGTGTCGCGGTCCTCGGCTACGAGTTGCTCCCGGTCGACCGCAAGGTCGAGCCGCTCCCACAGGTGCAAGCCGTCGTGGACGACCTCAAGCAGGGCATCGTCGCCGCGTACGGCGACATGTACCACCTTCAGCTCGCGACGGCTACCTACGACCTCGGCACGACCACGAACCCCAGGCAGCCGCGCCGCGACACGGCGATGGGCGATCTCATCACGGACGCGCTCCGGGCGAAGACGGGTACCGACGTCGCGATCACGGCCAACGGGCTCATCGACGAGGGGATCTTCCGCGGGCCGATCGTGGGGGCCGACCTGTTCCGCCCGATCGGCTACGGCTACGATCCCGCGACCGGGCTGGGGCTGAGAATCGCCACGTTCGACATCACCGGCGCCGAGCTCTCCAAGGCGCTGGAGTTCGGACTCGCCTACCTCGGGATCAACGACGACTTCTTCCTGCAGGTCTCCGGGATGCGCTTCTCCTACGATGCCCAGGCTCCGGCCGGGCAGCGCGTCGTCCCGGGCTCGGTTCGCATCCGGGGCCGCCGTCTCGACCCGAACGCGAAGTACAGCGTGACGGTGAACGAGGCGGTCGCGATGCTGCTGCCCCTCCTCGACGTTCAGGTCGAGGACCTGCAGCTGCTGCCCGACCTGGAGTTCAACGTCCTGAAGGAGTTCGTGGTGGCGCTCCACCGCGTGAGCTACCGGCCGGAGGAGAGGATCGTGGAGGTCGGAGGGCGGAGGTGGGGACGGAGATAGCGGTCGGTCAGTCCGACGCCGCCGACGTGATGCACACGCACCGGGCGGGGCGACCCGCCCGGCGCGCCGTTCGCTCCCGCCGCCCGACGGGAGGCGTCACTTCAAGCGCTCGATCCTCGCGTCGCCGCTCCCGGTGTCGATCGTGATCCTGGCGCGTTCGTTCCCGCGCCGGTAGCCCACGACCTTGTGGTCGCTCGTCACCGCCGTGGCGTCCGCGAACGCGCACGACAGCTCGCCGCTGCCCTGATCCGCCGAGGCGTCGAACGACGCATCCGCGGGCAGCCGCAGCGTGACGTCGCCGCTGCCCGTGTCGGCCTTCACCCGCCGGAGGCGGGCGCCGGTCAGCTCCGCGTCGATCCCGCCCGAGCCTGTGTCGCCGCTGAACTCCTCGACGTCGGCGCGCTCGGCCCGGATGCGGCCGGAGCCCGTGTCGCCGCGCAGCCGCTCGGCCTTGACGTCGCTCACGCGCACGTCGCCCGACCCGGTGTCGCAGTAGAGCTCGTTACCCTCGAAGCCGTTCACGATGCAGGCGCCGCTTCCGGTGTCGCACGTCAGCGACCCGGAGATCACCTCGGCCACGACGTCGCTCGAGCCCGTGTCCGCGGTGATCTCGCCCTTGAGACGCCGGGCGGTGATCGCGCCCCGGGTCGTGTCGAGCACGATCCGGCCCTCGATCCCCTCGGCTTTGAGGGCGCCGACGAAGTTGCGGAACGTCGCCTGGAGCGCCCGCTTCGGGACGCGCACCTCGACGTCCGCGTACAGCAGCGTGCCGCTGCTCGAGGACACATGGACCCGGTGGCGGTCGTACTCGAGCGACGAGTTCGACGAGAGGAAGTCGAAGAACCAGTGCCACTGGCGGCCGTGTCGCTCGCGGTTCCCTCCGTCCTCGCCCGCCTCGGGGTACCGAATCCGACGCTCGCCGGCGACCGGGTAGATCAGTCGCAGCACGGGCGCGCCGTCCTTGTCGCGGGCCTGCTCGAACCGCATCGCCGACGCGAGCGACTCGCTCTCCGCGTGGACTGTCGCCGTCGCGACGACCTGGTCGCCGTCGCCCGGCACCACCGTCATCCGTCCGGCGAGGTTCTCGACCGCGAACGGCCCCGACGCCGGGACCGCCAGAGTGCCAGTCACGGTCCTCGTCGTCTCCGCACGGACTAAGCCGCTGACTGTCAACGAGAAACAGCCGATTGCAATCATCGAGCGACGCATCGGTCCCCTCCTTGCTCCCGCACACCCCTTCAAACGAGGTGGATGCGCGAAAGGTTCGGGAGGGGAGCCGCTCCGGTCGCGAAACTCCGCACCGGGGCCGGTCATCGGTGGCGCGGCGGGAGTCGTGCCGGAGCTGCAACCATCTGCCCTGCGGAGTCGTAGTCGCTGGGTAGAGAACCTATATTGAAGGAAACGAAGCACTGAGTGGCAGCGATGGCCCCCCACCTCGCGCCGGCTCCACCGCAGGCTCCCACGTTCGCCGAGCCCGCGGCGGCCCTGAGTCGCCAGCGGGACAGAGGTGACTTCTGGCCACCCTCACGTACTCCAGCCGCCCGCACCTGGGGCGGGAGGATGTCGACATGACCGGCCGCGTAACGTCCGTTGCGTGCGGGCTCGCCGTGATGCTGGCCGGAGCGACTCTGGGGCAGAAGCTCCCAACCGGTACCCTTACCGGCCACGTGAGCGATGGCAAGCTGGCGCTCCCCGGTGTGACCGTCACGGTGACGTCTCCGAACCTCCAGGGGTCAAGGACCGCGCTGTGTACGGTCAACGGGGACTACATCCTCGAGATGTTGCCGCCGGGTCTGTACCTGGTGAAGTTCGAGCTCGACGGGTTTCAGGCCATGGAGACGACGGTCAAGATCTCGGTGGATCTGACCTCAACCGTGGACGCCGTCATGCCGCCGAGCACCAAGGTGGTCGAGCAGGTCACGGTAACCGGCCGGTACGACACGGTCTCGGGGACGGCGACCAACGCTGCCGCGTATGAGTCGAACCTCATCCACGTCCTTCCGGCACCCCGCGACGTGTCGGGTTACGTAAACCTTGCGCCCGGTACGGTGCAGCTCAGTAACGACGTTTACTACTACGCGCAGGTCGCGGGTGCGGTGGGCTCCGAGAGCCTCTACCTGATCAACGGTGCCCCGGCGAGTGAGAATGTCGTAGGGGCCTTGATTCCGCTCTACATCGAGGACGCCATTCAGGAGACCACGACCTCGCTGTCCAGCGTCTCCGCCGAGTACGGCCGCTTCACCGGCGGCGTCGTGAGCGCACTCACCAAGTCGGGCGGAAACGAATTCCACGCCTCACTGCGTCTCAACCTCACCAACCCGAAGTGGAGCGCGCCGACACCGCTCACCACCGAGCGCACGGACAAGACGGGCGAGGTCTGGGAGGGAACCCTCGGCGGATACATCTTGAAGGACCGGCTCTGGTTCTTCTTGGGCGGGCGCACGGGCTCGCAGACGACGTCGCTGCAGACCGCCCCGCCCGTGAGCATTCCGGTAGACCAGACCCTCACGGAGGATCGTTACGAGGGGAAGCTGACGCTTTCACTGACCCCGAACCACCGCGTCGTCGGGTCGTACCTCGACCGCGAGCGCACGTGGGAGAACTACTACTACCTGTGGATCCCGGTTTACGACCTCGACAGTTTCTATCACCTCTCGAGGCCGGAAGACCTCGAGATCCTCAACTACAACGGCGTGCTCTCGAACAGCCTCTTCTTCGAGGGGCAAGGCTCGGCGCGGCACCTGATCCGGCGGGGCGAAGGCTCGCGTTACACCGACGTCGAAAGGGGCACGCTAGTGATGGACTGGAACGGAGTCGTCTACAACTCGCCGGTCTACTGCGCCGTTTGCCCCGGGCAGCCGCAGAGGCGCGACAGCACCGACGTATTTGCCAAGGCGTCGGCGTTCGTCTCGGCCGGCAACGCCGGCTCGCACGACGTCCGTGTGGGCGGCGACGTCTTCGACGACATCTGGAAAGCCAACAACTGGCAGAGCGGCTCGGGGTACTGGGTATTCCCGTCCTGGGTCGACATCATCGGCACGGGTAGCGACGCCAAGTACTACCCGGTCTTCCTTCCCGGGAACTCCCTGATCGACTACTGGCCGATCTTCGAGACGAGTAAGGCCAGCCACTTCAAAACGCAGTCCGGGTTCGCCAATGACGTCTGGCGGCTCGGCAACCACCTCAGCTTCAATCTCGGCGTACGTTACGACCGGAACGACGGCACCGACCAGTCGGGTACAAAGGTGGTGAAGGACTCCAAGTGGAGCCCGCGCCTGTCGGCAACCTGGGACCCGGCCGGCGATGGCGCCACTCAGCTCACGCTCTCGTACGGCGAGTACGTGGCGGCGGTCCAAGACTCGATCGCTAACAAGCAGGCCACAGGCGGGACGCCTGCCGACATCACCCTCTACTACGATGGCCCACCGATCAACGCCGAGGGCGATGAGGTCGAGACGCACGAGGCGCTGCGGCAGGTGTTTGCCTGGCTGAACGGCATCGGCGGACCGATGGCGAACCCTCAGTTGCGGTTCTACACCGACGTGCCCGGCTACCAAACGTTCATCAGCGACAACCTCAAGTCGCCTAGCACGATCGAGTGGGCGGCCAGCTTCTCGAGGCGCCTTGGCACTCGCGGCCTGGTCCGCCTCGACTACATCCGCAAGAGGTGGACCGACTTCTACGCGCAACGGGTGGATATGACGACCGGGCAGAGCGCCGACCCGTTCGGGGACGTCTACGACAGGATCGTCATCGGGAATGACAACACGACGATCCAGCGCCGGTACTGGGGTCTATTGTTGCAGGGAGACTACCGCGTCGGCGACCAGCTGCAGATTGGGGGGAACTACACCTATTCCAGGCTCCGCGGCAACGATGTCGGATACACCGGGCCGTGGACGTCCGACAGCTTCGCCTACCCTGAGTACCGGGACCTGCGGTGGTACAACCCGCTGGGCGACCTCCCGGGCGACCACCGTCACAAGCTCAACGTGTATGTGTCCTGGGACGCCATCCGCACGAAGACCACGGGCCTGAACATCAGTGCGCTGGAGCGTGTCCTTTCGGGGGCACCGTACGGAGCGGGTTCCTGCAGCGTCAAGGTCGGACCATACGTTGACAACCCAGGGTACGCTACGCCTCCGGACTCCACCTGCTACGCGTTTACCGCGCCCGACGCGTATCGCACCGGCACCGTCAACTCCACCGACTTCGCAGTGACCCTCTCCTTCAAGGTCCACGGAGTCGAGCTGTATCTCAATCCCCAAGTCACCAACGTGCTCAACAGCCATGCGGTCGTCTCCCCCAACAGGCTGGTGTACACCGGCTCCGAGCTTCCGGACACCCTCGGGCTCTTCAACCCGTTCACGACCAGGCCGAAGGAGTGCCCGCAGCAGGACAGCGCCGCCCAATGCGCCGCCATAGGCGCCAACTGGCAGAAGGGCCCGAATTTCGGCAAGGCCGTGTCCCCCACCGACTACCAGGCGCCGCGGACGTTTATGGTCAACGTCGGGTTGAGGTTCTAGCGCGGCGCCTACGGCTGCCAGGTGGGGACGTTGGCCCAGCCCGGGAACGGACCGATCTCGATCTTCCAGCCGGTGTCGGAGTGCGGGTCGCGCACCGCGCGCAGATTGGTGAGCGACTTCAGCTTCGCTAGGAGCTCGGCATACGGCAGCCTGTGCAGCGGCGGCTTCGAGAGGTCCGGCATCGGCCACAGCCGGATCGTTCCATCGTCGCTTCCGGACGCGATCCAGCGCGCATCGGGCGAGACCGCGACGCTCATGACCGCTCCGGTGTGGCCGAAAAGGAGGTGCGGCTCCTCGCCGGTCAGGCGCCCGATCCGCACGACGCCGCTCTTGTCCCCCGTCGCGAGGAGCGTGCCCGAAGGGTCCAGCGCCAGCGACATCACTCTGTTGCCGTGGGAGCTGATCTCCCGCGCACCGCCGCCGGACAGGTCGATCACCGAGAGTGACGACACCGATCCCTCCAGGAAGGCGCTCTCGAGGCGTGCGATCGTGCGGGAATCGGGCGGCGCGACCAGGACCGAGTTGGCGTTAAGGACCTTCCGGCAGGGCTGCAGCAGTCGGCTCGTGCCGCTGGCGAGGTCCCACATTCTGAGGCCCGCGTCGCCGTCGGAGACGAGGCGGCCGTCGCGCAGCCAGAGGGGTGTGGCCCAGCCGGCAAAGTCGCCCCCGGCCGGTTGACATCCCTGCCCGCTCTCGGGTCGGGTATCCAGGGTGCGCTCTTCGCCCGTCACGAGGTTGACGATCCGCATCGCTTGCGTCCCGGAGTGCCCGAGTTCCCAGGTCGACAGGGCGAGGAACCGACCGTCGGGCGATAGGGTGCCCGCCGCTCCGAGCGCCCCCCTTCCCTCGGCGTGCTTGAGCTCATGGACCGATGGCTGCAACCCGTCGAGCGGCACAACGACGGTCCTGGCCACGTTCCACCCCGTCAAGTCAATCAGGACCGCGGAGCGACCGTCGGGCGACACATCGAGCGTCAGCCCGGCTCCGAGCGGGGAACCCGGACGCGACCACAGCTCCCGCATGCCCTCGCCGGCCCCATACGCGAGCGGCCAGCGCCGTAGGACCCCTTCGTCCGAGATCGAAAGGAGGTGCCCGTCGTGCGTGAACGCCACCATGGTGTTCGGTGGCTTCTGTCGGCCGACCACCGTCGAGCGCGCGCCCCTCGTGTTCCAGAGGGCGACGGTGCCGTCGAACTCGCTCGCGAGCCACGCGCCGTCCGGGCTGAAGTTCATGCCATTGAGCCAGGTCTGGTCGTTGTCGAGCAGCGGCATCGGCTCCGCCGTGCCTGGCGCGGCGAGGTCGAACAGGAACATCGAGCGCGGGGGCATTTGCTCGTACGGGCACGTCGCCAGGAAGTGTCCTCCAGGGTCGAGCGCACTCCACAGGATATTCGGAACCGACGGGACCTTGACGGTCCGGTCGAGCTGGCCGGCTGCCACGTCCCAGATGCGGACCTCGCCGGAGCTGTCGCTCGTGACCGCGCGGTCACGACACCGCGGGGTCCAGACTCTTGCCCCGCCCAGGTTCGTGCCCAGCACCCGTGGCGCCGCAGAGAGGGCATCGAGTTGGTGCCGGAGGATACGGCCCTCCTGGTTCGAGATCATCCACTTGCCTGTCGGGTCGACATCGAGATCGGACAAACCGTGAGGCTGGAAGCGGCCAATCACGTGTTCCGTCGCTCCGTCCAGGGACACGAGGCGCAAAACTTGCGGCCTCTCCACCACAGGCACACTTGTATCGCCAGTGAGGATCAACAGTCGGTTGCTTACGAGGAACGTTAGGTGTCGCCCGGGGAGCTCGAGCGTGCGCTCGAGACGCCCCTCGGGTAGCGTCCAGATGTGAAGTGCGCCGCCGGAGCCCGACGTCACGAGACGCCGGCCGTCCGAGGTGAACCCGTTCACGGGGTCCCACGATTGGCTGAGGCGTCGGCGCTCGTTCGTGCCGCTCTCGAGGACGTCCAGCCCACTGCCGCCGAGGGCGAGCCAGTGCCCGTCCGGGCTCCACTGGACGCTTTGTCCGGGCGTGTTCGCGATGAAAAGCGCGGTCGGTCCCTGCCAGAGCGCTTCAACGGCGAAGCGCCGGGCGGCTTCGTTGTCGCTCCTCTCGAGGCTCGCTATGGCGTAGGCGAGGGCGGCGTTTGGGTGCTCGGCCAGACGCAGCCGGCCGAAGGCGAGCAGTTGCGCCGCTTCGGCCCGACGAGACCCGGCGACGGCCTGTTGGCGCGAGATCCCGATCGCAAGTGCGACTACGGCAAGCGAAGCCATCACCGCCGCGTACGCCGTGCGCCGTATCCGCCGGCGCCGGCCCGCTCGCTCCAACATCGCCATAGCGAATGTCTCCTCGGCCTCGGAGAGCCCGCCCGCGTAGCGCTCGCGCCAGAGCTGGTACTCCTGGAATGAGGTCCCGGTCCACAGCAAATCGTCCGGCTTGCCCTTCTCCTCCCACAGGTGGGCCGCCTGACGGAGCTGGTCGCGCAACTGCGCTGACCCCTCGTCCTCGGTTCGCCACCGCACCAGCCGCGGCCACGCTGTCAGCAGGCTCTCGTGCACGACTTCGACCCGCCGTCCGGCCTTCTGTCCCGGCTCGGTCGCATGCGCCTCGTAGCTCGTGAGCAGGCGTGCGTCGACGAGCGTCCTCAGGACGTCCTCGGCGTCCGGCCTCTGCGCTTCCGGGAACACCGAGATCAACTCCTCGACGTAGCGCACCGCACGGGTGCCGTCCGCCGTCACGAGGTTGCGGAACAGCTCCCGCATGACGGGGAGCATCTCCGTCCCGGCCCGCTCGAGCGTGGCCTCGGCGTGCTGCGCCAGGGCGCCGCCAACGCCTCCGATCGCCTCGTACGCACTTCGGGTGAGGAGGCCCTGCGTCCGATCGCGCCGCTCCCACAGCGAGGCCGCGGCGAACGCGAGGAGAGGCAGCGCCCCGCGCTCGCCCTCGACCGCCCGCAACATCTCGCCGACCAGCTCCTCATCCTCGAAGCCGTACCCGCACTTGAGCGCCGGCTGCACCAGGGCGCGGCGGAGGGCGTCACCCGTGGGAGCCCCCAGCGGCATCAGTTCGCTGAACACCGGTCGCAGCCCCTCGTGCTCCTGGCAGCGCAACAGGAAGTCGTCCCGAACGGAAAGCAGGACATGGACGTCGGCATCGAGCACCAGCCGCGACAGCAGCGACGCGAACCTCCCCTGTACTTCGGGCGGGTTCAACGTGAACAGTTCCTCGAACTGGTCCACGACCGCAAGTACGTCGCCGTGGTCGCGTCTCCAACGCCGGAACAGCTCCACCGCGACGTCAGCGTCCTCGAACTTCAACATCTGCCGCATCGCGTGGGTGTCGCGCGAAATCTCCGGCACCAACGCCTGCCCGAGCGCGACGAAAGGCGCGTCGCCCGGCGTGCAGATCAGGTGGGCCCACCCTTCGGGCCTTGCCGGGATGAGGCCCGCTCTCACGAAGCTCGACTTGCCCGCGCCCGAGGGACCTACGACCGCGAGCAGGTGCCTCCCGGGCAGACGCTTCCACGCCTCTTCGACCTCCGCCTCCCGTCCGAAGAAGTACTCGGCGTCGGCTTCGGTGAAGGCCGCGAGGCCCGGGTATGGCTGCGCCTCCTCGGTCCCCGTGACACGGTGCGCAACCTCCTCGAGCGCGCGGGCGAGGGCCTGCGCCGATGGGTAACGCTCTGTGGGATCGTGGGCGACTGCCTTGCGAATAGCCTCCGACCACGGAATCTCGGGCACCCTCGGCGGCTCTTCACGCAGCCCCTGCCAGAGATCCTGACGCTCCTCGATACGCCGTGCGCCGTCCGGCACCACCATCTCGGCCAGCACGATCCCCGCCGCGAAGATGTCGGCGCGCGGATCGGCGGCCGCGCCCGCCGCCTGCTCCGGCGCCCAGTAGGCGGCCGTCCCGGCGACGGTACCTCCCGACGCAGCGGGCTTCGCGATCCCGAAGTCCATCAGCACGACCCGCCCCGCCCGGGTCAGCATCACGTTCTCCGGCTTGACGTCCCGGTGGACCAGCCCAACCTCGTGAATGGCGCTCAGTCCGGCCAGGAGCTGCAGCGCGATCTCGCGCGCCTCGGCCAGCCCGAGCGGTGCGCGGCTGTCCAGCACCCGGCGCAACGTGGTTCCGTCCACGTACTCCATCGAGATGCACTCGAGACCTTCGGCCTCCACCAGGTCGTACACGCGGCATACGTGTGACGAGGCGACCGCCCGAGCCGAGCGCACCTCGGCCCGCAGCCGGGCCAGTGACGCCTCGTCACTCGACCTGTCTGAGCGCACGAGCTTGAGTGCCACGTCGACCTGGAGCTTGAGGTCGCGCGCCAGCCAGACCTCGCCCATCCCGCCCAGGCCGAGGACGCCCCGGATTTCGTATCGGCCCCCGAATACACGAGGTCCGCCACTCGCATCCGCCGTGGGCGGCACGAACGAGCTGGTCAACGTCGGCGCCGGAACCGGGAAACTGCGGCGACTCTCATCGGGAGCCATGGCATGATCTCCACTCGCCCGCCCCTGATCTCATCCGCACTCGTCTGTTTGTAGTCTACCCCCGGATGGCCATCGCTCCAGCGTGAACGCCGGCTCATCTCCGGCGACCACCCGCCTTCCAGCAGCCAGGCCGGCCCGTCACGGGCCCTCACGCCAGACATGGCGGGTCGGGGACCTGCGGGGCCGCGTCCAGCCAGGCACCGGAGCCCGCCGTGAGCGTCACCGCTTGACCTCACATTTCGCGAGCAAGGCCTGGAAGCGCGGCTTATCGCGGAGCGGCCCGAAGCGCGGGTCCATCTGCAGCCACGGCACGCTGATCCACCCCGGGCGCGAGAGGAACACCTCCAGCTGCCCGACTGCTCGGGCTGCCTCTTCGAACCCGGTCGGCGCCGCGAACTTCGCGAGGCGAAAGTCCACGATCTTGGCGTGGCCGCTCTCGGTGACGAACACGCTGGCCGACTTCACGTCTCGGTGCACGATGCCCGCCTCGTGAGCTGCCGCCAGACCCTGAGCGATCTGGACGGCGATATCCAGCGCCGTGCGGACCGGCGGCGCGCCGCCCCGTAGGCGGTCTCGCAGCGACTCGCCCTTGAGCAGTTCGGTGACGAGGAAGTGGACTCGCCCGTCCGGACCGACGTCATGGAGGTCGAGGATCTTGGGGCGATCGAGCGCGGCGACCGCCCGGGCCTCCTGCTCGGACCGGCGCAGCCGGTCGGGATCCGCGGCGAACTCCGCCGGCAGCACCTTGACCGCCACGTCGGGGCCGAGGCGAGTCTCGCCCGTCCGCCCCACCTCCCCACTGCCACCGCCGCCGATGCGCGCCACGATCTCGGAGGAACCCAAGCGAGTATCCCGTTGCACTGATCTGTCCTCTACCTGCGTGAATCATGTCGCCGCTGTTCATCCACGACCGCGGAGTCGCTCAGTCCGCCGGCAGGGTCACTTTCCGTAGCAGGGCCTGGAAGTCAGGCTCCGACCGGAGCGGGTCCCACCTCGGCT
>DATKLI010000007.1:0-6464 GCA_035542455.1 Thermoanaerobaculaceae bacterium
GGGCGACCAGGTTGATCGCCTCCGTGGTGTTGCGCACGATCACGATGCCGCGGCCATCCCGGGCGTTGACGAAGCGGGCGACCCTGCCTCGGCACGCCTCGTAGAGGCCCGTCGCTTCCTCGGCGAGGGTGTGCACGCCCCGGTGGACGTTGGCGTTGGAGGTGGAGTAGTACGACCGCAGCGCGTCGAGAACCGCGGCGGGTTTCTGGGTCGTCGCTGCGTTGTCGAGGTAGACGAGGCGGTGCGAGTGCACCTTGCGGTCGAGGATCGGGAAGCGGCTCCGCAGCGCGCGGGGGTCGAAACCGACGGCGGGGGAGGCGGCTGGAGTCATGCCTCAGTCCGAGTGCAGGCGCGCCGCCACCAGTGCGGCGATGCGGTCGCGCGTGGTCTGCGGCAGCCGGGCCAACGTCTGGTCGAGGAACCCGTAGACGATCACCCGCATCGCCTGCAGGTGCGGGAGGCCGCGGCTCTTGAGGTAGAACAGCTGCTCCGGGTCGACCGGCGAGACGGTCGCGCCGTGGGAGCAACGCACGTCGTCCGTGAGGATCTCGAGCTCCGGAATCGACTCGGCTCGGGCGTTCTCCGAGAGCAGCAGGTTGCGGTTCTCCTGATACGCCTCGGCGCCGGCGGCACCCGGGGCGATGCGGATCATCCCCGTGTAGGCGGAGCGTGCGGACCCCGTGAGCGCGACCTTGAAGTCGAGGTTGGAGTGCGTCTTCCCGCTCTCGTGGACGTGCTCGGTGTGATGGTCGAAGTGCTGCGAGTCGCCGCCCATCGCGACGCCGCACGTCTCGACCTCCGCCCCCTCGCCGGCGAGGATCGCGCCGACGTCGGCCTTGAACACCGTCCCGCCGAACGAGGCGAGCGACATCTGGAAGCGCGCGCCGGAGTGGACGCGGGCGCGGGCGGTGAGGTGCCCGACGACGCCGGTCTCCCAGCGCTGGACCAGCCCGTAGCGCACGCTGGCGCCCTCGCCCACGACGATCTCGGTGACCCCGATGACCTTCCCTGCGCCGCGCTCGCCGCCGACGTGGCCTTCGATGATCTCGAACGAGCTGCCGCGCCCCGCGAGGACGACGACGCGGGGGATGGTCGGGATCCCGGCCACGAGGCGGAGCCGGATCGGGTGCTGGAGCTCGACGCCGTCGGGCACGCGCACGAGCACGCCGCCGCGCCACGCGGCCGTGTTGATCGCCTCGAGGAACCCGTGGGACGGCGGGACGATCGAGCCGAGGTGGCCGCCGACGGTCGCGCGGTGAAGGTCCTCCACCGTCACGCCTGCCTTCCGCGCCTTGGGATCGACCTCGACGACGCGGAGCGCCCCGCCCGCGAGGAGGGCCGCGACGGAGAGCGGCTCGTCGAGCCGCCACGGCGGTCCGACGTCGGTGGGGGCGAGCGCGGTGGGATCGCTCTCGGGGAGGAACCGGGACGGATCGGTGTACCTCCAGAGGTGGCGCGCCCGGTCGGGGAGGTCGAGCGGGGAGAGCAGCACGCGCGCCTGGTTCCGGAGCGCGAGGAGGGCGGCGTCCTCGCCGGCGGCCCGCGAAGCCTCCTCGACGTGGTCCAGCGCCAGCGCCGGCGGTGCGGCCGCGTGTGCCGTGCGGCTAGCCAACGGAACCCTCCATCTCGAGCTCGATGAGCCGGTTCAGCTCCACGGCGTACTCCATCGGGAGCTCCTTCACGAACGGCTCGATGAACCCGTTGACGATCATCAGGCGTGCCTGGTCCTCGGTGAGGCCGCGCGAGCGCAGGTAGAACAGCTGCTCGTCGCCGAGCTTGGAGACGCGCGCCTCGTGCTCGATCCGCACCTGGTCCTCGGCGATCTCCATCGTGGGGTAGGTGTCGGTGCGGGCCTTCTCGCCGATGAGGAGAGCGTCGCACTGGACCGCGGTCCGGCAGCCGTGCGCGCCCTTCCGGACCTTCACCAGACCGCGGTACGAGGAGCGCCCGGTCCCCTTCGAGATCGACTTCGACGTGATCTTGGAGGTCGTGTTGGGGGCGAGGTGGACGGCCTTGGCGCCGGCGTCCTGGTGCTGGCCGGGGCCGGCGAACGCGATCGAGAGGACCTCGCCGTGGGCTCGCTCTCCCCGGAGGAAGATCGCGGGGTACTTCATCGTGAGCTTCGAGCCGATGTTGCCGTCCACCCACTCCACGACGGCGTCCTCGAACGCCACCGCGCGCTTGGTGACGAGGTTGTAGATGTTGTTCGCCCAGTTCTGGATCGTGGTGTACCGGATGCGGGCGCCCCGCTTGGCGATGAGCTCGACGACCGCCGAGTGCAGCGAGTGGGTAGAGTAGACCGGCGCCGTGCACCCCTCGATGTAGTGCACCTTCGAGCCCTCGTCGGCGATGATCAGCGTCCGCTCGAACTGGCCCATGCGCTCGGCATTGATGCGGAAGTACGCCTGCAGCGGGATCGCCACCTCAGTGTTCTTCGGCACGTAGATGAACGAGCCGCCCGACCACACCGCACTGTTGAGCGCCGCGAACTTGTTGTCGGCGGCCGGGATCACCGTGGCGAAGTGCTCCCTCACGAGCTGCTCGTGCTCGCGCAGGCCGGAGTCCATGTCGAGGAAGATCACTCCCTGCTTGGTCAGCTCCTCCTTCACCGAGTGGTAGACGACCTCGGACTCGTACTGCGCCGACACGCCGGCGAGGAACTTCCGCTCCGCCTCCGGGATACCGAGCCTGTCGAACGTGCGCTTGACGTTGTCAGGGACGTCGTCCCAGCTCTTCTCCTGCTTCTCGGTCGCGCGGACGTAGTACGTGATCTCGTCGAAGTCGATCTCCGCCAGCATCGCGGTGTCGCCCCACGTCGGCATCGGCTTCGCGAGGAAGATCTCGAGGGCCTTGTGCCGGAACTCGCGCATCCACTCGGGCTCCTTCTTGAGCCGCGAGATCATCTCCACGACCTCGTGCGACAGCCCCTTGGGGGAGCGCAGGAAGTACTCCTCCGGGTCGCGGAACCCGTATCGGGTTGCGTAGTCGGTGCCGATGTCCGCCACGGTCGGCGTCGAGGCCATCAGGCACCCCCCGTGGCCGCTGCGACCGGCTCGAGCCAGTCGTACCCGCGCTCCTCGAGCTCGAGCGCGAGCTCGGGCCCGCCGGTCCGGACGATCCGCCCGCCCATGAAGACGTGTACCACGTGCGGCTGGACGTAGTTGAGCAGCCTCTGGTAGTGGGTGACCAGCACCAGCCCGGTCTCGCGGGACACGGCGCCGTTGATCCCCTTGGCGACCACCTTCAGGGCGTCGATGTCGAGGCCGGAGTCCGTCTCGTCGAGGAGCGCGAACCGCGGCTTGAGCATGAGGAGCTGGAGGATCTCGACGCGCTTCTTCTCGCCGCCCGAGAACCCGTCGTTGAGGTAGCGGCCCGCGAACGCCGGGTCCATCTCGAGGTCCTCCATCCGGGCGAGCATCTCCTTGCGGAACTCTCGGACTGGGATCTCGGCGCCGCGCACCGCCGAGACCGCCGCACGCAGGAACGAAGCCACCGTCACGCCGGGGACCGCGACCGGGTACTGGAACGCGAGGAACATCCCCTTGCGGGCTTTCTCGTCCGGGGTCATCGCGGCGACGTCCTCGCCCGCCAGCCTGATCGCGCCCTCGACCGCGTACGCCGGGTGGCCCATCAGGCCGTTCGCCAGGGTGGACTTCCCGGAGCCGTTGGGGCCCATGATCGCGTGGATCTCGCCGGGGAGCACGGTGAGGTCCACACCCTTCACGACCTCCTTCTCCCCGATGTGGATGTGCACGCCGGCGCACTCGAATACCGGCTTTGAAGAGCTCTTCATCACGCGCCTCTCTCTCTCGACCGCACGCCGGCCGGCTCTCTCCACCCGTCGGGGACCGTGAGCGGCCAGCGCTCCTGCAGATGTCTGTCGGCACGACGCTCACCGGCCGCGAGGTCGGCGAGCGTTGCGTTCTCGAAGAACCGCTTGAGCAGGGCATCCAGGTGCGCCCACACCGGCCGCAGCGAGCAGTCGGTGAGACGGGTGCACGCGCTCGCGTCGGGGCTCCCGTGGTCGCGGCAGAACGTCGAGTCGAACAGCGGCTTTCCGAGCGCCTCGAGCACGCGCAGCACGGTGATTCGCTGAGGGTCGGCGGTCAGCACGTACCCGCCGTGCCGGCCGCGCGTCGCCGCCACAAGGCCGGCACGCCGCAGGCGGAGCAGCACCTTGGCGGCGAACGGCACGGCGATCCCTTCGGCCGCCGCGAGCTCGGAGAGCGACACGGTCCGCCCCTGCTGCAGCGCGAGCTGCAGCATGCAGCGCATCCCGTACTCCTCGGTCGCCGTGATCTTCATGGGTCTCCTCGCCGGTTTGGGGGCGCTGCGTTCGCGCCCGACCGCCGCAACGATGAAATCATGACTTAAATTTCCGAATTTGACAAGGACCGGTGACAGCGCGCTAATCCGCGAATCGGTCGCAATCCCGTTACTCGATCTCGTGCGGCGCGAAGCGGCCTGAATCGGCCGCCCGGCGCGGCGGTGAGGCGCCCGAGGTGCGTCGCCAGAGCGAGGTCGATTGTGACCCGACTCACGCGGCGATGCGAATGAGTCGTCGAACCAGGAATCGCCGATCGGGACCCCCCGGTTGGACCGCCCGAAAGGAGACAAGGTGATGCGCGACAAGGTGTTGTGGCTTCGCCGTGCGCTCTTCTCCGGTTGCGCCTTGCTGTTCCTCGCGGTCCCCGCCGGGACCGCGATTGCCGACGGGGGCGGCGGCGGCGGACCCCGTCACTCCCGGTACCGCATCTACGACCTGATGCCGCCGCTCGTGAACGTCAGCGGCGCGATCGCGATCGCCGGCTCGTTCGGCCTCGAGCCGGTCGGGACCCCGGGCGCTGCCGACCCAGGTCCTGCCCAGGGGCCGATCGCGTTCGAGGACGCCGCCGGGCACGTGCGCGGGTTCTTCGCCGACGGCAGCGTGCGGATCTTCCCCGACCTCGCCCACCCCCCGAGCCCGAACTCGCTCCCGACCCGGAGGGACACGCGGCGGATGGCGATGGGGTTCCTCAACCAGATCGGCGGCTCAGGTGGAGCGGGCGAGCTCACCGTGGCGGGGATCGTGACGCTCACGGAGCAGCCGGCGCAGGCGGGGCCCCCGGCTGGCGCGACAGGGGCCACGGTCAGCGCGCAGTTGCTCCCGGCGGTCCAGATCGGCGAGGCGATGGACGTGCTGCGCACCGTCGAGTTCGTCCGCATCCTCGACGGGCTGGAGGTGTACGGGCCGACCTCGATCCTCTCGGTCCAGTTGGACGCCGGCGGCGTGGCCGGCGGGACGGTCGGGCTCAGGCCGATCGCGCCGGGCGGAACCGACGTCCAGATCATCTCGAAGGGCGACGCGCTCAAGCAGTTCATGACCGAGTTCCCGTACCCGGTCCGATTCGGCGACGACGACGACGGCGGGAAGGGCGGCGCGTCGGCCCCGGCGGCAGCTGTGGCCGGCCTGCGCGGCCGCCTCCTCTCCGAAAGGCTCATCTACTACGAGCAGGGGATGAACGTCGTGCAGCCGGCGTACCTCTTCGACGTGCTGCTCGTCGGGCCCGCCGGAACGCACACCGGGATCAACTTCCTAGTGCCGGCGGTGCAGCGCACGCCCGAGCCGATCCTCAACTTCCCGATCCTCGACCTCCCACCGGCCGTCCAGCCCGGCGAGGGAACACCGCCGCTACCTCCCGCGTGCGAGGTGCCGCAGACGATCCAGTACGGGCGCTACGTCCTGCGCAACGACAATCAGGGATGGCTGGTCGACGCACAGGGGTTCGGCGCCAACATCGACGCCGCCAACGCGGCGCTCCGCGTGTTCGTCCCGTCGATGCCGACGGTGACCAACGCTCAGTTCTACTGGAACTACCCCTGGCTGTGGGAGCCGACCGGAAGCCCGCCCACGGACCAGAGCCCCAACTTCCCCGGGTCGGTGAACTTCGCGCTCATCGAGGGGCACGGCGCCCCCTGGACCATCACGACGCTGCAGAACTGCTGCGATGTGATCGACCTCCCGTTGATCACGGGGTTCGGCGGCTACCACACGCCGTCGGAGCTCACCGACTACGTCGTGTGGCAGTCGTGCGACGTCATCCCCGCGCCCGGCGATCCGTACGGGTTCGACTACCAGGCGCCGGCCTCGCCGTTCGACGTGTGGTTCACGATCTTCCAGGGTCTCCGCGGGACGTACGGCTACCACACCACGATGAACATCTGGAACGGGGTCGCGAAGGCGTTCGGCGGCGATCTGGGGTGGGGCGTTCAGAACCTGTCCGCGTGGTTCACGGAATGCGACAACAACGTGTTCCACCACGGAGGCGGGTGGAACTACGGCAGCGCCGTGGTGATCTCGGGACAGGAGGGGGACACGCTGTACGACACCTGCCCTCTGCCTCCGCCCGGTTCGCTGACGATCTGGTGGCAGCACCCGTGAGGGCCCCGGCTGGTCTCCGCGCGCAGGGGCCAGGAATCTCGGG
>DATKLI010000008.1:0-10468 GCA_035542455.1 Thermoanaerobaculaceae bacterium
GAGCCCGCGGACCACGCTCTCGCAGACGGCAGCCTCGTCGTGCGCGGCGGCGATCTCACCCGAGAGACGGAGCAGCGCCGCCTGCCGGCGGGCCATGCGCCGGTGGTCGCGGAGCTCCGCTGCGGCAGCGTCACGGCTGGAGGCCACGGTGTCCCTCCGGACCGATCCCGCCCCGCGGCGCCGCGCGGAGCGCCACGCCGGAGGGCGCGAGGGGGGTCGGCATCGGTCTCAACTTGGAACGTGCAACGGGGGAGACCGGGGGAAATTCCCGTCCGCGCGTGCGACCCGCGGCGCCGGTTTCGCGCCGGCGCGCACGCGTGTCCAAGAGGCAGGCGGGCCGCGGGGCCGCAGGGCACGCCGGCCCGGGCGAAGGGAGGAGGCCATGTCGCTCAACCTGCTGGTTCTGTGGGGTCAGATGGGCGGGCTCGCGAAGGGCGTCGCGCTGCTCCTCCTGGCCATGTCGGTGTACTCGCTGTCGGTGGCCGGGGAGCGCCTGGTGGCGTACGCCCGCGCCCGACGTCAGTCGATGAGGTTCTCCGGCGAGGCCGAGCGCCTGCTGCGCGAAGGCGTGGCGGACGACGTTGCGGCGTGCGCCCGGAGCTACTCGCGGTCCCACCTCGCCAGGGTGGTCTCGGCCGGCATCGCCGAGTACCGCCGGAAGGCCGCTCTCCCCGAGCTTCCCGCCGACGTGGCGCTCGAGTCCGCCCGCCACGCGGCCGAGCGGGCGGCGCTGGTCGCGGCGGCGGAGTTCAGGCGAGGCACGGGCGGCCTGGCCACGATCGGCGCGACGGCGCCGTTCGTGGGGCTGTTCGGGACCGTGATCGGGATCATCAACGCCTTCGCGCAGATCGCGCGGACGCAGACGACCGGGATCGCGAGCGTGGCGGCGGGGATCGCCGAGGCGCTCGTGACGACGGCGCTCGGCCTGCTCGTCGCGCTCCCCGCGGTGTGGCTTCACAACCATCTCATCCAGAGGGTGGAGCAGTTCGAGGTCGAGATGAGCAACTCGTGCTCCGCGCTGCTCGACCGCCTCGTCGAGGAGACCCCCGAGCGGCGGGTGCCGCGGCTCATCGGGAGCTGAGCAGCGGGAACAGGTCGGGGCCGGCGCTCCCGGGCCCGGAAGGGCTCGCGCGGCGGCCTACCGCCCGCTGCGCCTGCGCCAGGAGCCCGGACGGGCGTGCGCGCGGCCGCCGTACGTTCGAGCCGCGGCCGGGCGTGCCCCGCCTGCGTTCCTCGCGGCGCCGCCCGCCGGGTCCGCGCCGGCCCGCCGTTCGGCGTTCGCACGGGTGCGAGCGCGCTCCTCGGCCTTCGGCGCGCGGATCGCGGCGATCCTCTCCGCTATCGGAACCTCAAGGCTCTCGGCAGGCTTCTCGGCGTAATCGAAGCCCGCAAGCGTTCGGCGGGGGATGCGCCGGCCGACGGCGCGCTCGATGGCCGTGATCGCCTGCTCGTCACTCGGGGACGCCAGCGTCACCGCCGTGCCCGTCGTCTCGGCGCGGGCCGTGCGGCCGACGCGGTGGATGTAGTCGTCCACCTGGGCCGGCACGTCGAAGTTGACCACATGCGGCAGGCCGGCGACGTCGAGGCCGCGCGACGCAAGGTCGGTGGCGACCAGGATGCGCAGGCGTCCGCGCTTGAACGCCGCGAGGGCGCTCTCGCGCTGCGCCTGGCTGCGGTTGCCGTGGATGCGGTCGCAGGCGATCCCCGCCTTGTCGAGGTGGAGCGCGAGCCGGTTCGCGCGGTGCTTCGTGCGCGTGAACACCAGAGCCGTTCCGATCTCGTCCCGGCGGAGCAGCTCGACGAGCAGGGCGGCCTTGAGCTTCTCGGGGACCGGCAAGACCGCGTGCGTGACGCCGGTCGCCGGCGCCGCCGGACGCCCCACGTCGATGCGTGTCGGATTGGTCAGGACCTCGCGCGACAGCTTCACGATCGGCTCCGGGAGCGTCGCCGAGAACAGCATCGTCTGGCGCCGCGCCGGCAGCTTCGCGAGGATGCGCCGGACGTCCGGCAGGAACCCCATGTCGAGCATGCGGTCGGCCTCGTCGAGTACGAGGATCTCGAGTCGGTCGAAGCGCGCGGCGCCCTCGCCGATGTGGTCGAGGAGGCGTCCCGGCGTGGCGACGACGACGTCGGCACCGGCGCGCAGGGCGCGCTCCTGCGGTCCCGGCTTGACGCCGCCGAACACCGCGACCGATCGGACGGTCGTTCGGCGTCCCAGGAGAGCCAGGTGCTCCCGCACCTGCGCGGCGAGCTCGCGCGTAGGGGTGAGGACGAGGGCGCGCGTTGCGCCGGCGCTCTTCTGGCTGAGTCGCTGCAGGATCGGCAACGCGAACGCGGCGGTCTTCCCGCTGCCGGTCATGGCGGCGGCCAGGATGTCCCGGCCGGCCAGTGCCTCCGGCAGGGCTGCCCGCTGAATCGGGGTCGGGTCCGTGAAGCCGAGATCGGAGATCCCACGCAGCAGCGCGGGGTCGAGAGGAAAGTCGTTGAAGCTCATCTGCACACATCTTCTTTCTGCGGGCGGGCGCGCCTGTGCGCGCTCCGCGCCGTCGGGTTCGGTTCCGGCGAATCGGGGAACGGGAGACTTGCCGGCGAGGCTGCCGTCCGGGCCGCTGGGGCCCACCATCGTGTTCGAGCCGCCTCGGCAGATCACTCGGAGATGACGTCGAAGCTGCGGGACCCGTAATGTCGCACACTTCCGCTCCGATGGCAAGCGGCACCGCGAAAGCAGGCGTTCTCTTCGGTCGCCTCGGCGTGCAGAACGGGGTCGGGCCAGCAGTCGCCGTGTTACCGTTTTCGCAGGCGAGGGGGGAGCCGCCCCGAGGAGGTCGCGATGGACAGACTGTGCGCGTTGGCGGGAGTCGGGCTCGTGGCGGTGGCGGCTGCGGCGACGGCGAGCGACCCCCCGCCTTCGCGGCCGCTGCTGGTCACGGTGGACGACCTGCCCGTGGCGTCGGGGCGCCTTCACACGGACTCGGCCGAGCGCGAGCGGATCACGGACGGGCTGCTCGCGGTGCTCGCCAGGCACCACGTGCCGGCGATCGGGTTCGTGATCTGGGGCAACGTCGCCGGCGACGCCGACGTCGCGCTCCTCGAGCGCTGGCTGGCTGCCGGCCACGAGCTCGGGAATCACACCAGGAGCCACCTCGACCTCTCCCGGACCGCGGCCGACGAGTACGTCGCCGATGCCGAGGCGGGCCGCGCGGGGCTCGCAGCCCTGCTGGGGAGGCACGGACGCGCGCTGCGGTTCTTCCGGTTCCCGTACCTGCGCGAGGGGAACACCGAGGCGAAGCTCGACGCGATGCGCGCGTACCTCGCTCGGTCGGGGCAGACGGCGGTGCCGGTCACGATCGACGACCAGGACTGGTCGTACGAGGAGCGCTGGGTGACGGCGCGCCGGGCGGGCGACGCGGTGGCGATGGCGCGGGTCGCCGAGGAGTACCAGGCCGCGCTCCGGGTCGAGGTGGTGTCGCAGACCGAGACGGGGGACGACCTGTTCGAGCGGCCCGTGCCGCAGATCCTGCTGCTGCACGCGAACGAGGTGGGAGCCGCGCAGTGGGACGCGCTGTTCTCGTGGCTGGAGTCGCGCGGGTACCGGTTCGCTCGGGCCGACGAGGTGCTCGCCGACGCCGCGATCGCAACGCCGCCGGCGTACGTGAACGACCCGGGCGGCTCGCTCTGGTACCGCGTCGGGCACGAGCGGCAGGTCGCCCAGGCCCGGGAGCAGGTGACTCGTCTGCTCGAGGTTCAGGCCGACGCGTGGAACCGCGGCGACCTGCCGGCGTTCTGTGCGGTGTACGACGCCGCCGCCGTCTTCCTCACGCCGTCAGGGCTGGTGCGCGGGCGGCAGGCGGTTCTCGACCGGTACGCGGCCCGCTACCCGAGCCGCGCGGCGATGGGGACGTTGACGCTCGCACCGGTCGAGGTTCGCGAGGCGTGGGGGAACGAGGCGACGCTGCTCGGAGACGCCGTCCCCTCCCGGGTGCACGCCGTCAGCGTGGTCGCGCGCTGGACGCTCACGTCGGCGGACGGCTCGGAGCGCACGGGGCTGACGCTGCTCGTCTTCCTCCGGCGGGACGGGCGGTGGGTCATCGTGCAGGACGCGTCGATGTGAGCCGCGGCCCGGAGGCCGGAGGTGGCGGGTTGCCCCGGCGCTCCGAAGCCCGTACCCTGTGCCGAGCCGCGATGCGCGAGGGAGGTGCCCGATGTCGGAGCGGATGGTTCGCCAGTTCATGGAGATGGTTCGGATCGACTCGGAGTCCGGGAACGAGGCCCGCTTCATGGAGTACCTGCTCCGCGAGTTGCGCGCCATGGGCGCCGCCGCGGACCTCGACGCGTACGGCAACCTGATCGCGAGGTTCCCCGCCAAGGGGAGCTCCGCGGCCGAGGCGATCCTGCTCTCGTGTCACGGCGACACCGTCAAGCCCGGCGTCGGGATCGAGCCGGCGCTCGGCGGCGACGGCGTCATCCGTTCGAAGGGCGCCACGATCCTCGGCGCCGACGACAAGGCGGGGATCGCCGAGGTGCTCGAGGCGCTCCGCACGGCGCCGGTGCGCCCGCCGGTGGAGTTCGCGGTGAGCCGCCAGGAGGAGGTGGGGCTCCTCGGCGTCCGGGCGATGGACTTCTCCCGCATCTCGGCGCGCCGGGGGTTCCTGATGGACAACGACACGCTCGACACGATCGTGATCGGCGGGCCGACGTACGTCGCGCTGGACGTCAAGGTCACGGGGCGCGCGTCGCACGCCGGGATGGAGCCCGAGAAGGGGATCAACGCGATTCGCGCCGCGTCGAAGGCGATCGCCGCGCTTCGGCTCGGGCGGCTCGACAACGAGACCACCGCCAACGTCGGCGTGATCGCCGGCGGGCTGATCCGCAACGGCGTCCCGGCGGAGTGCACGTTCCTGGCGGAGTGCCGCTCCGGGGACCACGGCAAGGCGGCGGCGCTCGCGGAGGAGATGGCGCGCACGATCCGCGCCGAGGTCGAGGCGGCCGGGGCGCGCGTCGAGATCGTCGCCGACGAGAAGTGCCGCGCAGTGCGGATCCCCGAAGACGCCTGGTCGGTCCGGATCGCGAAGCGCGCGCTCGCGACCGTCGGGATCGACGCCAAGACCGTGTTCATCACCGGGTTCACCGACGCGTCGATCTACAACAACCACGGGATCGAGATGGCCGTGGTCGGGATCGGCGCGCAGAACGAGCACTCCACCGAGGAGTGCGTCGCCGTCCGCGACATGGAGAACGCCGCAAAGATGCTGGTCGAGGTGCTTCGCCTCACCGCCGGGTAGGCGCTGGTTGCGGCAGTCGTCCGCCCACTTGGAAGCTCACAGCTCACAGCTGACAGCCGACAGCTAACTGCTAACTGCTCATTCATCGCAGCATACAACCTCGCGCGGGCTACGTTACTTGGCGCGGGAGGGGGGAGCTGTCGGCTGTGAGCCGGGCGGGTGGAAGGGGGAGAGCTGTCGGCGTCGTCTGCTGGCCGGGGTGGAACCTCGGGCCCGATTGTGCGTAGACTTCCCGGGTCGCCGGGACCCGGCGGCCGAGTCCTGCCCGGAGGAGGGGAAATGCCCGAAACGGTTCGCGGTCGCAACGCGTTGATGCTCGTGGTGTTCGTAGTCGGAGCGCTGGCGGCGGCAGCTGCGCCTGGGGCGCAGCGCGCGCTGTGGCTGCGCTACCCGGCGATCTCGCCCGACGGCAAGACCGTGGCGTTCAGCTACCACGGCAACCTGTGGAAGGTCCCGGCGACCGGCGGCACCGCGGAGCCGCTGACCCTCAGCGACGCCTACAACACCACGCCGGTGTGGTCGCCGGACGGGACGAAGATCGCGTTCGCCTCCGACCGCTACGGCAACTTCGACGTCTTCGTGATGCCGGCGGAGGGGGGCGAGGCGAAGCGGCTGACGTTCCACTCGGCCGACGAGGTCCCCACGAGCTTCACGCCCGACGGCAAGGCGGTGCTGTTCAGCGCAGCGATCCTGGACTCGGCGACGAACGTGCAGTTCCCGACGCCCGCGCAGCCCGAGCTCTACCGAGTCGGGCTCGACGGGGGAATGCCCGAGCAGATCCTCACGACGCCGGCCTTGTTCGCGGTCTTCGACAGCGCGGGCAAGCGCCTCGCTTACACGAACGTCAAGGGGTACGAGCACGAGTGGCGGAAGCACGACAACTCGTCGTTCAACCGCGAGGTCTGGGTGTACGACGCGGCCACCGGCACGCACACGCAGCTCACGAGGCCGGGGTCGGACAGCCGGCAGGCGGTGTGGGCGCCGGGCGACTCGTCGCTCTACTTCCTCTCGGAACGGAGCGGATCGTTCAACGTGTGGAAGATGGACCTCGCGGACCCGCAGCACCCGGTGCAGGTGACGACGCACACGGGCTCCCCCGTCCGCTTCCTGAGCTCGTCGCGCGCCGGCGACCTGTGCTACGCGTTCGACGGCGAGATCTGGGTGCGTCCGGCGGAGAGCGCGGAGAGCCGGAGGCTCGACGTCGAGGTGGCGGCGGACCGGCGCGAGGTCGAGGTGAAGCCGGCCGACGTGAGCGACCAGGTCACGGAGTTCGACGTCTCGCCGGACGGCAGCGAGATCGCGTTCGTCGCTCGCGGCGAGGTGTTCGTCGCCTCCACCGAGCACGGCACGACGAAGCAGATCACCGACACGCCGGAGCAGGAGCGCTCGGTGAGCTTCTCGCCCGACGGCCGCTCGCTGCTGTACGCGTCCGAGCGCGGCGGGAGCTGGAAGCTGTACCGCACCGACCTGACCGACAAGGACGAGCCCAACTTCTTCAACGCGACGGCGCTGAAGGAGACCCCGGTGCTGGAGAGCAGCGCGGAGACGTTCCAGCCGCACTTCTCCCCCGACGGCTCCGAGGTCGCGTACCTCGAGGAGCGCACGGCGCTCAAGGTGCTGAACCTCAAGACGGGGAGGACGCGCACGATCCTCCCCGGCGACGTCAACTACTCGTACGAGGACGGCGACCAGTGGTACGAGTGGTCGCCGGACGGGCGCTGGTTCGCGGTGCAGTTCCTCTCGCACACGCGCTGGTCGAACGAGGTCGGCCTGATCCCGTCCTCCGGCGAGGGGCAGCTCGTCAACGTGACGAAGAGCGGGTACGAGGACGTGGTGCCGCACTTCGCGCGGAAGGGCGAGGTGCTGTTCTGGCTCACCGACCGGCACGGGCTGCGCAGCCAGTCCAACGAGGGACGGGAGCAGGACGTGTACGCCGCGTTCCTGACCCGCAAGGCGTGGGACCGGTTCACCCTCGACGAGGCCGCCTTCGACCAGCTCAAGGCGAAGGAGAAGGAGCAGGACAAGGACAAGGGGAAGGAGAAGGCCGGCGAGAAGGCCAAGGAGAAGGGCGCCGAGGAGGCCAAGGCGCCGAAGCTCTCTGAGCCGGTCGCGATCGAGTTCGACGGCCTCGACGACCGCATCGCCCGTCTCACGCTCGCGTCCGCGGACCTCGGCGGCGCGGAGATCTCGCCGGACGGCGAGACCGTGTACTACCTCGCGAAGTTCGAGAAGGGGTTCGACCTCTGGAAGTACGTCCCGCGCAAGAAGGAGGTGAAGGTCGTCGCGAAGCTCGACGCCAAGGAGGCGAGCTTCAAGCTCGACCGGGACGGGAAGGAGGCGTTCGTGCTGGCGGACAACCGGCTGATGAGCGTCGACACCGAGTCCGGCAAGGCCACGCCGGTCAAGGCGTCCGCGAGGATGGACGTCAACCCCGCGGCCGAGCGGGCGTATATGTTCGAGCACGCGTGGCGGCAGACGTACGAGAAGTTCCTCGACCCGAAGATGCACGGCGTGGACTGGAAGGCGCTCAAGGCGTTCTACGCCCGCTTCCTGCCGTCCATCGACAACGACCGCGACTTCGCGGAGCTCATCTCCGAGATGCAGGGCGAGCTCAACGCGTCGCACACCGGCGGGCGCTACCGGCCGATGCGGCAGGAGGGCGACGCCACGGCGGCGCTCGGGTTCCTCCCCGACCCCAAGCACGCGGGGCCGGGCGTGGCGATCCTCGAGGTGATCGAGGGCGGTCCGCTCCAGAAGGAGGGGACGAGGATCAAGGCCGGCGTCGTGATCGAGGCGATCGACGGGACGAAGATCGCGGCCGGCGCGAACTGGTACCCGCTGCTCAACCACAAGGCCGACACGCCGGTGCGGCTCGCGCTGCTGGACCCGAAGTCGGGCGCGCGCTGGGAGGAGAGCGTCAAGCCGATCTCCTGGATGGCGCAGTCGCACCTCCTGTACGAGCGCTGGGTGCGCTCGCGGCGGGCGGAGGTGGAGAGGCTGTCCGGAGGCCGACTCGGGTACGCGCACATCCGCGGGATGAACGACGGCGCCTACCGCGAGATCTTCGAGGAGATCTTCGGGCGCGCGGTGGACAAGGAGGCGATCGTCCTCGACACGCGCTGGAACGGCGGCGGCAACCTGGTCGAGGCACTGACGGTCTTCCTCTCGGGCAAGGTCTACGCCAAGGACGTGCCGCGCGGCCAGCAGGTCGGCTCCGAGCCGTCGGCGCGCTGGACGAAGCCGTCGATCGTGATCATGGGCGAGGGGAACTACTCCGACGCCCACTGCTTCCCGATGGCGTACACGCAGCTCGGCCTCGGCGAGACGGTCGGGATGCAGGTGCCCGGGACGTGCACGTCCGTGTGGTGGGAGCGGCTGCAGGACCGCAACCTGGTGTTCGGGATCCCCGAGGTCGCACTGGTGGACATGCAGGGCGACATCATGGAGAACAAGCACCTCAACCCGACCTACGTGGTGGCGGACGAGCCGGCGCAGGTTGCGGCGGGGCGCGACCAGCAGTTGGAGAAGGCGGTGGAGGTGCTGCTCTCCAAGCTGCCCAAGCGCTGACCCGCAAGAGCGCCGTCGACAGCGGACCATCTGCTACGTCAGGCTCGCGCCTCGCCTCCTCATGTAGCCTCCGGCTACACTCCGGCGCTCGCCGCTCGCCTTCCTTGCATCTGGCCCACTCTCGGCGGCGCCGCTGCCGCGGGCAGAGTCCCGCGACGACGCGCGCCAGCGGCGTGATCTGGCCGCTGCCCCGTTGCCGCGCTCAGTCGAACCGGAGTTCGAAGTCCGACACGGCGCCGTTCCGAACCACGACCAGCCCTACCGGGTCGTCGGGCGAGGGCTCGCGCTCGACCGGAAGGGCGGGCACGGTCCGCACGGTCTGATGCCAGTGGACGCGCACCAGCGTACGTGGCTCCCGCGCTCCGCGCACCGCGATCCGGCCGTACGCGAGCTCCACGGAGGCGCCGCCGGTCGCGAGTCCGGCCGGTTCGCGGACGGCAAACGTCTGGAAGCCGGACCAGGCCTCGGCCCGTGTAACGATGTCCGGCTTCCCGTTCAGGAAGTGGATTGTATCCGGCCGCACGGCGACGATCCACGCCACCGCGTAGCGGTCGAGCCGGTCTCGCAGGTCTTGACCCGAGAGCTCCGTGAACCGGTGTCCGAGCCACACGCCGTCCACCAGATCGACTCGTTGCTGCCAGAACGGCAGCCCCTCGGGCCCGCCCAGGAGCGGGCGACCGGTCCAGAGCGGGATCATGGCGGCGGCGTACGTGCCGTGGTACGCGCTGTTCGCGACTTCGTCCGCGTCCTCGAGGAGCACCCGCCTGTCGGGCGGTCTCGCGCCGATCCAACGGACAAGTGCGGCGACGTCGGGCGGCAGCCCCGAGTGCGAGGCGAGCGACGGCTCGTCGTTCACGGCGCCCGCAGCGGCGTTGATCCAAGGCAGGAGCTGGAAGACGGTGGCGAACGCCGCAACCGGCACGAGCGCGACCCCGGCTGCCACCGGCTCGAGCCGCCCGGCGAGGTAGGTGATCGCGGCCGTCGCGCACGGGATCATCCAAAGCACGGCGGCCACGGCGAACCTCTGCGGCTGGAGCTGGACGAGTACGCGACCGCCAGGGAGCGGAAACACCGCCAGCACGAGCCACACGACCGCCGGGACGCCCAGCGCGGTGGCGAGCCGCAGGTTGCGGCGGGCGAGGGCGACGAGCCCCGCCGTACTGACCCACACGAGTACTCCGGCGAAACGCAGGCCCGGGGCGAGTGTGAGTGTTCGCCACAACACATGGGCGCCGAGCGGGCCGAGACGCTCTGCCGAATCCGCCAGCCACCGCAGATTGGCCAGGGTCGGCACGATCCAGACGAGGGCAGACCCGATTCCCAAGCTGGCCGCGGCCGCCGCGAGGAGGAGTCGCTTCCAACTCGTGTCGAGCGCGTGAACGGCCACAACCGACCCGCATGCGACTGCCAGCATTGGTAGGGACGAGATGTGCAGCCACGTTGCGGCGCCCACCGTGACAGCGAGGGCTGTCAACATCGAGTAGTGTCCGCTGACGTGGTGTACGAAGGGAGGGCCGAGGGAGTGATCGTCTTTGGCGAGCGAGCCTCTGGGAAGCCCCGCAGGGGTTTTCCAAGGGCTGTGGGAGGCCGCGGCCGGCCGCGGCCTTCCACAGCCTGCC
>DATKLI010000009.1:0-21785 GCA_035542455.1 Thermoanaerobaculaceae bacterium
TGGCCGCCGGAACGGTGTCCAGCGCGCCGAAGTTGGCGTACGCCGCGCCGGCCCACAGCGCCAGGGCCAACGCGCAGATGACGGTCTTCCTCATAGCCTGTTTCCTCCCTTTCCGACGCTCTGTGAGTAGATCGGGTCGCATTTTAATAAGGTTACCACACCAACAACGGAAAAGCCACCTCGAACGCTCGCCAGCAGACACCTTGCGTTCGCGAGTGATCCGCGCTCCGCGGAGCGCGCCCAGCCGCTCCGATCCTCACCTGGCAGGACACTCGGACGGAACGTCGCCGGGCGATCCCTGCTTGGGACCGGCTCGCGGGACTCGGCGAGCAGCTACTTCTGCAGCTGCACGAAGTGCGCGCGCCGGTTCTTGCTCCACACCTGCTCGCCCGTGCCCGACTCGAACGGCTTGCGTTTGCCGTACGACACCGTGGCCACGCGTTCCGGTTCGACGCCCTTGGCGAGAAGGTACTTCTGGACCGCGGTCGCGCGCCGCTCGCCGAGGCCGAGGTTGTACGTCTCGCCGCCGCGCTCGTCGCAGTGCCCCTCGATGAGCACGCGGACGTCGGGGTTCTTCTTCAGGAGGTCCACGTCGACGTCGAGGGCGGCGATCTGGTCCTTGCGGATCGCCCACTTGTCGAAGTCGAAGAAGACGTCCCCGAACGGGAGGGCCACGGCCGCGGGCGGCGGGGTCGGTGTCGCGACGGGCGCCGGGGGCGGAGGTGGGGGCGGCGAGGCGACCTGGGCGCGCTGGGGGCTGCCGCCGAAGTGCTCGTACCAGATCTGCCAACGGCCATCCTTCTGGTCCCAGATCGCGCTGTGCCACCCGCTGTACTCGATCTTCTCGCCGTTCTTTCTCGTTCCGACAGCCTTGAACTTGCGGCTGGTCCATGCGCGGGTGCCGTCGCGCCATGCCTCGAAGTTGGGGTCCATCGTGACCTTGAAGTCCTTCACGTCGCCGAGCATCGTTGTGAGGATGTTCCGGTGCTCGGCCGCGCCCGTGGCGAACTTCATCTGGGTGTCCCAGGAAAGAGCGTAGTCGCCGGCGGCGTAGAGCGGCATGATCCGGTTGACGTCGAGCGTCTCGTAGGCGCGAGCGAGCTGATCGAGGCCCTTCCCGAGCTCGGGGTCGTTTGGGACGGCCTGCGGGGTCGCGACGCGCCCGCCGGAGGCGCAGCCTGCGAGAACCACGGCGGCCGCGAGCGAGAGAAGGAGGAAGGAGGACCTGCCCGCCACACCGCTCCGCTGGAGTGAGACGTAGGTCGGCACCATTGGCGTTCTCCTTATTGCGAGAGGATAGTTAACACGTCCGGGCCTGTCAAAGACGCGGTGGGCCCGTGGGTGTGAGATCCGACACGCGGGCTGTCCTCCGCGGCCGGCGCGGCGGCAGACGTCTACCGGTCTGCCAGCCAGTCGAGCGCGTCCGCCTCGGTGTCGAAGCACACGATCTCGCGCCCGACGAGCTTGACCACCGCCTCGTAGACGATGCGGTAGATCCCCCAGATCCCGAGCACGGCGCTCGCCTTCAGGTAGGGGGTGTTCCAGGCGCTCCACTCCTTGATCGCCGCGATCCCGCGCGCGTTGAAGAACGCCTTCGTCACGTCGGTGAGCAGCAGCACGGACCGGGGCGGCTTGGCGCCGATGATCGCCTTGGCCTGCTCCAGCACCTCGAGGTTCTCCTCCACGCTGGCGGTATGGGAGAGGTCCACCTTGACGATCGAAGCTCCCTTGTGCGTGACGAGCGCGACCTTTCCCATCTCATCGCCTCCAGGCGCGCCGCGACGGTGGCCCGGGACCGCGTCGGCGCTTGATGTCGCGATGATACCGCCGGAGAGTGTCACTCGTAGCGCAGCGCCTCGACCGGATCGAGGCGCGAGGCCTTGACCGCCGGCCACAGGCCGAAGAAGATCCCCACCCCCATCGAGACGCTCAGGCCGACCAGCGGCGACCACACCGGCACGTCGGTCGGCAGCGACGGTACCGCCGCCCGCACCCCCGCGGCGGCGGCGATTCCGAGCGCGACGCCGATCACGCCGCCCAGGGACGACAGGGCGACCGCTTCGGTCAGGAACTGCGCGACGATGTCGCGGCGCAGCGCCCCCACCGCCTTCCTCACGCCGATCTCGCGCGTGCGCTCGGTGACCGACACGAGCATGATGTTCATCACTCCGACCCCGCCGATGATGAGCGAGATGAGGGCGATGAAGACCATCGCCCCGGTCACGCCTCCGGTGATCGCCTTGAACTGCGCGATGAGCTGGTCGGGGGTGTTGACGGCGAAGTCGTTCGGCTTGTTGAACGGCACCTTGCGCCGGTGCCGGAGCACCTCGGTGGTCTTGTCGATCACGACCTGGAGGTCCTCGGAGTGCCGGGGCAGGATCGCGATGATGATGCCGTTGTCGCGCACGATCGGGGAGAACTGGCGCTCGAATGTGGGGAACGGCAGCAGCACCTTGTTGTCGGGCGAGTACCCGAACTGCTCCCCCTTCTTGTACAGGACCCCGACCACGCGATAGCGCGCGCCGTTCACCGTGATGTCCTTGCCGATCGGGTCCTCGTTGGGGAAGATCGCCTCCCGCACGTCGGCGCCCAGGACCGCAACCGGGGCGCTGTGCCCGACCTCGGTGGCCGTGTAGAACCGCCCGCGCGCGACGGGATATGCCATCGCGACCGGGTAGTTCTCGTCGGTCCCGAGCACGTACGGCAGGTTGGCCTCGAGGTTGGCGTGCTTGACGTGGATGACGCCGCCGTCGTCGGCCATGCGGTACGACACCGTCTTGGCCTCGGGCACCTGGAGTCGGATCGCCTCGACGTCCGCCACGCTCAGGTTGCGCCGGCGCTTCTCCTCGTCGAAGTTCGGTCCGCCCGGCCCGAACCGGTCCTCGTACTTCTGGAACTCGACGCGGCTCGCGCCGAACGCCTGCAGCGTCCCTATCACGTTGTTGTTGAACCCCGAGACGATCGCCACCATGGCGATGACCGTGGCGACGCCGACGACGATCCCGAGGACGGTGAGGGCGGCTCGGAGCTTGTGGGCGCGGATCGCCTTGAGCGCCATGCGCGCGGCCTCCGGGAAGCCGCGGCGGAGGTACATGGAGGTCAGCGGGCTCACGGTCCTACCTCACTCGTAGCGGAGCGCCTCGATCGGCTGCTTGCGGGCGGCCGCCGCCGCGGGCGCCAGGCCCGCGAGCAGACCGGTGACCGTGGCGACGGCCAGCCCCAGGACGATGAACTGGAGCTTGACCTCGGCCGGAAAGTAGACGTTCACCGCCATCGCCACGAGCGCCCCCGCGACCACGCCGACGAAGCCGCCGGCCGTGGCGAGGAGTGCCGACTCGAGCAGGAACTGACGGCGGATGTCGCGCGAGCGCGCACCGAGCGCCTTCCGCACGCCGATCTCTCGCGTGCGCTCGACCACCGAGACGAACATGATGTTGGCGATGACGATGGCGCCGACCACCAGGGAGATCCCCGAGACCAGGATCATGACGGCGAACGCTCCCTGGCTGATCGAGGCCCACAGGCTCTTGATCGCCTCGGACCCGACGATCCCGAACGGGTCGGCGTCCTTGAACCCCGTCTTGCGGACCGACCGCAGGATGCTCCGCACCTCGTCCTGCGTCCGGTCGATCGCGGCCATGCCGCCGATCGGCCGGACCAAGATCGCCACGCCGTTGTCGTTCGTGAACACCTTCTGGAGGAGGGTGATCGGCACGAAGATCACGCTGTCGCGCGCCTGGCCGAGGAACTGGCCGAGCCGCGTCTGCACGCCGACGACCCGCAGCGGATACCCGCGCACCATCACCGTCCGGCCGATCGGATCGAGCCTGGGGAAGAGCTGGTCCTTGACGTCGGCGCCGATCACGGCCACCGGCGCGGCGTGCGCTTCCTCGGCCGGGTTGAAGAAACGCCCGGCGGCGATGTCCAGGTTCAGCATCGAATCGACGTTCGCGGTGTAGCCGGTGATCTGGACTCCGGACAGCTTCCGGTTGCCGGCGTGGACGGTCGCGACCTCGCCGGTCTGGGCCCCAACCGCGGCGCAGCTCCGACACTCCTCCGCCACGAGGTTCGTCTCCCGCATGGTCAGCGCCTTGCGGCGAGCCGCGAGTATGAACTCCGCGCGGCTCCGGATGATCCCGAACCTGGTGAACACCAGGACGTCCGGGTTGAGGTTCGTCAGCTTCGTGGCGACGTACGTGTTGAGGCCCGCGATGATCGACACGACGGACACCACCGTCATCACGCCGATGACGACGCCGAGAAGCGTCAGGCCTGAGCGCAGCTTGTGCCGCTTCAGTGCGGCGAGCGACGTCAGGACGAGGTCGTGGGGGCTCATCGCTCACGACGTGGCCGCCGCGTCGGCCGCCTCCAGGGCCTTGCGCCTCTCCTCCGTCATCGGCTTCACGCGGTCGCCGTCCTTGATCGTCCTCAGCGTCTTGAACGGGCCGGTCACGACCTCGGTCCCGACACCGATACCGTCGGTGACCTCGATCTGGAGCTCGCCCGAGAGGCCGGTCTTGACCGGGACGAAGTGAACCCGCCCGCCCACGACGGTGTAGACGCCCTGCTCCGTCTTGAGCCGACCGGTGACGTCCTTGTCGCCCTTCGGCGAGTCACGGACGACCACCGCCGCCAGCGGGATCGCCGGCACCTTGGACCGGGTCCCGGTGATGATGTCGGCGGTCACGGAGAACCCCGGCCGGATGCTCGGCGGCGGGTCCAGGAGCTTGACGCGGACCTTGAAGTTGATCGCGTCGGACGTCGTGGTCAGCCCCACAAGCTCGACGTCGTCCTTCGCGATCGGTGAGGAGCCGACCTCCGTGACCACCCCCTCGAAGCGGCGGTCGGGGTACGAGTCCATGGTGAGAACGGCCTTCTGGCCGAGGGCGATCGCCGGCGTGTCGGTCTCGTCGACCATGAGCACCGCCTGCACCGTGGCCATGTCCGAGATCGTCATGAGCTGGGTTCCGGGGTTGTTCATCGTCCCCACGACTGTGACCTCACCGGCCTTGATCCGGAGTGCGGTGATGATCCCGTCGATCGGGGAGCGGACCGTGGTCTTCGAGAGGTCGTCGCGGGAGGCGTTGAGCACGGCCCGGCTCTGCTCGATCTGGTGCTGGGCGGTCGCGTAGGCGGCGCGGGCGGTGTCGAGAGCGGCGCGTGCGTGTTGGTGGTCGGCCTCCGGGATGATCCCGGAGTGGTAGTTCTCCTCCGCCCGCTGGAAGTCGCCCTGGGCCTGCTCGAGGGCGGCCCGGGCCGAGTCGAGCTGGCTCTGGCTGGCGGAGAGCGCCGCCGCCGAGCCCGCCTCCTCGGCCGCCGCGTGGGTCTTGTCGATCTGGAGGAGGAAGTCCCCGGTCTTGACCGGATCGCCCTCGCGCACCGCCAGGTTGACGATCTGGCCCATGACGAGGGCGGCGAGGTCGACCTTCCGCTCCGCCTGGATCTTGCCGTTGGCCGTCACCTTGGCGACGACGTCGTCGAGCGCGACCTTGGCGACTGCCACCTCGGTCGGCGCGTGCGACTTCCGGTACGACAGGTAATACCCACCCCCGACCAGGGCCACGATCACCCCGCCGACAATCACCCAGACTCGTCTGCGCCGCATCGTCACCGTCCCCCCGGCGCCGTCGCGCGCCGGCCGTCGCCCGCCCCCTCGGACACTCCGGGATGGCGGGAGCGCTCCCCGGCGGCGCCGGCGCGAGCTGGGCCAACCCTTCGACTCGCCCCCGGGCCGTCGAAGCAACATACGTCCTGGGTGCGGATTTGTTCCCAGCGGTGGTCCGGTGCCCGCGGTGGCGCAGTCCTCCGGCGGAGGATGTGACCAGCCGGATACGGATGAAGGCGGGGAGTCTGCAGGTTGGTGGAGCCGACGCGGATCGAACGCGCGACCTCCAGAGTGCGATTCTGGCGCTCTCCCAGCTGAGCTACGGCCCCACCAGGAGCGCGAAGTCTAGCATGCGACCCCGCCGCCGTAAAGCCGGCCGGGTCCGGGCGCGGCCCGGCGCGTCAGAACAGCTCGATCCGGGAAGAGCTCGTCGTCACGAACACCTTCGGCCCGTTCCCCGAGAGATCCAGGCGGACCGTCTTCGGGTCGCTCGTGCCGGGGAACGCCGAGCGGATCTCGCCCTTGCTGCTGCTCAGCTCCCCCCCGGGTTCGCTTCCCGGCGGCAGCGACACGCTGACACGCCCCGAGGTCGTGTTGATGCGGACCTCCTCGCCGGGCGCGAGCGCGTCGAAGCGGGCGACGATGTTGCCCGACGTCGTGGCGATGCCGACCGGGCCGAGCAGCCCCAGGAGGCGGACGTCGCCGCTGGAGGTGTCGCAGCGCGTGCTGCGCGCCCCGCCCGAGATTTCGACGGACCCGGACGCGGACCGCGCCATCACCTTCTCGAAGGCGCGGCTCGCCCGCAGGAGGATGTCGCCCGAGGTCGAGCGCGCCTCGACCTCGGGCGCCCACCCCGTGAACTCGCTGTCGCCCGACGCGGTGCGCAGGCGCAGCGGCCGCGCGTCGGGGAACTCCCCCTCGGCGCGCAGCGAACCCGATCCCGTCGAGAGGTCGGGGCGGACGTTGGGCGGCAGCGTCAGCTCGATGCGGGCCCTGGTGACGAGGACTCCCTTGAACAGGCTGATCCCTGCGGGGCTCGGCGCGGTGATGCGGAGCTGGCCGTCGGTGTCCTCGATCGTCGGGCGGTGCGCGTCGACCCACGCCACAGCCTTCGACGAGCTGAGGGCGTCGGCGATCAGCTGGACCCGAAGCCGGATCTCCGGGATGTCGGAGGCCCGGACGTACAGGTCGAGGGGTCCCGCGTCCACCAGCACGACCTTGCCGGCGTGCGACGGGAACGACTTCTCGATCACCTCGTTCTTCTCGGCGGCCATGGCCGAGGAGGCCAGCAGGAACAGCGCAGCTACGAGCACCCGCATCCTCATCGTTTCCTCCAGCGTGCGCCGGCATCCTAGGCTGTCCCGTCCGTTGCTGCAAGGCCGGCTTGACAGCGTTGCAGGCCCCACGCTACCTTCGCCGTTGCCCAGTCGGGCGTGAGCGGGCATAACTCAGCTGGTAGAGTGTCAGCTTCCCAAGCTGAAAGTCGCGGGTTCAAATCCCGTTGCCCGCTCCACCTCTTCGGGCTCGGAGGTCCCCTTGGCCAGAGAGACCGAGGCGTCGGCTCTGGATCCGCGCCAGGCGGCAAACACGACTCTGATCGCGCGGCAGACGCGAATCGAGGGCGCGGTTACCGGCGGCGGCGCGGTGCGCGTGGACGGCGGCGTCAAGGGTACGGTCCGGCTCGAGGCCCCGCTCGAGATCGTGCAGGGTGCGACCGTCGAGGCCGAGGTCCAGGCGACGGTCGTCCGCATCGCCGGCACCCTGATCGGTAACGTCGCCGCCACCCAGCTCGTCGAGCTCCTGGCGAGCGCGGTCGTCAAGGGCGACGTCTCGGCGCCTGCGCTGCATATCGTGCAGGGCGCGAAGCTCGACGGCCGGGTCGTGATGAAGAACGACAGCGCGCCCGCCGACGAGACCCCCAAGAGCCGCTGAAGCGCCTCATCTCCCGGGGTTTGACGGTCGGTGTATACTCGGTTCAGGAAGGGTGCGCCGACCGTGAGCAGTCAGACGACGGTAGAGATCTTCGGACGGCGATTCGAGTTACGCGCCACGGAGGGGAGCGAGCGCGTGGAAGAGCTCGCCCGGTTCGTGGATCGGCGGATGCGAGAGCTGGCCGAGGTGTCGCCGCACGTGGACACGTCCAAGCTCGCGGTGCTGACGGCGCTAAACATAGCGGACGAGCTCTTCAAGGAGCAAGAGACAGAACCTGGGACGCGAGCAGAACAAGTACGACAAAGGGTGGAAGGGCTGATCAAGAAGCTGGACGAAGTTCTCACGCCCTCCTGAGGGAGGGCCGCTGTGGGTTTTGAAAAGGAGGCCCCTGCGCGGTTGGTGATGAGCGAAACTATTCTTGAACCAACACCTATTTGATGGGTTCCGAGTCCCGCTCCCCCGAGCAGCCTCGTGGCGAGCGACGGAGAGTGGGCAGGACCCCAACCTGTGGTCAGCAGGTTCAAATGGGTTTGCTCACACGGCCGAGGCGGGGGCCTTTTACCCCTCCCCCATCCACCCCGAGAGTGCGGTTGCACCCAGGTTCATTGAAAGGGGGGATGTGTGACCGCCCTAGTGATTGTTGCCGATGCGGCCGTCGTGGCGGTGGCCGCTTTCGTGGCGGTGTGGTTCGTCGGCCGGAGGGCCGCACGTAAGCTCGAACAAACCCAGCGCGACGCCGAGCAGGAGGCTCGTCGCGCCGTAGCGGCGGCACAGCAGGAAGCGGAGCAGCGTCTTCGCGACGCCGGGATCGAATCGAGGGAGCGCCTGCTGGCGGCGCGCTCGGAGTTCGAGCGCGAGACCCACGAGTACAGGCAGGAGCTGCTGGCGCTCGAGCGCCGCCTCGACCAGCGCGAGGCAACGCTCGAGGAGCGGGGGCGGGGCCTGGACGGCCTTGCGAACGAGCTCGAGGACCGCAAGCGCACTCTCGAGGAGCGCGAGACCTCCCTCGCGCTGCAGGAGGACGCTCTCGCGGCAGCCTCCGCGGAGCAGCGGGCGCAGCTCGAGCGGGTCGCGGGCCTCACCTCGGAGCAGGCCAAGGCCGAGCTCGTACGGGCGATGGAGAACGAAGCCCGCATGGACGCCGCCAAGATCGTCCGCCGTGTCGAGGAGGAGGCGAACCAGGAGGCCACCACCCGGGCGCGCCGCGTGATCTCGCTCGCCATCCAGCGCATCGCGGCGGAACACGTGGTCGAGAGCACCGTCTCGGTAGTGGACCTCCCCAACGACGAGATGAAGGGGCGCATCATCGGGCGCGAGGGGCGCAACATCAGGGCCCTCGAAACGGCTACCGGCGTCGACCTGATCGTGGACGACACGCCGGGAGCCGTCCTGCTCTCGTGCTTCGACCCCGTGCGCCGCGAGGTCGCCCGCCTCGCCCTCGAGCGGCTGATGCTGGACGGGCGGATCCACCCGGGGCGGATCGAGGAGGTCGTTTCCAAGGTGCAGCAGGAGCTGGAGGAGAAGATCTTCCGCGACGGCGAGGCGGCCGCGATCGAGCTCGGGCAGCCCGACTTCCACCCTGAGGTCCTCAAGCTGCTCGGCAGGCTCCAGTACCGAACCTCGTACGGGCAGAACGTGCTCTCGCACTCCAAGGAGGTGGCGTGGCTGGCCGGTCACATGGCGACCGAGCTCGGCGTGAACGTGCGCGTCGCCAAGCGCGCCGGCCTCGTCCACGACATCGGCAAGGCCGTGGACCGGGAGATGGAGGGCACCCACCTCACCATCGGCCGCGACATGTTGCGCAAGTACGGCGAGACCGAGGAGGTCATCCACGCGATGGAGTGCCACCACGGCGACGTGGATCCGCGCTCCGTCGAGGCTGTCCTGGTGACCGCGGCCGACGCGCTCTCCGCGGCGCGCCCGGGGGCGCGGCGCGAGATCCTCGAGAGCTACCTCAAGCGGTTGGAGAAGCTCGAGGGAATCGCGAGCGAGTTCAAGGGTGTCCAGAAGGCGTTCGCCATCCAGGCCGGCCGCGAGCTCCGCATCGTCGTCGAGTCCGAGAAGCTGTCCGACGAAGACGCCGTCTGGCTCTCGCGCGACATCGCGAAGCGGATCGAGGGGGAGTTGACGTATCCGGGGCAGATCAAGGTGACGGTGATTCGCGAGACGCGCGCAGTCGAATACGCCCGGTAGTCTGCGCCGCCGATAGCGGACCGTCTGCGGCGTTGCACTCGGCGGATCGGATGCTCACGTAGCCTCCGGCTACGCTGCGCTCCTCCCGCCTCGTGCGCCTTGCATCCGGCCCACTCTCGGCGGCGCGGCTACACGCAATGCGCGACGAGGCTGCTCAGGCGCGGGTCATGGCACTCTGGGCGCCGGCGGCGTCGGACCGTCTATCCGGTCGGGGGGTCCCGCGTCCGCTCCACCACCCACCCGGCCGCTCCAGACCCCCCGTGCCCCCCGCTCAGCGCGGCAGAGCCGCGCCTCGCCCGGCGTTGCGCTCGCGCCCCAGCGTCTTCATGTAGCCTCCGGCTGCACTCCGGCGCGGGCCGCTCGCCCGCCTTGCCACAGGCCCAACGGCGCCGGCGCGGCTACACGCGATTCGCTTCAGGCCTGCTTGGTTCGTGCTTACCGGCCACCGGCCACCGGCCACCGCCTCCACAGCTGCGCGTCCGAACGGCGGACGCCACGCTTGACACGGCGCCGGCGCCCTGGTGGAATCCGCTCCGCAGAATTCTGTCGCAGAGCGTGATGCGCAATTGAAACAGCAGACGCAGCGCACGGAAGCGCTCGTTCGGAACGCGGAGGGCTCGTAATGGCGAACAAGCACGTGGCGCTGAGGGTGGCGCGGCTCGCGATCGGGAGGAATGGCCGCACCGGGAGGCGAGAGGTCGCCAACCGGTTCGTCTTCCAGATCCTCCACCCGACGCGTCACGACGACAACCCGGCGGCGTCGTTCGCGGTCGGCTCGGGAGAGGGCCCGGTGCCGCCCGCGGAGCTGGACGCCGCCCTCCCGGATGCCCTTGTGTTCAAGGGGCAGGCGTTCACCCAGGCGTTCGACGAGCCGCTGAGGATCCGCGTCCATCACTTTCAGGACGTGACGCGTGACTGGCTCCAGGTCGCCGTCGGCACGGTGTTCTCCTCGGTCCTCGACTCGTTCCTCGGCAAGGTGAGCCTGGTGTCGGTCACCCTGACGGACCTGATCGACCCGGGGCAGTCGCTCCGCCTCGGCGACGACACGTTCGCCCAGAAGCTGGGGTACGCGGAGCTGGTGATCGATCCGACGGCCGCGCGACCGAGCCCTGTGCAGGCGATCTCGGCGAAGCTCGTGGCGCCCGCGGACGCGCTCGGCTTCGCTCCGCTCGGCCCTCAGGGCGAGCCCAAACGGGTGAGCGTGGTGGCTCAGGGCCAGGTGACCGCCACGATGGACCTCGAGCTCCGCCTGTCGTGACGGCGCGCCTCTCCGGAGCCCGCTGAGCAAGACCGGCGGCGCGAGAGTCTGGACCTGCGGTGTCGCGGCCGGGCCGTCGCGCTCGCGGGGTTCCGCCGTCCCGGCGCCGCCCGGAGTCTCTCTGGTCCCGCGGGATCTCACACTGCCGACGGAAGATGCGGACCATCGGTCGACTCTCCTCGCGGGGGCTCCCGGCCCCACGAGGGCCTCGATCCGCCCACCGGATCGGGAGTTGCGCCATACTGCGCCGGTGAGCGGCGAACGCGGCGAGCGGCGGTGCGGGGATGCCAGGACGTCGAACGGCTGACCTCAGGGTCTTCGAGGACCAGGAGTTCACGGTCGACCAGTGCGGGACGTGCGTCGTGCCGGGCTACGTGATCGTGCGGCTGAAGGGGCCGGCCGTGCCCCTCGGGCGGCTCGCCCCCGCGGCCGCGCGCCGCCTCGGCGAGGTGCTGTCGCGGATCGCGCGGGCCGTCGAGGATGCGGTCGGGGCGGAGCGGGTGTACTGCCTCTCGTTCAGCGAGATCGACCCGCACCTTCACTTCCATCTCTTCCCCCGGTCGCGCGCGGTGCTCGACGCGTACCGGGAGGCCACCGGCGCCGACGCCGAGCATGTGAGCGGTCCGCAGCTGTTCGAATGGGCGAGGACGACCCTCGTGCCGGGGCGGCCAGTTCCGCCCGGCCTGCGGGGCGTCGAGGCCGTGTGCGCCGAGCTGCGCGCGCGCCTGTGCGACTAGGCCGCAGGAGCAACCGGCGGCGCCGGCGTGGCTGCTCCGCCGACACGCGCGGACCGCGCTCCCGGGTCCGGGGCGGGCGGAGCGCACGGCGGCGGTCTTCCGCGTGCCTGGGGCCTGGGGTTCCGCGTACCCGTGGGCTATCCTGACCGTGACGGGTTCCGGACCGGGTCCGAGCCGATGGGCGTGACGATTCCCCCCCTGGTGATGGCCTTCGTCAGCGCGTTCTTCGCGGCCCAGTACCTCTCCGTCTACCTCCGCACGCGCCGGTCACGCGAGCTCCTGACGTTCGCCTACGCGACGTTCTCGGTGAGCATCTACGACGCGGTCTCCGCCGCGATGTACAGCGCCGGGTCGTCCGAGGCCGGGATGAGGCTCGAGGTCGCGCAGACCGGAGCGCTCGCGGTCGTCTCGGTCGCGATGCTCGTCTTCCTGGCCGACCACACCGGCTACCCCGCTCGCCGCTTCATCGTCGGCATGTTCGTGGGATACGGGCTCGTACTGGCGGCGGCGCTGGTCGGCGGAGCGCGCGTGCTCGTCGCCGCCTATCTCGTCGGCCTCGGCAGCTTCGCGTACGTGGGGTTCGCGGCGGCGCACCTGGTACGGCAGCACGCCCGCGACCGAGCGATCCGGCTGGTCGGCGCGACCGGGATCGTCTTCGTCGCCGCGGTGAACGACGTGCTGGTGGCGTTCCACCTCGTCAACTCGGTCTACACGGTGGAGTACGCGTTCATGGCGATCGTGGTCCTGATGGCCGACTCGCTCTCCGCCGAGCTGGTCAAGGCGGCGAAGATCGAGGGAGCCCTGCGCGACAGCGAGGCCAAGTACCGGACGCTGTTCGAGGCCGCCACCGACGCGATCCTCCTCATGAAGGACGGGCGCTTCGCGGACTGCAACAGCCGAGCGCTCGAGATGTTCGCCTGCCAGCGGCACGAGATCGTCGACCACCTGCCGACCGACTTCTCCCCGGCGTTCCAGATGGACGGCACCTGGTCGGTTCCCGCCGCCAAGGCGCGCATCGCGTCGGCCCTCGCGGGCGAGCCCCAGAGGTTCGAATGGCTGCACATGCGCAAGGACGGCACGCTGTTCGACGCGGAGGTGACGCTCACGCGGCTCGTGCTGGGCGGTGAGGCGCTCCTCCACGCGACGGTGCGCGACATCACGGAGCGAAAGCGCATCGAGGACGAGAGCTTCCGCTCGCACCAGATGCTGCAGCTGGTCCTCGACACGATCCCCCAGCGCGTGTTCTGGAAGGACCGCAACTTCAAGTTCCTGGGGTGCAACAGGGCGTTCGCGGCGGACGCCGGGGTGGCCTCGCCGGAGGAGATCGTCGGCAAGGACGATTTCAAGCTCACGTGGCACGCCAGTGCGCCGCTCTACCGGGCCGACGACGCTCGCGTCATGAGCGAGGACATCGTCAAGATCGGGTTCGAGGAGCCCCAGGAGCGCTCCGACGGGTCGAAGTCGTGGCTCCGAACGAGCAAGGTCCCCCTCCACGACGCGACCGGCAAGGTGGTGGGCGTCCTGGGGACGTACGAGGACATCACCGACCAGGTCGAGGCCGAGGAGGCGCTGCGAGAGAAGACGGAGGAGCTCGACCGCTTCTTCAGCCTCGCTCTGGACCTCCTCTGCATCGCGCGCACGGACGGGTACTTCCTGCGAGTCAACGCCGCTTGGGAGCAGACGCTGGGGTACACGCTCGCCGAGCTCGAGGGCACCAGGTTCACCGACCTCGTTCACCCGGACGACCTGCCCGCGACGCTGGCCGCGATGGAGGCACTCTCGTCGGGCCAGCAGCTGCTCAACTTCGCGAGCCGCTACCGGTGCCGGGACGGGTCGTACCGCTGGATCGAGTGGCGCTCGATGCCGTACGAGGGTCGCTTGATCTACGCGGCGGCGCGCGACATCACGGAGCGGAAGGCCGGCGAGGAGGCGTTGCGGGCGAGCGAGCAGCGGTTCCGCTCGCTCGTGGAGGCGACCAGCGACTGGGTGTGGGAGATCGGTCCCGACGGGCGGTACTCGTACGCCAGCCCGAAGGTCCGCGACGTCCTCGGGTTCGAACCGGCCGAGGTGATCGGTCGGAGCCCGTTCGACTTCATGCCGCCGGACGAAGCCGAGCGGGTGCGCGAAAGAGTCGCCGAGCCGATGGCCGAGATGCGCCCCTTCTCCGGAGTCGAGAACGTCAACATCCGCAAGGACGGGCGCCGGGTCGTGCTGGAGACGAGCGGGGTCCCGGTGTTCGACGAGTCGGACCGATTCTGTGGGTTCCGCGGGATCGACCGCGACGTGACCGAGCGCAGGCGCGCCGAGGAGGCGCTGCGGGCCAGCGAGGTCATGTACCGCCAGCTCATCGAGCAGGCGGCGGACGCGATCTTCATCACGGACCCGGGAGGCAGGTTCGTCCTCACAAACTCGGCCACGCGCCGGATGCTCGGGTACACGGAGGAGGAGATGCGCCGGCTCAACGTGCTCGACGTGTACCTGCCGGAGGAGCGCGAGGCCGGGCGCGAGCGCCTCGCCCAGCTCCACGCGGGTCGGAGCCAGACGTTCGCGCGCCGGATGCTCCGCAAGGACGGGACCGTCATCGAGACGGAGGCCAGCGCCGCACGTCTTCGCGACGGTCGCACGCAGGCGATCGTCCGCGACGTCACCGAGAGAAAGCGGCTCGAGGAGCAGCTACTCCTGTCGCAGAAGATGGACGCGATCGGGAACCTGGCGGGAGGCGTGGCCCACGACTTCAACAATCTCCTGCAGGCGATGCTCACCGACGCCCTCCTGCTCCGCGAGCATGCCGACGACGTCGGACGGGTGCGGGACGCGGCGCGCCACCTCGAGGAAGAGATCATGCGCGGCGGGGCGCTGACGCGCCAGCTCCTCGTGTTCTCGCGCCGCGAGACGACGCGCCCGGAGCGCTTGGATCTGAACGCCGTGGTCCGCGCGGCCACGGGACTGCTGCGCCGGCTGCTCAAGGAGAACATCGAGCTCCGCGTGGACCTCTCGCCGGGGTCGGTGATGGTAGTCGCCGACCACGGGCAGCTGGACCAGGTCCTGATGAACCTGGCGGTGAACGCCGCCGACGCGATGCCCGACGGGGGCCGCCTCACGCTGCGGACGGGGACGAGTGCCGACCACGCGTGGCTCGAGGCGGCTGACACCGGGTGCGGGATCCCCAAGGAGATCGTGGGGCGCATCTTCGAGCCTTTCTTCACGACCAAGACCGCCGGCAAGGGGACGGGGCTGGGCCTCGCAGTGGTCCACGGGATCGTCACCCGTCACGGCGGCTCCGTGGCCGTCGACACGAACCCGGGCGCCGGCGCGACGTTCACGGTCCGACTGCCGCTCGCCGCCCCGGACGAGGCGCCGGCGCCGGCCCGCGTCGTGCGCCAGGCGGACGCAACCCCGCGCGGGTGCGGGGAGCGCGTACTCGTGGTCGAGGACGAGGAGGGGGTCCGCACCGGCCTCGTGGAGATCCTGCGCTCGCTCGGGTACCGGGTCGCGGCGGCCGATTCGGCGGCTGCGGCCGCCCGTCTCGCGTCCGGGAAGGGGTTCGACGTGGTGCTCTGCGACCTGCTCCTCCCCGACGGGTCGGGGACCGAGGTCGTCTCGGGGCTCGTGGAGCGGTGGCCGGGCCTCAAGGTGATCTTCATGTCGGGGTACGCGCAGGAGGAGGCGGTTCGACTCAGCGTGACCTCCGGGAAGGTCCGCTTCCTCCAGAAGCCGTTCGACATCAACACGCTCGCCCGCGGTCTGAGCGAGTCGCTCGCCGAGCCGAGGTAGGCCCTGCCCGTTGCGGCGATCGCGGTGCGCGTGGGGCCGGGGCGGTGCCATCCAGACTCTCGACCGGCGGTCGCGATCGCATTGACTTGTCCGTCGGGAGCGTGGTGTACTCAAGATGCTCATCGAGCGGCAGCAGGCCGGGCTCCGAGGGAGGGACGGCGATGCGAGACGCGGTGCACGACACGTGGCGTCGTACCGTGGCGGCCGGCATCGTTGCCGGCGTGGTTCTGGCGGTGGGCGTAGGCATCGGGCGCGCCCAGTTGCAGCCGGTCTGTGTCGCCCCACCCTCGGGCATGGTGGCGTGGTGGCCCGGCGACGGGAACACGCTCGACATCGTCGGCGGCGACACCGGCGCGTGGGTCGGCTCGCCGTCGTACGCGACCGGCGAGGTCGGCCAGGCGTTCTCGTTTGCCGGCGCGTCGTACGTCCAGGCGCCGAGCACGGCCGCCCTGAGCCCCGCGGCCGCGATCACGATCGACGCGTGGATCAACACGACCGCCACGAACGCGACCGCACGGATCGTGGACAAGATCACCGCGGGCGGCGGGGACGGCTACCTGCTCGATCTCCTGCGCGGAAGGGTGCGCCTGCTCATCGACGGCAACTCCGTCACGGGCGCGACGACACTCCAGCCGGGAGTCACGTACCACGTCGCCGGCACGTACGACGGCAGCGCGTTGACGGTCTACGTGAACGGCGTCAGCGACGGCACGCAGGCGTTCAGCGGCGCGATCCCCACGAACTCGCTGCCGGTCCGGATCGGCGCGGACTCCACCGGCGCCGGCAACCTGTTCCGCGGCTGGATCGACGAGGTGGAGATCTTCTCCCGGGCGCTGTCGCTCTCGGAGATCCAGGCGATCCACGACGCCCTCGGCGCCGGGAAGTGCAAGCCGCAGCCGATCCCCGTCTCGTCGCGGCCCGTGCTCCTCGGGTTGGGCTTGCTCGTCGTCGCCGCGGGCCTGTTGGCGCTGCGCCGCTAGCCGCCGGCGAAGTCAGCTCCGGTCGATCCCACGTCTCGGTCGCGGAGAGAGAGCCTCAACGCGAGCCCACGCGCCGCAGCCTCCGAAGCGCGGCCACGTCGGAAGAAAACGCGGTGGCCCGGCGTTCCACTTGAGACGCAAGACGATGGGTGTCAGCAGCGGCAGCCGCCTCGGACCCTACGAGATCCTCTCCCCCCTCGGCGCGGGCGGGATGGGGGAGGTGTGGCGGGCGCGGGACACGAGGCTCGGCCGGGAGGTGGCGCTCAAGCTCCTCCCGGAGGGGCTCGCCGAGGATCCCGAGCGGCACGCGCGGTTCGAGCGCGAGGCCAAGGTGCTGGCGTCGCTCAACCACCCGCACATCGCCGTGCTGTACGGGCTCGAGCACCTGGAAGGTCGGCATGCCCTGGCGATGGAGCTGGTCGAGGGAGAGGGGCTGGACGAGCGGATCGCGCGCGGGCCGGTGCCGGTGGAAGAGGCGGTCGCACTCGCGCGGCAGATCGCGGACGCGCTCGAGGCGGCGCACGAGAAGGGGGTCGTGCACCGGGACCTCAAGCCCGCCAACGTCAAGGTGCGCCCCGACGGCGCGGCGAAGGTGCTGGACTTCGGGTTGGCGAAGGCGTTGGAGGAGCAGCCGGAGCAGGGCGACCCGGCGCGCTCCCCCACCGTGACGGGGGTGTACACGCGGGCGGGCGTGATCCTGGGGACGGCGGCGTACATGTCGCCGGAGCAGGCGCGCGGCCTGAGCGTGGACAAGCGGGCGGACATCTGGGCGTTCGGCGTGCTCCTCTGGGAGATGCTCACCGGAGAGCAGTTGTTCGCCGGCGAGACCGTGAGCGACACGCTCGCGGCCGTGCTCACGAAGGAGATCTCTCTCGATCGGCTCCCGGCCCCGACGCCGGAAGTGATCCGGACGCTCCTTCGCCGCTGCCTGGAGCGCAACCCGAAGACGCGCTTGCGCGATATCGGCGAGGCTCGGGTCGCGCTCGGCGACGTCGGTGTCGCCGGCGGAGCGCAACCTCACTCGTCCGTGCGCCAGGCCGCCGCACACGCTCCGGCGCCGGACACTCCGCTGCCGCACCCCGGCCGCCGCCGTCTCGCGGTCGTGCTCGCGATCGCGGGAGCGGTCGTGCTCGCCGGCGTCGTGCTCGGGCTCCGCGCCGTCGGCTGGCCCCCGGCCGTGTTCGGCCCCACCGGCGTTCGCCCGATCCGATCGCTCGCGGTGCTCCCGCTCGAGAACCTCTCCGGCGATCCCGGCCAGGAGTACTTCGCAGACGGGATGACCGAGGCGCTGATCAACAACCTCGCGCAGATCGGGGCGCTGAGCGTGATCTCGCGGACGACAGTCATGCAGTTCAAGGGCACACACGTCCCGTTGCCCCAGATCGCGAAGCGGCTCAACGACGTGGACGCGATCATCGAAGGATCGGTGCAGCGGGCCGGCGGGCGCGTCCGGATCTCGGTCCAACTAGTCCGCGCCGCCACAGACACCCACCTATGGGCCAGGGACTACGAGCGCGAGCTGAGCGACGTCCTTGCACTGCAGGGCGAGGTTGCGCGCGCGATCGCCGACGAGATCCGCGTCGAGCTCACGCCGGACGTGCGGATCCGCCTTGCCGCCGCGCCCAGCGTCAAGCCCGAAGCGTACGACCTGTTCCTGCGCGGCCGGGCCCACTCGCGGCACGAGAACCCCGACGACAACGACGCGGCGATCGCGCTCTTGGAGCGCGCGGTTGCGGCTGACCCGTCGTTTGCCGCCGCCCACGCCGAACTCGCGCGGGCATACGGAATCAGGCTGTTCTTCTTCCTGCCCGATGACGACGAAATGGAGCGCAGGTCACGGGTCGAGGTGGAGACCGCGCTGCGACTCGACCCCCAGTCGTCGGACGCCCACCTCGCCCGGGGCGTGCTGCTCTGGAGCCCCAGGAATCACTTCCCGCACGCCGAGGCGATCCGCGAGCTCCGTCGCGCGATCGAGCTCAACCCATCGTCTGACGAGGCGCACCATCAGCTCGGCATGGTGTACATGCACGTCGGCCTGCTGGACCGGTTCCTGCAGGAGGCCCGCGAGGCCGTCCGGCTGAACCCGGGCAACACGCTCGCGCTCTACCGACAGGGCGTCGCACGTCTCTACCTCCGCGACTACGCCGGAGCGTGGGACGTCTTTTCCACTATCCCGATCGAGTTCAACCCAGTGCTGGTCAACTACCAGGACGTCTGGACACTGTTCTACCTTGGCCGGAAGGCCGAGGCGAAGGCGCGTTCGGAGGAGTATGAGCGCGTATACCGGCGGGACGTCGGGGGGCTCAACGCGAGCATGCAGGCGATCCTCGCGGCCGACGCAGGCGATGTGACCCGCGCCGAGGAGAGGATCCGAGCCGCCGTGGAGCGCGGCAAGGGGTACGGCCACTTCCACCACACGGAGTACAACGTGGCGACCGCCTACGCATTGCTGGCCAGGCCGGCCCAGGCACTGCAGTGGCTGCAAGCCGCGGTTGACGACGGGCTGCCATGCTACCCGCTGTTCGAGAGCGATCCCAACCTGGACAGGATCCGACGCGATCCCGGCTTTGTGGCGTTCCTGGCCGAGCAGAAGCAGAAGTGGGAGGCTTTCGGGCGGCTTTAATCCGCCGGGCGTCTGCCGCCCGATGAGGTCCCGTTCGGGAGAGGGCCGGGGAGCGCCGGCGCGGCCTCGCGCCGGGGAACCACGCGCCGCGGGGCCCCGCTCGACCGGCCTCCGCCTCGGGGCCGCCCCCCGTGCGACGGCGGCTCGGGACGACACACGACCCCGGAAGAAAACCGCGGGGCGAAGCGTTCGAATTGAGACGCAGGACTATGCGTGTCGGCACCGGTAGCCGCCTCGGACCCTACGAGATCCTCTCCCCCCTCGGCGCGGGCGGGATGGGTGAGGTGTGGCGGGCGCGGGACCACAAGCTCGACCGGGACGTGGCGCTCAAGGTGCTCCCGGCGGCCGTCGCGGGAGACCTGGCGGCGCTGACGCGCTTCGCGCGGGAGGCCAAGGCGGTAGCGGCGCTGTCGCACCCGAACATCCTCGCGATCCACGACTTTGGGACCATCGACGGAACCGCCTTCGCCGTGATGGAGCTGCTCGAGGGGGAGACCCTGCGCAGCCGCCTCGCGAACGGCGCGCTCCCGCCCCGCAAGGCGGCGGAGGTCGGGGTGCAGCTCGCCAACGGCCTCGCCGCCGCGCACGACAAGGGGATCGTCCACCGCGACGTCAAGCCGGAGAACGTGTTCATCGCCCACGACGGGCGGGTGAAGATCCTCGATTTCGGCCTCGCGCGGAGCGTCGCCGCGGCGAGCGGCGGCGACGGGAAGACGCTGACGTCGCCTCCGGAGGGTGTGACCGGCGCCGGTGTCGTGCTCGGCACGGCGGGGTACATGTCCCCCGAGCAGGTGCGGGGGCTGCCGGCGGACCACCGGTCGGACATCTTCGCCCTCGGGTGCGTGCTGTACGAGATGCTGTCGGGGGCGCGGCCGTTCCACGGTGAGACCGGCGCGGAGACGATGGCGGCGATCCTCAAGGACGACGCCCCGCCGCTGTCGGTAGGGCCGCGACGGATCCCGCCGGCGCTCGACCGGACCCTGCGCCGCTGCCTCGAGAAGCGCCCTGAGGAGCGCTTCCAGTCGGCGCGCGACCTCGCGTTCGCGCTCGAGACGGTCGCCGACTCGACGGCCTCCGGGGCGGCGGCCGCCCCCAAGCCCGAGGCGGGCGAGCCACCGTCGATCGCGGTGCTGCCGTTCGCGGACATGAGCCCGGCGCGGGACCAGGAGTACTTCTGCGAGGGGATCGCAGAGGAGCTGATCCACGCGCTCACCAAGCTGCCCAACCTCCGGGTCGCGTCGCGCACCTCCTCGTTCATGGTCAAGGGGAAGACCACCGACCTCGCGGCGATCGGCCAGCAGCTCAAGGTCTCGGCAGTGCTCGAGGGCAGCGTCCGAAAGGCGGGCGAGCGGCTTCGGGTGTCGGTTCAGCTGGTCAAGGCGGCCGACGGGTTCCACCTGTGGTCGGAGCGGTACGATCGGCACCTCAGCGACGTCTTTGCCATTCAGGACGACATCACGGAGAAGGTGATCCGGGCGCTCAGCCTCGTGCTGGGGGAGAAGGAGAGGCGCGACCTCTCGCGGAGCCAGACGAGCGACGTGGAGGCGTACGACCTCTATCTGCGGGGCCGCAAGGCGTTCTTCAGGGCAGGGAGGGGTGGCCAGAAGGAGGCGATCCGCCATTTCGAGCAGGCGGCGGCGATCGACCCCGAGTATGCCCTTGCGTACGCCGGGATCGCCGACGCGTCCGGCATGCTGTACATGTTTCACGGAAGCGGGAAGGACGAGCTGGAGCGCGCGGAGCGGGCCAGCCTCAAGGCGCTCGATCTCGCCCCCCAACTCGCAGAGTGTCACGCCTCGCGCGGGTTCGCGGCGAGCATTTCCAGGCGCTACGACGAGGCCGAGCGCGAGTTGCGAACCGCGCTCGCGCTCAACCCGGGACTCTGGGAGGCGAAGTACCTGTTCGCCCGGATGCGAGTCGCCCAGGGCCGGCTTGCGGACGCCGCCAGGCTGTTCGAGGAGGCGCTCGAGATCCGGCCGGAGGACTACGAGGTGCCGGCGATGCTCACCTGGATCTATCGCGGCCTCGGGAGGAACGACGAGGCGCTCGAGCTCGCTTCTCGAGGCCTCGTCAACGCGGAGCGGTACATCGCGGCCAACCCGGACGACGCGCGGCCGGTCTACCTCGGGAGCGGGACGCTGGTGGTCCTGGGCCGCAAGGCGGAGGGGATGGAGTGGGCGGCGCGCGCGCTCGCGATGGGTCCCGACGACGACGGGATCCTCTACAACCTGACATGTACGTACGCGCAGGCCGGCGAGCCGGAGCGCGCCCTGGATTGCCTCGAACGGGCCGTGCGCGTGGGGTTCTCCGGGCGCGACTGGATCGAGCACGATACCGACCTCGACCCGATCCGGGGCACCGCGCGGTTCAACGCCATCCTCGAGTCACTGGGAGGTCCGAGATGAACGCTGCCGCCCGGGGGCGCATGGGCGCGTATGAGATTCTCGCTCGTCTCGGTGCCGGAGGCATGGGCGAGGTGTACCGCGCCCGCGACACGCGGCTCGGGCGCGAGGTGGCGCTGAAGTTCCTGCCGGAGGACTTTGCCGCGGACCCCGAGCGGCACGCGCGCTTCGAGCGCGAGGCGAAGCTGCTGGCGGCGCTCAACCACCCGCACATCGCGGTGCTGTACGGGCTCGAGCACCTCGACGGGCACCACGCCCTCGCGATGGAGCTCGTCGAGGGC
>DATKLI010000010.1:0-8670 GCA_035542455.1 Thermoanaerobaculaceae bacterium
GTCCATCCTTGTCTCCTTCCGTGCTGCAGGTTCAGCCACCCACAGCATGACGGAAGTGACTTGGATGGACCACTCCCTTTACTGAACAACCTCGTGAGATTCCACAGCTAGCGTGCGGGTGGTTTCGGAGCGCGTCGGGCCTTCGCGATCCACCACCCACGACCCACCACCCACGGTCTCTACGCCTCCATCCGGCCCTTGAGGAAGGCGTCGATCCCAGCCCTCGCGATGCTGGGGTTCTCGCGGCAACGCCGCACCGAGTACGGGTACCAGTGCGACCCGAACGGCACGTACACACGGAGCTTGTGGCCAGACGAGGTGATGATGCGACGGAGCTCCGGGTCGACGCCGAGGAGCATCTGGAACTCGTACCGGTCGGGCCCGACGCCGAGCTCGCGGATGAGCCCCAGCGCCTCGCACACCAGGAGCTCGTCGTGGGTGGCGATGCCGGTGTAGCCGCTCCCGGCGAGGAGGATACGGAGCGCGTGGACGAACGCCCGGCGGATGATCTCGCGCTCCTCGTACGCGATCGAGCGAGGCTCCAGGTAGATCCCCTTGCACAGCCGCACACTGGCGCCCTCGGCCGCGAGCGACGCCGCGTCGGCCAGCGTGCGCCGCATGCGCGCCTGAAGCACGACGCCGGTTCCCTTCGGGAAGCGAGCGATCAGCTCGTGGTAGAGGCGGAGCGTGGCGTCGGTCGTCGGCGAGTCCTCCATGTCGATGCGCACGAAGATCCGGTTCGCGGCGGCGCGCTCGAGGATGGCGGTGACGTTGTCCCGGCAGAACCCGTAGTCGATGTTCAGGCCCATCTGCGTGGGCTTGAGCGAGATGTTGGCCGGGAGCGACTCGGCGGCGATCGTCTCGATCACCTCGTGGTACGAGGCGACCGCCGTGGCGGCGTGCGCACGCTCACTCACGCTCTCGCCGAGGACGTCGAGCGTCGCGCAGCACCCCTCGTTCGCGAGCCTCCTCACGGTGGCGACGGCGTCGTTGAGGGTCGCTCCGGCGACGTAGCGGCGGGCGAAGAAGTGGACGACCGGTTTCGGCGTGATGGGCAGCGTGGTTCGCACGATCGAGTCGAAGACGCTCATGCAATCCTCCCGGATTGTGGAGTTCTGGCAATCGTCAGCACGTACACCTCGTCGGCGCCGGCGTGCGACAGCGAGCGGGCGCACGCGGCAGCCGTCGCGCCGGTGGTGAAGACGTCGTCGACGAGCAGGACCCGCCCACTGACGCGGCGACGCGGCGAGAACGCCCTCGCCGACAGCCTCAGCCGCTCCGCCCGGCTCCGGCCGACCTGGGCACCTCGGCCGCGTCGCGAGAGCGCCCGCGCGAAATGCGCCCCGAGCTCGTGCGCCACGGCGCGGCCGAGGAGGTCGGCCTGGTCGTAGCCGCGGCGGAGCCGTCTGGTCCACGTCATCGGCACCGCGACGACCGCGTCGGGCTGCCCCCATTCCTGGAGGCGACACCTCGACGCGAGCAGCTCGCCCAACGGCCGGGCGAGCTCGTCGCGGCCGCCGGCCTTGAAGAGCAGGACGAGGTCACGGAGCACGCCCTGGTACGGGCCCACGCTCGCTGCGCCGCGCCACGGCGGCCGATCGCTCCGGCACGCGAGGCACTCGTCCCCCGACGCCGTCTCGGGGTCGCCGCAGACCGGGCACAGCGGGCTCCGGTGGGCGACGACGCGGCCCCAGCAGCCGGCGCAGATGCCGGCGCGACTCCCGGCCCACGGGAGCGCGGTGCGGCACGTCGCGCAGGTGGATGGGAGGAACGTCAAGGCGAGGGCCTCGGCGAAGGTCGCCATGGCGGCGAGATTGTACCAGCTTTGCACGAGCGAGCGAGGGCCGCGACGCGCCCGGCGCACAACGGCGGTCGGAGGAACCTCGTATACTCGCGGCAGGAGGCGATCATGCGCTTCATGTGTGCGGCGGTGCTCGCGTTCGGGATCGCGGGTGCCACGAGCGCTCAGGTGGCCTGGGTCGGCGCGGGGTGGGGCGGGAGCTGGGAGTGGCAGGCCCCCTCGGCGCCGGACAGGACGTTCCTGCACAGCCGGGACGGGGTTCCGTCCGTGTTCCTCGCCCTGCCGATCGACGTCGACACGGTGCTCCGCCTGCAGGCCGCCGAGCTGCCGCACGTCAAGAGGGTGATCGGGTCGGACTACCCGGGTCACCTCCGCGCCTACACGGTCGGGATCGACTACCTTATGCCCGGTGTCTTCGGGCAGGCGCTCGTGTCGGCGGGCCTCGGCTCGTACAAGTTCGACCTGACCGGGGGGCAGACGCTGCCCGGCCACGAGGAAACCAAGCTCGGGTGGTACGCCGGCGTCGGCGAGTGGTTCACGTTGACGCGGCGCTCGCGGGTCACCGCCGAGATCGCTGTCCACCACTCCCAGCACGAGGATCGACCCACGATCGTCACCGCCAGCGTGGGCCTCGCGTTCGGCCTCTAGACGATGCCGCACGTGATCCGCTCCGGTCTGGCGGATCTGGAGGCTGCGTGGCGGGAGCTTCCCCGCGGCCCGTGGCGGTGGGGGGCCGCGGTCGCCCGCGCGGAGGGGTGCTACCTCGGGCGCGACGCGGCGACGCTCCTGGTCGCCGGAGTCGTCGTCGAGTACGGGCGACCGCTCCACCCGGTCGTGCTGGTCTCGCGCGGCGCGGACACGACCTCGGTCCACCTCTGGCCGGCGCTGCCGGTCGAGCGCACGGAGGGCGTCAAACGCTTCCTCGCGCAGGTCGCGCGCGCGCTCGACTCCTTCGGCGCGGGGCCGGTCGTCACGACCAACATCGCCGATCTCCTCTGACGACCGCTGGAGTCGAGAGTGAAGAGTTAAGAGTTGAGAGTTGAACAACGAGGAAACAGTCGTGCTCCGACCGGTGAGGTTGGTGACGTCCTCGAACTCTCAACTGTTAACTCTGAACTCTTAACTCTGAACTCTTAACTCTGAACTCTTAACTCTTAACTCTTAACTCTTAACTCTGAACTCTGAACTCTGAACTCTTAACTCTTGGCTGGCCCGGCGGCCTCGGAGGTCAGTGCTGCTCCTTTTCGACGTCCTGCATCTGCTGGGCGTGAGACTGCTGGAGATCCTGGATCTTGTCGCGGATGCCGCCGATGGGACCCGGCGGCGCACCCGGCGCGGTGCCGGGCGAGCCCTGGGACTGCTCAAGCAGGCGTCGCGCCGTCGCGCGGTGCGGGTCCCCCAGCGACTCCGACGCCGCCATCAGCTCCAGCGCGGCGCCCCTGAGGTTGACCGCCACGTGGTACTCGGCGGTCCCCGGCGCCAGTCCGGCGGCCCAGCCTTCCGCGAGCTGGGCGGCTTCGTGAAGCTCGCCGGAGGGGAGCTGGGGCTGGTTCGAGAGGTCGCGGAGGCGCTCGGCGAGACGGTCTGCCGCGGCGACGTCGAACGACTGCGCCCTGACGTCGCTCTGCGTCGCAAAGGTCACGCTCTTGACGGCGTCGAGGTCCCGGCGCGTCTGGCGGGTCGCGAGGACCAGGACCACGACCATCACGATCAACAACCCGGCGAGAGTGAAGATCGATCGCACCTGCTCCTCCCGTTGCCCCAACGATACACCCGGCCTCTCCGCGTGCCCATGAAAGGGGACACGGCGGATCCTCGGTCCCGTGCCCTGCGGACGGTGCGTGGCATGGGATCTGCAACGCACTCGGGCGGAGGTGCCCCATGGTCCGGAAGCTCCTCGTCGCGGCGGCGGTCCTCGCGGTTGCCTCTCCAACGCTCGCGAGGGAGATGACGAGCGCCTACGTGGTGACCGCGGTCGCCAACAAGGCCGGGCTCGCGGGCACGGACTGGCACTCCGACGTCACCCTGTACAACCCGCAGAGCCGGCCGATCACCGTCAAGATGTTCTTCCTCCCGAGCGGTCTCGACAACAGCCAGGGCGCCCCCGAAGCGCCCCTGATCACGCTCGACCCCTGGCAGACGCTCAACCTCTGGGACATCCTGGGAAGCTCCGGCTTCAACGCACGCGGCTGGACGGGGGCGTTGCTGGTGTACGCCGACACCGCCGCGAGCGGTTGCCCCGGTACCTCGGGCGACACGAGCTGCGACTTCGCGGTGTTCGGCCGGAACTACACGCTCGACGTCCACAGCGCGGACGGCGAGTTCGGCCAGGACTTCCCCGGGTTCCCGGCGTCGCTGGGGGTCGACTCGAGCGTGATCGCGTACATGCCGCAGATCTCGGACGACGAGGTCTTCCGGACCAACGTGGGCGTGGCGTCGTGGACGAGCGACTGGGTCACGGTCCGAGTCGATCTCCAGGACGAGGCCGGCAACATCGTCGCCCGCCACGACCACCTCGTCCCGCCGTACGGTCACGTGCAGTGGCGCCTCGAGGACGGGATCAGCGGCGGCACGCTCGCGGCCTACATCGTGGGCGGGCCGAGCGACGCGATGGTGTACCCGTACGCCACGGTGGTGAACTGGGCGACGGGCGACGCCACGACGGTGGAGGCGCAGATCAGCCCGGTCGGGTTCACCACACAGTCGATGTCCGTCCGGCGAGCCGCGCTCCGGGCGGTCCCCCGCGGGCTGCCCGTCCCGGGGTTCTCGCTGGAGGGCCTCAAGGCGAGGGTGCGCTGACCCAAGCGCACGCGTGACCCCGTTCGGCACGACGAGACTGGCCTCGGGCGAACGGGTCTCTTGTTAGAATCGATCCATGTGCGCCGGACCTGCGGCGAGGAGGCCCGTCGTCCTCGTCGCCGAACCCGAGACGGAGCTGCGGTCGACGATCGCGTCGGCGCTGCGCGACCAGTTCCCGGCGGTTCAGATCAACGCGGCGGCGGACGGTGACGAGGCCTGGACCGCGGTGCGGGGCGGCGCTGTCGACCTCCTCCTCGCGGCGGTGGCCATGCCCCGAACGGACGGCATGCAGCTTCTCCGTCGCGTCCGGGAACGACAGGAGACCGCGAGGACGTACGTCGTCCTGATGGCGGGCGTGGCGCGCCCCGACGAGCTGTGCGCCGCGATGGAGCACGGCGCCGACGACTGCGTGCTGAAGCCCGTGCGGTGGAACGAATTGGTGGCGAGGGTCAGCGCCGGGCTGCGCCGGCTCCCGACGATCCACCGGCAGGCCGAGCGCGAGGTGGAGCTGGAGCGCCTCCACACGCGGCAGACCGAGTTCCTCTCCATGGTGTCGCACGAGATCCGCACACCGCTCTCCGCGATCCTCTCGGCGGCGAACGTGCTGATGCGATACGGCAGCGCGCGGCCGGATTCGGTCGAGCGGTTCGCCAAGGTGATCCACCAGGAGGGCAGGCGGCTCACCCGGCTGATCAACAACCACCTCGACCTAGCGAAGATCGAGGCGGGCCAGGTCGAGTGGGTGTTCGCTCCGACGGAGGTCGACGGTCTCGTGCGCGACGTCGAGGAGTCGTTCAGCGCCCTCGTCGGCGAGCGCAACATCGGCCTCGAGGTCGAGCACTGGCACGAGCCGGTCCTCGCGGAGCTCGACCGGGACAAGGTGATCCAGGTGCTGGTCAACCTGCTCTCGAACTCGATCAAGCACTCTCCGGACGGTGCGGCGGTCCGCCTCCGGTACCGCCCCCGCCCCGGCGGCGGGGTGCGCCTCGAGGTCGAGGACGAGGGGACCGGGATCCCGGCCGGGCGCGAGGAGGCGATCTTCGAGCGCTTCCAGCAGCTCGGCGTCGGGGACCGGCGCCAGGGCTCCGGGTTGGGGCTGACGATCTCGCGCCAGATCGTCGAGAACCACGGCGGGCGGATCTGGGCCGAGCCGGGCCGCGCGAGCGGTGCGCTGTTCGTGGTGGAGCTGCCGGCCTCGGCGGCGGCGCGGGGGCGCGATGGTTCAATTTGACAACCAGTACAGGCAGGTGAAGCTGAAGATCGTCTACTACGGCCCCAGCCTGTGCGGGAAGACGACGTGCCTCCAGTACATCCATCGCGTCACCGATCCCCAGCGTCGGACCAAGCTCTACACGCTCAACACCGCCTCCGACCGGACGCTCTTCTTCGACCTGCTCGGGCTCGACCTCGGGCGCGTCAGGGGGTACCGGCTCACCCTCCAGCTCTACACCGTCCCCGGTCAGGTGCAGTACGACACGACGCGGCGGGCCGTGCTCGCGGGGTGCGACGGCGTGATGTTCGTGGCGGACTCGCAGAGGTCGTACGCGAAGGCCAACGTGGAGAGCCTGGCGAACCTCGCGGACAACCTCAGGGCCAACGGGCTGGACCCCGAGACCGTGCCGCTCGTCCTGGCCTACAACAAGCGGGACCTTCCCGACCTCCTCGCCCGGGCGGAGCTCGAGAAGGCGCTGAACCCCCGCGGCGTGCCGGTGTTCGAGACGGTGGCGACCTCGGGGATCGGCGTCATGGAGGCGTTCGCGGCGGTCACCCAGGCGACGGTGGTCTCGGTCGGCGACCGCCTCGGGCTCTCGACCCAGCCCGACGCACTCACCCGGCTGGTCGCGAACGTGACCGCGGCGCTGCAGCCGCTCGTTCGGCGCGGGGCGCCTCCCGAGGCCGAGAGCACCGTGGTGCTGCGGCCCGAGGCGAAGGGCGAGAACCTGCGCGCCGAGGAGTTGGTCGCGGAGGCGGTGCGCGCCAACCTCGCGATGACCGACCTCAACGTTCGGCTCGACCAGCTCTCGGGGGAGCTCGAGCGCAGGGTGGCGAACCTCCACTCGATCAACGAGTTCGGGACGTTGATGTCGCTCGCCCGCGAGCCGGAGGAGATCACGCAGGGGTTCCTCGACCGGCTCCTGGCCGAGCTCCGGGTCGCCTGCGGCTCCCTCTTCCTGGTGGACGCGAGCGGAGCGCTCGTGGAGGTCGTTCGGCGAGGGATCGCCGCAGATCCCCTCGCCCACCGCGACGACTCGGGCCAGTCGCCCGCCGAGGTCATTCTGGCGTCGCGCCAGCCGCTGAGCACACGCCTCGACGAGATCGAGCCCGCCCAGGTGCTGAACGCACCCTGGATGGACGAAGTTCGCGCCCTGAACTTCGTCGGGGCGCTGGCGGTTCCGCTGATCGCACAGGACCGCCCGCTCGGGCTGGTGACGGCGTTCTCGGACGCGTCCCGCGGGGCGTTCCAGGACGTCGAGCTCGAGCTCGCCAGTGCCCTGGGCGCCAACGCGGCGACGGCACTCGCGAACGCCCGTGCGTGGCGCTCGCTCGAGCAGCTCAACCGCTCCCTCGAAGGCGCGGTGGCCGACCGCACGAGGGAGCTGCAGGAGGCGCTCTCGCGGGCGCAATCCCTCGCCGAGCAGCTCGAGGAGAAGAACATCGCCCTCCAGACCGCGAATCGGGAGCTCACAGACCTCGAGCGCCTCAAGAGCGAGCTCCTGGACCGCATCGCCCACGAGCTCAACACGCCGGTGACCGCGATCCAGACCGCCGGGAGGATCCTCACCCGCTACGACGAGGTCCCCCCCGAGCGGGCCGTCAAGTTCGTCGAGATCATCACCCAGGAGGCCACCCGGCTCGCGGAGCTGATCGCGTCGTCGCTGCAGGCCGCCGTGCTGGGCGTCCCCGAGGGGCGTCCGGCGCCCACGGCGCTTGCCGTCGCCGATCTCCTGAAGCGGGTGCTGGCCCCCCTCAAGGGCGAGATCGCGAACCGGCGTCTCGCCGTCCAGGTGAAGGTCGCGGCGGGCCTGGACGAGGTCGTGGGGGACGCCGACCAGCTCGAGGCGGCGCTGCGGGCGGTCGTGCGGAACGCAGTCGAGTTCAACCGCGAAGGAGGCAGCGCCGTCGTGACCGTCAGGCCCGTCCGGCGTGGAACCGCGACGTTCGTCGAGTTCCGCGTCGAGGACACGGGCGTGGGGATACCGGAGGCGGAGCTGCCCCACGCGTGCGAGGTGTTCTGGCAGGGCGGGAACGTGCTCACGGGGAAGCCGCGCGGCCTCGGCCTCGGTCTCGCGGTCGCGAAGCGCGTCGCGGAGAACCACGGCGGTCAGATCGAGATCTCCTCCGAGGAGGGGAAGGGCACCGTCGTCGGCCTCCTGATCCCGGCCGCCGGGACGCGAACCCCGTGAGCCGCCTCCCCCGCCCCCTGACCGGCGGCGTCCCGCCCCGCCACGAACGGGCCAATCCCCATGGCTGACCCGCTCGTGCTCGTGGTGGACGACGAGCCCAGCATCCGCGAGACGATCTCGTTCATCCTCGAGATGGAGGGGTTCCGCGTCGAGACGGCGGCCGACGGCGAGGAGGGGCTCGAGAAGATCCGGGCGTTGAGGCCCCCGGTCGTCCTCCTCGACGCGATGATGCCCCGGCGCGACGGGTTCGACGTCTGCCGGACGCTCAAGGCCGACCCGGAGCTGGCCTCGGTCAGGGTGGTGATGCTCACCGCCCTCGGCCAGGCGGCCGATCAGGAGAAAGGCCAGGCGGCGGGCGCCGACTTCTACGTCACCAAGCCGTTCGACGAGGACGATCTGCTCGCGCTCCTCCGCCGGCTCACCGCCTGAGAGCGAGGCCGCAAGGGAGCGGAGGAGCAGAGGGGCAGGGGAGCAACAACCGTTCGAAAGTTCACACGTTCGAAAGTTCGAAGGTTCAAAGACAAGACCCCAGAACCCTCGGGAATGGGTACGGCTGTGGGGTGTTGCGTCTCACCCAGTAGTGTCCGCTGACGTGGTGTACGAAGGGAGGGCCGAGGGAGTGCTCGTCTTTGGCGAGCGAGCCTCTGGGAAGCCCCGCAGGGGTTT
>DATKLI010000011.1:0-6299 GCA_035542455.1 Thermoanaerobaculaceae bacterium
GCTCAAGATGGTGGACGGCGTGATGCTGCTCGTGGACGCGAGCGAGGGGCCCCTCCCGCAGACCCGTTTCGTGCTCCGGAAGGCGCTCGAGTCCAGCCTCCCCCCGATCGTCGTTATCAACAAGATCGACCGGCCCGACGCGCGGCCGCGCGAGGTACTCAACGAGGTCTACGACCTCTTCATCGACCTCGACGCCACCGAGGAGCAGCTCGACTTCCCCGTGCTGTACTGCAACGCGCGCCGCGGCACGTGCCGCCTCGAGCCTGACGGCGAGGAGACGACGCTCGAGCCGCTGTTCGACGCGATCCTCCGCGCCGTGCCGGCGCCCCGCTTCGACCCCGACTCTCCGCTCCAGGTGCTGGTCACCAACCTCGATTGGGACGACTACGTCGGTCGCCTTGCGATCGGGCGGGTGTTCAACGGCACGCTCTCCAAGGGGGCGGACGTGAGCCTGTGCAGGCGCGACGGCTCCGTCGCGCCCGTCCGGGTCACCGGCCTGTACGGGACCCAGGGCCTCAAGAGAGTCGAGATCGCCGAGGCGGGCCCGGGGGACATCGTCGCGGTCGCCGGTCTCGACGACGTCTGGATCGGCGAGACGATCTCGGGCCGCGAGGCGCCCCGCGCACTGCCCCACATCCAGGTGGACGAGCCCACCATCGCCATGGTGATCGGGGTCAACTCGTCGCCGATGGCGGGTCGCGACGGCCAGCACGTGACGTCGCGCAAGATCAAGGAGCGGCTCGAGAGGGAGGCGCTGACCAACGTCTCGATCCGCGTCGAGCCGACCGACACGCCGGACAGCTTCAAGGTGTCGGGCCGAGGCGAGCTCCAGCTCGCGATCCTCATCGAGATGATGCGCCGCGAGGGGTACGAGATGTCGGTCGGCAAGCCCGAGGTGCTCACCCGCGAGGTCGGCGGCCAGCGCCACGAGCCGATGGAATCGCTGGTCGTGGACTGCCCGGAGGAGTACATCGGAGTCGTCACGCAGAAGGTGGGCGCGCGCCGGGGCCGTATGACGAAGATGGTCAACCACGGCACCGGGAGGGTGAGGATGGAGTTCCGCCTCCCCTCCCGCGGCCTGATCGGTTTCCGCACCGAGTTCCTCACCGACACGAAGGGGACCGGGATCGCCAACCACCTGTTCGACGGGTACGAGCCGTGGCAGGGCGAGATCGCGCACCGCAGCACGGGCGCCATGGTCGCCGACCGCGCCGGCCGCGCGACCTCGTACGCGATCGAGCACCTTCAGCCCCGCGGCGAGCTGTTCGTGAACCCGGGTGACGAGGTCTACGAGGGGATGGTCGTCGGCGAGAACGCGCGCGAGAAGGACATCGACGTCAACATCACCAAGGAGAAGAAGCTCACCAACATGCGCGCATCCACGGCGGACGAGGCGATCCGCCTCGTGCCTCCTCGAATCATGAGCCTGGAGCAGTCGCTCGAGTTCCTCGCCGAGGACGAGCTGCTCGAGGTGACGCCGGGGGCGCTGCGCCTGCGCAAGAAGATCCTCCCGGCGGTGCGGCGGAGATAGCCGGACGCCCGCAAAGGCGGGCGTCCCCTCGGAGTGCGAGCCCCGGGTTCAGGCCAGCTCGGCGGCGGAGAAGAAGAACGCCAGCTCGGTGCGCGCGTTCTCCGGCGAATCCGAGCCGTGGATCGCGTTCCGCTCGATGCTGCTCGCGAACTGCTGGCGAATCGTCCCGGGCGCAGCCTTGGCCGGGTCCGTGGCGCCCATCACCTTCCTCAGGTGCTCGACCGCGTTGTCGCGCTCGAGAGCCATCACCCACACCGGTCCCGAGGTCATGAACTCGACCAGGGGCCGGTAGAAAGGCTTCTCCTCGTGGACCGCGTAGAACGCCATCGCCTGCTCCTCCGACAGACGGAGCATGCGGCCGCCCAGGATTTGGAACCCCTCCTCCTCGAGGCGGGCGATGATCGCGCCGCAGTTGCGCCGGCTCACGGCGTCCGGTTTCAGGATCGTCAGCGTCTTCTGCTTCATGCGTGCACTCTCCCCCTTCAAAAGCGGTGCGCCGCCCGCGGTGCGCGGCGTGCGAGCGCGCGGCGTGCGCAGCACTCCCACGCTCCTACGCCCTTCCGAGCGCGCGCGCCATCGTGATACCGATCTCGGCCGGCGTCGCCGCCACCCTGATCCCGGCCGCCTCGAGCGCCTCGATCTTCTCCCCGGCGGTGCCCTTCCCGCCCGAGATGATCGCGCCCGCGTGCCCCATGCGGCGGCCGGGCGGGGCGGTCTGGCCCGCGATGAACGCGACGACCGGCTTCCTCATGTTCGCCTTCACGTACGCCGCGGCCTCCTCCTCGGCGCTCCCACCGATCTCGCCGATCATGACAACCGCCTCGGTCTGCCGGTCCGCGTTGAACGCCTCCAGGACGTTGACGAAGCTCGTGCCCGGGACGGGGTCGCCGCCGATGCCGACGCACGTCGACTGGCCGAGTCCGAGGTTGGTCAGCTGGCCGACCGCCTCGTACGTCAGCGTTCCGGAGCGCGAGACCACGCCCACGCTCCCCTCCTTGTGGATGTGCGCCGGCATGATCCCGAGCTTGGCCTTCCCGGGCGAGATGATTCCAGGGCAGTTCGGGCCGATCAGCCGGCACTCCGCTCGCATCGCGTGCCGGACGAACGTCTCGTCGCGCGCCGGGATCCCCTCCGTGATGCACACGACGAGCTCGATCCCCGCGTCCGCGGCTTCGAGGATCGCGTCGGCGGCGCCGAGCGGCGGCACGAAGATGAGCGAGGCGGTGCACGCCGTCGCCGCCTTCGCTTCCGCCACCGTGTTGAACACCGGGACGCCGTCGACCGACACGCCCCCTTTCCCGGGCGTCATGCCGGCGACGATCCTGGTTCCGTACTCGCGGCACTTGGCGGCGTGGAACTGACCTTCCTTTCCGGTGAGGCCCTGCACCACAACGCGCGTCGAGGAGTCCAGCCAGATCGCCATCGCCGCCTCCTACCTCACCGCCGCGACGACCTTCGCCGCCGCGTCCGCCATGCCGTCGGCGCTCTGCAGCTTCAGCCCCGATTCGGCGAGGATCCGCTTCCCCTCCTCGACGTTGGTCCCCTCGAGCCGCACCACGATCGGCACCTTGACGCCCAGGTTGCGGGCCGCCGCGACGACGCCGGACGCGATCATGTCGCACCGGACGATCCCGCCGAATATGTTGATCAGCACCGCCTTCACGGAGGCGTCGGAGAGCAGGATCCGAAAGGCGTTCTCGACCCTCTCCTGGCTCGCGCCGCCTCCGACGTCGAGGAAGTTCGCGGGGGCGCCGCCCGCGTGCTTGATGATGTCCATCGTGGCCATCGCGAGCCCCGCGCCGTTGACCATGCACCCGATGTTCCCGTCGAGCTTGATGTAGTTGAGGTCGTACTTCGACGCCTCGACCTCGAGCGGGTCCTCCTCGTCCAGGTCCCGCATCGCGGCGATCTCGGGGTGGCGCGCGATCGCGCTGTCGTCGAAGTTCATCTTGGCGTCGAGTGCGAGAACGTCGCCGTCGCTCGTGATCAGGAGAGGGTTGATCTCGGCCAGCGTGGCGTCGCTCTCGTTGTAGGCGCGCGCGAGCGCCGTCACGAACCGGACGAACTTCTTGAACGTGTCTCCGGACAGCTCCAGCGCGAACCCCAGCTTGCGCGCCTGGTACGCCTGCAGGCCGGCGACCGGGCCGAAGTGCTCCTTCAGGATCGCCTCGGGGTGCTCGGCGGCAACCTCCTCGATCTCCATCCCGCCGAACTTCGAAGCCATCAGCACCGGCAGGCCGGCTGTGCGGTCGAGCACGACCCCGAGGTAGAGCTCGCGCGCGATCCCGAGCGCCTCCTCTACGAGGACCTTGCGCACGATCTTGCCCTCGGGCCCCGTCTGCCTCGACACGAGCTTCATCCCGAGGATCTCGCCCGCGACCCGCCTCGCCTCGTCGGGGCCGCCCGCGAGCTTCACCCCACCGGCCTTCCCGCGGCCGCCCGCGTGCACCTGCGCCTTGACGACGACCCTCCCGCCCAGCTCGGCCGCGGCGGCGCGCGCGTCGTCGGCCGTCGTGACCACCTTGCCGCGCGGGGTCGCCACACCGAAGCGCGCGAGAATCTCTTTTGCCTGGTACTCGTGCACCTTCATGCGTGCCTCCGAGCTTCAGACAGCCGACGCATTGTGCACACCCCGCGCTGTCTCCGCAACACCGGCGCGGCCCGAGTCAGGAGACCGCGGTGTCCGTCTCGGACCGGTCGGGCGCCGACTCGTCGGCCGTCTCCGCCGGCTCGAGAGCCGGCAGCGACGCACCGCCGTCGGGCAGCCGGAGCGCCGCGCGCGCCGTGCGCAGGTAGCGCGGCAGCTCTTCCAGGCGGGGGCGCGCCCACCCGAGCGCGTGCGCGTTGGCGAGGAGGTTCTCGAGCGCCGCGTTGCCGACGCGCTCACCGACCCCGAGCGCGGTGCCGTGCAGGCGGTCCGCCCCGGCGAGGGCGGCCGAGAGCGCGTTCGCGACGGCGAGGCCGCGGTCGTTGTGGCCGTGCCAGTCGACGCCCACGTCGGCCCCGCCGGCCGCGTCGAGGCTGGCCCGCACGAACCGCACGAGGGCGTGAGCTCCGACCGGCGTGGCGCAGCCGACGGTGTCGGCGAGACAGACGCGCCGCGCCCCGGCGCGGACGGCGGCCTGGTAGAGGCGGGCGACGTCCTCCGGCCGGGAGCGGGTCGTGTCCTCGGTCACGAACAGCACCTGCAGACCCCACCGCGTCGCGAACCCGACCCAGTACTCGGTCATCCGCACGAGCCGGTCCCACTCCCAACCTTCCGCCCTCAGCCGGATCGGCGACGAGCCGAGGAACAGCCCGATCTCGAGCGGGACGCCCGCCCGCTGAGCCGTCTCGACCGCCGGGACCACGTCCTCGGCGCACGTCCGGCCCGCGCAGTTGGGTGTCACCCTCAGCCGCGCGCGGGCGATCTCGCGGCAGAGCGCCGCGACGTCGCGGACGGCCGTACCGCCCGCGCCGGGGTAGCCGAGGTTCGCCGTCGCGATGCCGACGCGCTCCATCAGGTGGACCAGCGCGACCTTCTCCCCGATCGACGGGTGATGGACCGACGGCGACTGGAGCCCGTCGCGCAGCGTCTCGTCGAGGAACGCCAACGCCTGCGGAGGCCGGGGAAGCTCGGCGGCCTCGCGGTTCCAGTCGAACTCGAGACGGGTGCCGCCTCGCACCGGGCTACCGATCCTCGCCCTCGGGCGGCGCCGCGGCGATGCTGGCCAGCTCCGCGTCGGACAGCGTGTGGTCGGACCGCTTCGCAGCCGCGAGGATCCGCTCCATCACGGCCCGGTCCTCGGTCCTTCCATGCGCGGCCAGCCACGAGCGCACGTTCGACGAGCCAGACATCGGGCCCACCTCGATCTCCTGCTTCCGCCCGAGCCACCGGGCCGGGACGGCCGAGTAGATGAGGTCGACCATCTCGTCGTCGCCGGTGAGGCCGGCCTTCAGGATCGCCGCCGCGTGGACGCCGGTCGTGGTCCGGAACGCGTCACGGCCGACCACCGGGGTTCCCGGGGGGATCCCGACGCCGGTCATCCGGCTCGCATGCTCCGCGTACTCCATCAGGCGCGAGAGGTCGGGCTCGGCCCACCCCAGCAGGCGTGCGTTGACGAGGAGGAGCTCCATCGGCGGGTTCCCGACGCGCTCGCCGACGCCCAGCGCCGTGGCGTGCAGCCGGTCCGCCCCACCCCACGCCGCCGCGAGAGCGTTCGCAACCGCGAGCCCGCGGTCGTTGTGGCCGTGCCAGTCGAGCCCGACGCCCGCGGCCCCGGTCTCGACCAGGGTGCGCCTCACGTACCTCGCGACGCCGTAAGCGCCCACGGGAGTCGCCTGGCCCGTCGTGTCGGCGATGCAGATCCGGCTCGCCCCCGCGCCGACGGCCGCGTTGAAGATGCGACGGAGGTCGTCCGGGTGCGAGCGGGTCGAGTCCTCCGCCACGAACGTGACCGGCGCGCCGTGTCCGACCGCGAACCCGACCCACTCCGCCGCCCGCCGGGCGAGGTCGTCGAGCGACCACCCCTCGACGTGACAGCGGAGCGGGGACGATGCGAGGAAGAGCGCGATCTCCACCGGCGACCCGACGCGCTGCGAGATCTCCAGCACCGACCGGATGTCGTCCTCGCGGGCGCGCGCGGCGCAGTTCGGGGCGATCGGGAGGCCCGCGGCGATGATTCCACGGCACAGCGCCTCGGCGTCGGCCGCCGCCGCGGTCCCGGCGCCCGGAAGCCCGACGTCGGCGGCCGTGACCCCGACCGCCGCCGCCACCTCGAGCAGAGCG
>DATKLI010000012.1:0-5175 GCA_035542455.1 Thermoanaerobaculaceae bacterium
CGGTAAGCTCAGAGTTCAGGCCAACGAGTCACGTTCGTACGAAATTGCGGCAATTCGAGCACTGAGGAGGAGGAGACACACATGCGACCCCGGGTTCTTTTCATACGTGTGCTGTTCCTGGCCTGCGTGGCGGCTGCCGCCCAGGCCCAGCAGGTCCTGATCTACGACGACAACAGCAACGACCACGTGGCGCAGGAGGCGTGCGCGGCGCTCGGCTACTCCTGCACCACGGGTAACTCGTCGAACTTCGTCACGCTCCTCACCGGGCAGCAGTGGAACCTCGTGGTGATGGACCTGCCCAGCACCGAGCCGACCGGGGATTGGCAGACGCCGCTCGCGGCCCACATCGCGGCCGGGGGAAGCGCGATCCAGACCGGGTGGGACGCGTCCGATTTCACGACGCTCGCCGCGTCGTTCGAGGTGACGCTCGGGGCGACGCACAACCCGCTCACGCTGTACCGGTGGAACGGCAGCACGCTGTTCATCACCCCGAGGCCTGTGCCCAACCCCCTCGCGTGGATCGACGACAGCTGGGGCGACAACGGGTTCTACCTCACGGCGACCGGCTCGGCGGTCGAGGCCGCCGGGTTCGTCGCGTCGCCGACGCCCGGGCAGGCCGCGATCGTGATCGGGAACGGGGGGCGCACGATCTTCAACGGGTTCCTGTTCGACGACTACTACCCAGGCGACGCCAACTCGGACGGGATCGCGGACGCAGTTGAGCTGGTGGAGAACGAGATGGCGTCGGCGCTCGGCGCCGGCATCCAGCCGATCCCGACGCTGGACGCCGCCGGCCTCGCGGTCCTGGCGCTGCTGCTCGCCGGGATCGGCATCGCGCTCTTGATCACCCGCCGCGTCGTCGGCTGATCCGGCGACCGACCGCTTCGACCACGCCGTGCCCGCGGCAGCGCGCGGGCACGGCGTTGGCTTATGAGGCGTCGCGCGCGACCGACTGCGGCCCCGGCCGGAGCCCTCACGTCGAGCCGTGCTCGGTGCGGGCGATGATCTCGTCCTGGAGCGACTCGCCGAGGTCGCAGAAGTAGTCGGAGTACCCGGCGACCCGAACGATCAGGCCCCGGTGGGCCTCGGGGTCGACCTTCGCCTTCCGGAGCGTCTCGGCCGACACCACGTTGAACTGCACGTGGTGACCTCCCGCTCCGAAGTACCCGCGCACGAGGTGCGCGAGCCGGCGGATCCCCTCCTCGCTCGCCAGGATCTCGGGCGTGAACTTCATGTTCAGCAGCGTGCCGCCCGTCCTGACGTGGTCCATCTTGGCGGCCGACGCGAACACCGCCGTCGGGCCGCGCCTGTCCGCCCCCTGGACCGGCGAGATCCCCTCCGAGAGCGGCATCCCCGCGCGGCGCCCGTCGGGGGTGGCGCCGCACACCGAGCCGAAGTAGACGTGGCACGTCGTCGGCAGCATCTCGATACGGTAGGTGCCGCCGTTCGCCGTCGGGCGGCCGTCGATGCACGCGAACGCGGCCTCGAACACTCGGACCATGAGCTCGTCCGCCAGATCGTCGTCGTTGCCGTACTTGGGCATCCGGTTCACGAGGCGGGAGCGCAGCGGCTGGTCATCCGCAAAATCGGAGTCGAGGGAACTCACCAGCTCCGGCAGGGCGAGCCCCTTGTCCTCGTACACGAGCCGGCGGACCGCGGCGAGCGAGTCGGTGATCGTTCCGATCCCGATCGCCTGGATGAACGTGTTGTTGTAGCGGGCGCCGCCGGCGTTGTAGTCGCGGCCCTTGGCGATGCAGTCGTCGATCAGCACCGAGAGGAACGGTGCGGGCATCTCCTCCGCGTACAGCCGCTCGATCAGGCGGTTCCCGGCGATCTTCACGTCCACGAGGTGCCGCAGCTGCCTCTCGAACGCGGCGAAGAGCGCGTCAAACGTCGCGAGCGTCGCCGGCGCGCCGGTCGCCGGCCCGAGCCGCGCCCCGGTCCGCGGGTCAACGCCGTCGTGCAGCGCCAGCTCGAGCACCTTCGGGAGGTTGAAGTACCCGGTGAGTATGTACGCCTCCTTCCCGAACGCCCCCACCTCCACGCACCCCGAGCACCCTCCGGCGCGCGCGTCCTCGACGCTCTTTCCCTGGCGGAGCTGCTCCTTCACGACCACGTCGGCGTTGAACAGCGACGGGAACCCGTACCCCTCGCGGACGACGCGCAGGGCGTGGGCGAGGACGTCGTCGGGCGTCGCGCGCGAGAGCTGAAGGTTCGACGACGGCTGCAGGAGGTGCATCTCGTCCACGATGTCGAGCAGCAGGTGCGTGACCTCGTTGGAGCCGTCGCCGCCGTCACCGAGCAGCCCCCCGAGGTTGATGTTGGCGAAGTCGGTGTAGGTGCCGCTCTCCGCGGCGGTGACGCCGACTTTGGGAGGCGCGGGATGGTTGTTGAACTTGACGAAGAAGCACTCGAGCAGCTCGCGGGCGGAGGCCTCCGTCAGCGTCCCGTCGGCCAGGCCGCGCCGGTAGAACAGGAGCAGGTGCTGGTCGAGGTGTCCGGGGTTGAACGCGTCCCACCCGTTCAGCTCGGTGATGACGCCGAGGTGGCAGAACCAGTACGCCTGCAGCGCCTCGTGGAAGTCGCGGGGGGCGTGCGCCGGCACGCGGCGGCACACCTCGGCGACGCGCGCGAGCTCGCGCCGGCGGGCGTCGCCGGGCGCCTCCTCCGCCATTCGCTCCGCAAGCGCGGCGTAGCGCTCGGCGAGCACGATCGCCGCGTCGCACGCGATCCGCATCGCGATCAGCTCCTCGCGCTTCGCGTACGCGTCCGGGTCGCGGACGAAATCGAGCGCCGCGAGCGAGCGCGCGATCTCCTCCTTGAAGGCCAGCATCCCCTTCGAGTAGATCTTGTCGTCGAGGACGGTGTGGCCGGGGGCGCGCTGCTCCATGAACTCCGTGAACACGCCGGCGTCGTAGGCGGCGCGCCACGCCGGGGGCATCGCGGCGAAGATGCGGTCCCGCAGCGAGCGGCCGCGCCAGAACGGTATGACGGTCTTCTCGTACAGCTCGACGCACTCCGGCGGGATGCGGTACGAGGTCTTCGGGCGCGAGTCCAGGATCCCGAGGTCGTCCACGGAGTGGCACGTCAGCTCGGGGAACGTCGGGACCGCCTTCGGAGCCGGGCCGCGCTCTCCGACGATGAGCTCGCCGTCGCCGATCCACACCGTTTTCCTCTCGCACAGATCGAGGAACGCCCGCGCCCGCAGCACGGGCGCCGACCACCGGCCGAGGTTCTCGCGGTAGAACTCCGTCATCAGAGCGGCGCGCTCGCCCGAGACCGTCGGGATCGCGTCGAGGCTCGCCTGCCGCAGGCGCGCCGTGCGCTCGTTCATGTCGTCATCCTCCGATCGTTGCCCCGACTCCCGCGGACTCAAACACGCCGGCCAGAGCGCGCATGCGTTCGGGCGACGGCGGCTCGACGCCGGGAAGCGCCCCGGGGCGCCCGAGGCGCGAGCGCTTCGCGTCCGCGGTGCGGTGGTACGGCAGCAGGCTCACGCGCTCGACCGACGGCGTGGACGCGGCGAGACGCGCGACCGCGGCCAGCGACTCACCGTCGTCGTTGACGCCCGGGATCACCGGAACCCGGAGCCAGAGCTGCGTGCCGGCCTCGGCGACCGCCGCGAGGTTCGCCATGATCGGCTCGAGCGGGGCGCCGGTGAGATCGCGGTGGCGGGCCGGGTCGAGCGTCTTGACGTCCCACAGTACGAGGTCCGCTCCGCGCGCCGCCGCGAGCGCCGTCTCCCGGGCCGCGAACCCGCACGTGTCCACCGCGGTCCTCAGGCCGGCGTCCCGGCAGGCGTCGAGGCACGCGAGCAGGAACGGCGCCTGGGCCAGCGGCTCGCCCCCCGAGAACGTCACGCCGCCGCCCGACTCCTCGTAGAACCCGCGGTCGCGCTCGGCCTCGGCGACGATCTCCGCGACCGTCCACGAGCGCCCGGCAATCTCGCGCGCGCCCGCCGGACACGCGTCCGCGCACGCGCGGCAGGCGGTGCACCCGTCGGAGCCGAGCGCGCGGCCGGGCGGGAGCGGACCCCCGGGTCGCCGGCACGCCTCGCGGCACGAGCCGCACCCCAGGCAGCGAGCGGCGTTGACCGTCACCTCGGGCTCGAACGCGATCCCTTCCGGGTTGTGGCACCATGGGCAGCGCAGGGGGCACCCTTTGAGGAACACGGTGGTCCGGATCCCAGGCCCGTCGTGGAACGAGGAGCGCTGGACGTTGAACACCGTCCCCGTCACGCGGCCCTCGTCCGTCCGCCACGCCACGCCGTCGACCCCTCCCGATGGAACGGTACGGCCCACGGTCCCGCTTGTCTTGTACGATGTGGCAGGGAGAGCTTGGCTTTTCGCACAATGCGCCCCGTGGCCGAGACGATGACTGCTCACACCGAGCTCGAAGCTGCTCTCGCGTCCGCCGGGTTCGCGGTGGACCTCCTCGACCGCCTCCCGGACGTCGTGTTCTTCGCCAAGGACACCGCGGGCGTCTACGTCGCCGCCAACCGCACGCTGGTGCAACGCCTCGGGATGACGGAGAAGGCGGCGCTCCTCGGGCGCACCGCGCGCGACGTCTTCCCCGCCCCGCTCGGCGAGCGCTACCTCGCCCAGGACCTCGCGGTGTGCCGGACCGGACGCGAGATCGCCGACCTGCTCGAGCTCCACCTCTACCCCAACCGCCTGGAGGGGTGGTGCGTGACGTCCAAGGTCCCGATCCGCGGCGCCTCCGGCGCCGTGATCGGCCTCGCCGGCACCTCGCGCGACGTCCACGCGCCCGCGGCCGAAAGCTCCATGGAGGAGCTCGCCGAGGCGGTCCGCCACATCCGCGACCACTTCGACCGCCCGCTCCGCGTCGCCGACGTGGCCGCCCTCGCCCACCTCTCGGAGTACCGGTTCGCGCGGCGGATACGGGCCGTGTTCGGGCTCACGCCGGCCCAGCTCGTCATCAAGACCCGGATCGACGCGGCGCGCCGAATGCTCCAGGACACCGAGGAGACGATCGGCGCGATCGCGCAGGCGTGCGGGTACTGCGACCAGAGCGCGCTGACCCGCCAGTTCAAGGTAGCCGTGGGGCTCACGCCCGCGCAGTACCGGGAACGTGCGACGCGCAGGCGGTAGAGACCGGGGTTCGGGGCTCGGGGCCACGGGTCAGGGGTCAGGGGTCAGGGGTCAGGGGTCAGGG
>DATKLI010000013.1:0-9205 GCA_035542455.1 Thermoanaerobaculaceae bacterium
CCGGGATCGCGGCCCGCATCAGTGGACGGAACGTGGTCGCGGTGGAGTTCGGTGAGCCGGCCCCACGGCGGATCCGGCTCGGCGCGGCGGCGGCGGTTGCGGCGGTCCTGATCGCGGTGACGGCGATCGCCACGGCTGTACTGATGCGCGGCCAGCGGGGCTCCGGCTCGGCGCTTCTCGGGCCGGCCGAACCGACGGGCGCCGTGACGGCGTGGTTCGAGCTCGCGCAGGCCCGAGGGACGTACGAGGCCGCGCGCCGCCAGCTCCTGGCCGCGGTCGAGGCCCGGAGGAGCACGCTGTCTCCAGCCACTGTGAAAGTCGTCGACGACAACCTCCGCATCATCGACCGGGCCGTTCGTGAGATGGAGGGCGCCCTCGCGCGGGACCCCGGAAATCGCGAGCTTCCTGCCCTGCTCGTGACCGCGTATCGGCAGGAGATCGACATGCTGCAGCGCGTGGCCGGATTGCCGGCCCGCGGGTGAGGAAAGGAGCGACCATGAACAGAGTTGGGGTTCTCGCACTGGCGGTGGCAGCGGCGCTTCCGGCGGCCGCGCAGCAGAAGGTGGACGAGACGAAGGCCGCGGCGAAGGACGGCACGGTCGAGATCCACAACGTGGCCGGGTCCGTGCGCGTGTCCGGCTGGGACCAGGCTCAGGTCTCCGTCACGGGTGTTCTCGGCAGGGGCACCGAGCGGCTGGAGTTCACCACGAGCGAACGCCGAGCGGTCATACGCGTCGTGCTCCCGCACAACGCGCACCACGTCGACGGGTCGGACCTCGAGATCAGGGTGCCTCAGGGGAGCAGCCTCGAGGTCAACACGGTGAGCGCCGACGTCTCCGTGGACAAGGTGTCGGGCGAGATGGACATCGAGTCCGTGAGCGGGGGGATCTCGGTCGGCGGTGAGCCGAAGCGGTTCAGCGCCCGGAGCGTGAGCGGCGACGTCACGATCACGGCGGCGAGCGCGCCGGGGCGCGCCAAGTCCGTGAGCGGCGACATCAAACTGGCGGGCGTCGCCGGCGACGTCGAGGCCGGGTCGGTGAGCGGCACGCTCTCGGTCAAGGGCGACGCGGTGTCGCGCCTCGATCTCGAGACGACGTCGGGCGACATCCGCGTGGACGCGGGCCTGGCGAAGGACGCGCGGGTCGAGGCCAAGACCGTGAGCGGGACGGTGGAGCTCGAGCTCCCCGCGGCGACTGCGGCCGACTTCGACGTCACGACGTTCTCCGGCAACATCACGAACGACTTCGGGCCCGCCGCGAAGCGGACCAGCGAGTACGGCCCCGGCAGGGAGCTTTCGTTCTCGACGGGGGGCGGCGGCCGGGTCGTCGCCAAGAGCTTCTCCGGCAACGTCCACCTGCGCAAGAAGTAAGCGCGGGCCGCATCCTGGGTGCAGGAAGGCGCGCCGCCGGCGCGCCTTCTCCTTTCTGCCCCGGGCGGCGTGGTACTTTCCCCCAATGCCGAGACGGATCCCGCTCGTTGCCGTGGTCGTTGCGGCGGCCGCGCCCGCGCTGGGCCAGGGGCCGAGCGCCGACTGGCGCACCGTCGAGACGCCGCACTTCCGCGTGCACTACACCGCGCCGGCGGAGCAGTGGGCGCTGCGCGCGGCGTCCCGGCTCGAGAGCGTGCGCGAACGGGTGATCGCGGAGGTCGGGTACGCGCCGCCGCAGACCGTGGACGTCGTGGTGTCCGACCCCGTCGCGCAGCCGAACGGGATGGCGCTGCCGCTGCTCGGCTCGCCGCGCCTGGTGCTCTGGACGAGCCCGCCCGGCCCCTCGTCGGTGATCGGGTCCGACACCGACTGGATCGAGCTGCTGACCGTCCACGAGGAGACCCACCTCGTGCACATGCTGCGCCCGTGGCGCAATCCGCTCCGGCGGGTCGCGGAGGCGCTGCTGCCCGTCGGCCCGATCACGCTCAAGGCGCCGCGCTGGGTCTTCGAGGGGTACGCCACGCTGGTCGAGGGGAAGCTCACGGGGTCGGGACGGCCCAACGGCGACTCGAGGGCCGCGGTCCTCCGCCAGCGCGCGCGCTCCGGGCTGCTCCCCTCGTACAGGCAGATGGCGAGCGACTCGCGGAGCTGGCTCGGGATGTCGATGGCGTACCTGGCAGGCTCGGCGTACCTCGAGTGGCTCGCAGAGCGCGGAGGGCCGGAGAGCCTCAAGCACCTCTGGGCGCGCCTCACCGCGCGGGAGAGCGGGAGCTTCGCATCCGCGTTCGAAGGCGTGTTCGGGGACTCGCCCGAGAGGCTCTACGCAAGGTTCTGCGCCGAGCTGACCTGGCGCGCCGTCGAGGCCGAGCGCCGGCTCGGCGCGACCGCGGTCGAGGGCGAGACGTGGCAATCTCACGCGTGGGCGACCGGCGAGCCGTCGGTCTCGCCCGACGGGTCGCGGCTCGCGATCGTGCTGCTCGAGCGCGAGAAGCCGTCGCGCATGGTCGTGTGGTCCACCGGTCCCGACACGGAGGCCGAGAAGAAGTGGAAGACCCGGGTCGAGCGCAGGCTCGCGCGCGACCCGCAGGACGTCGCTCCGGTTCGTGCCCGCCCGCTCCCGCGCACGCCGCTCGCGGAGCTTGTCACGCGCGACGGCCGTGAGCCGTTCACGCCCAGGTTCATGCCGGACGGCGGGTCGGTGCTGTTCGTGCGTTTCGAGACGGACCCCGAGGGTTTCCTGCACCCGGACCTGTTCCGGTGGGACATCGGGAGCGGGCGCGTGAGCCGGATCACCCGGTTCGCGGACGTACGCGAGGCGGACCCGTCGCCGGACGGCAGGTGGGCGGCGGCGGTCCGCAACCGCCACGGGCTGTCGCAGCTCGTGCGGGTCGACCTCGCGACCGGGGCCGTGTCCGGCCTCACCGAGCCGTCCGTGACGGCCGTCTGCGAGCAGCCGAGAGTGAGCCCGGACGGCGCGAGGGTGGTGTACGTGCGCCCCGAGGGGGGCGCGTGGAAGCTCGCGGTGCGCGAGCTCGCGAGCGGGCGCGAGACGGTCCTCGTGACCCCCACCGGGTCGACCCCCTCGTACCCGGCGTGGAGCGGCGACGGGACGACGGTCTTCGCTTCGCTCGGCTCGCAGGGGTTCGTCGACGTCGTGGCGATCCCTGCCGACGGCACCGGCGGCCCGGTCGCGGTGACGCGGACGACCGGTGCTGCGCTCGCCCCGGCGCCGACGGCCGACGGCTCGGCGGTCTACTTCCTCGCCCTGCGTGCAGACGGGCTGGACCTCCAGCGGCTCGACCTGAGGACGCCGGTGCCGATGGCGCCGAGGCCGGTCACGGCCGACCTGGCGCCCGCAGTCACTCCGCCGCCACCGGGCCGGGCCGCGCCGCCGGCCGCCGTCCCCGTGGCGCCGGGGCGACCGTACGGCGTCGGGCGGCAGGAGGCGAGGGTGATCGTGGGCGGCGCGGTCGCGCCGTCGGCGCACGTGTGGGAGGTCGGTGCGCGCCTCGGCGACGTCATCGGACGGCTCGACGCGGTCGCGATCGCGGGGCTCGGCGGCGGCGCCGGCCCGCGTGGGGCGACGCTCGGCCTCGAGTGGCGAGGGTGGCCGGTGGGCGTAAGCGTGCAGCTGTTCGACACGCGCGAGCGGCCGTCCGAGCAGCCGACGGCGGCACCTGGCCTGGGGCGCGCCCTCGACCTCGACCGCCGCGGGGGCGAGGTCGCAGCGTCGTGGCGGCGGAGGTGGGCGATCGGCGGCCTCGACCTCACCGGCGGGGCGCTCCTCGCGCGGGTCCAGCCGGTCGCCGCGCAGGAGGTCGACCAGAGGGTCGGGTTCGTGCGGGCGGCGGCCACGATGACGCCCTCGCGCGGGCGGTGGCGCTTCCCGCACACCCTCGAGCTCCGCGCCGAGGACGGGCGGACCGCCGACGATTCGTGGCGCCTGCTCGGGGGTCGGTTCAAGGTCGGCGCCGTCCACGGCGACAACGGCCTCCTGCTGTCGTACCGGCGCGATGCCGTGCGCGACGCCGCGGCCGCGGCGGACCGGCTCCAGCTCGGCGGAGTCGAGACCTCGCTGCTGCCCGCGAGCGCGACCGCCGGGCGCATCCCCGAGCCGGCACTCCCGCTCGGGACGCTCGTGGGCGACGAGCACGAGGAGGAGCGCGCGACGGCGCTCGTCCGCGGCCTTCCTCTGTTCTTCGAGCGACACCGGGTGTGGGACCGAGTGGGCCCCAGAGGGGCGTGGCTCCGGCTCGTCGGCATCGAGGTGGACCTCGCGAGCGAGCCGGTCCCGCTCGTGAAGCTGCCCGGGCTCCACCTCACGGTCGGCGCGGCGCGCGTCCTGGACGAGCCTCTCAAGGACCGCACGCGGGGCTGGCTCGCCCTCGCGTGGCGACCGTGACCGAGGGATCAGGCACGGCGGAGCAGAGGAGCAGAGGAGCAACAACCGTTCGAAAGTTCACACGTTCGAAAGTCCGAAGGTTCAACTGAGACCGTGAAACGGTAGAGGGAAGAGGTCAAACGGCAGATCCTGATCCTCCTCCTCCTCCGCGTTGTTCGTTTGACGTCTGACCTTTTCCGTTTGCCCCTAGTGGTGAACCCTTGGGCCTTCGAACCTCCGTACACCAGCTGCGGCGGGCGGGTTGAACCTGGCGGCAACTGAGACGTAGAATGAATCCATAGGAGGACAGCACCATGCGAATGCGGACGGTTGTGAGTGTCGTCGCCGCGGTCGCCCTTTCCGTCGCCGCTGCGATGCCGGCCATCGGCCAGCAGGAGGGGAAGCAGCCCGAGATGACCGCGGAGCAGAAGGCCGCGATGGAGGCCTGGATGAAGGCGGCCACGCCGGGCGAGGGCCACAAGGTCCTCGACCCGATGATCGGGAGCTGGAACGTCACGATGACGATGTGGGAGAAGCCCGGCGCCCCGGGGCAAACGTCGGTCGGAACGGCCGAGAACACCTGGATGCTGGGAGGCCGCTTCGTGCAAGAGAGCCTCCACGGCGAGGTGAACGGCATGAAGTTCGAGGGGCTGGGATACACGGGCTTCGACAACTTCAAGAAGCAGTACGTCGGCGCCTGGATGGACACCATGGGCACGATGATGATGACCATGACGGGGACGGCGGATCCCTCCGGCAAGGTCGTCACGGAAACGAGCACGATCGACGACGTGGTCACGGGGAAGAGGATGAAGGTGCGCGAAGTGACGCGGGTCGTGGACGCCAACAAGCACGTGTTCGAGATGTACGGCCCCGACCCATCGGGCAAGGAGTTCAAGATGATGGAGGCGGTGTACACGCGTAAGTGACTTCAGCCCGAGCCAGGCGGGCTGAAGTCATCCCAGGCGCAGCGAGGGATCTCTTCCGCATTGGGCCGGCGGCGGAGCAGAGGGGCAGAGGGGCGGAGGAGCAGAGGGGCGGGATCCTCTCGCGCGTCCTCTGGCTCGGACGTACGAACGGTCGGGCGAAGGGCCGTCAGTAGAAGATAGGAGATGGTGGGAAGACTCGCATCCCGGGCGCGTGCGGTCCGTCGCATTCCCTTTTCCGCGTGCGCGCCCTCCACGTCGTCGCGCTTCGAGCTCGCCTGCCACGTCGCGGAGCACGTAGAATTGCCGGCGTCGTACGGGAGGGACCGCATGCCCCGGATCGCCACGTGGTGCGCCGTTGTGCTCGTCGTCGCGGCTGCGGGGTCCGCGGCCGGCCGCGAGGTGCCCCGCGCCGCCGCAGAGGCGGAGCTGGGCCCAAGGATAGACGCGGTGGTGACCGACGCTCTGGCCGCAACCGGGGTTCCGAGCGTTTCGATTGCCGTCGTCAAGGACGGCCGGGTGGCGTACGCTCACGCCTACGGGACCGCCCGGCTCGACAGCAAGCTGCCGGCGACTCCCGAGATGCGGTACAGCGTCGGCTCGATCAGCAAGCAGTTCACGGCGGCCGCGATCCTGCTGCTCGCGGAGGAGGGCCGGGTTTCGCTCGACGACCGCGTCGTCCGGTGGCTCCCCGACCTGACGCGGGCCGGAGACGTGACCGTCAGGCAGCTCCTGTCGATGACCTCCGGCTATCAGGACTCTTGGCCGCAGGACTACGTGATGCCGATGATGCTCGAGCCGGTCACCGCCACGGCGATCCTCGATCGCTGGGCGAGGAAGCCGCTCGACTTCGAGCCCGGGACGAAGTGGCAGTACAGCAACACGAACTACGTGGCCGCCGGTCTGGTCGTGGAGAAGGCGAGCGGGATGCCGTTGATCGACTTTCTCAAGAGGCGGATCTTCGCGCCGCTCGACATGACGTCGGTGGCTGATACCGACACCGCGCCGCTCGGGGCGGGCGAGCCGGAGCGCTACTTGCGGTTCGCGCTCGGGCCGCTGCGGCCGGCGCCGAAGGAGGGCCGAGGGTGGATGTTCGCGGCGGGTGAGCTCGCCATGACGGCACGGGACCTCGCGGCCTGGGACGTCTCGATGATCGACCAGACGGTGCTGCGGCCCGCGTCGTACCGCCAGATGGAGACCGAGGTCGTGCTCGCGGACGGTGTGGGCGCCCGGTACGGCCTCGGCGTGTCGGTCGGGACGGCGGACGGTCACCGGATGATCTCCCACGGCGGCGAGGTCTCCGGCTTCACGGCTCAGAACAACGTGTACCCCGACGACCGGGCGGCGGTCGTGGTGCTGGCGAACCTGGACGCGACCAACGCGGCCAGCCAGATCGCCACGAGGCTCGGAAGGCTGGTGCTCGGCGTGCCCGACGCCGCGCAAGCGCCCTCGGTCGAGCTGGCGCGGAGGGTGTTTGAAGCGCTCCAGCGCGGCCGCATCGACCGCTCGCTGTTCACGGCGAACGCCAACGCCTACTTCACCGACCAGGCGCTCGCGGACTTCGCAGCGAGCCTCGCGCCGCTCGGTGCGCCCAGGGAGTTCACGCAGCAGTCGGAGTCGCTCCGCGGAGGGATGTCGCTCCGCCGCTACCGCGCGGTGTTCCCGAAGCGGACGCTGCGCATCACGACGTTCGCGATGCCGGACGGCAAGCTTGAGCAGTACACGGTCGCGGCCGGGGAGTGACGGCGGGGCCGGCCGGCGTGGAGGGGTTATGACACCTCGATCGGCAGTCATCGCGCTCGCCGCCGTCGCGGCGGCGAGCCTCGCGGGAGCGGCGCTCGGCGCGCCGCCGCGCCCCGCGACGTTCTCGATCGTCGCGACCGACCGTGAGGCCGGCGAGGTCGGGGTCGCGGTCGCGAGCCGCTTCTTCGCGGTGGGCGCGGTCGTCCCGTACGCCCGCGCCGGCGTCGGCGGCGTGGCCGCCCAGGCGAACGCCAACACGACGTGGGGTCCGCGCGGACTCGACATGTTGGCGGAGGGCGCGACGCCGGCGGAGGCGCTCAGGGTGCTCATCCGGACGGACGACGGCAACGACGCCCGCCAGGCCGGGATCGTGAGCGCGGCGGGCGACTCGGTGACGTTCACCGGGCCGGGGTGCACGTCCTGGGCGGGCGGCCGCAGCGGGCCGGGGTACGCCGTGCAGGGGAATATCCTCACGGGAGAGAAGGTCGTCGCGGCGATGGAGGCAGCGTTCCTGGCCAGCACGCGGAGACCGCTGGCCGAGCGGCTCTTCGCCGCGCTCAAGGCGGGCGACGCGGAGGGGGGCGACAGCCGCGGCCGGCAGTCGGCTGCGATCGTGGTGTGCCGCGCCCACGCCGGGTTCAACGGGTTCTCCGACCGCGCCGTCGACGTCCGCGTCGACGACTCCCCCGACCCGTTCCGGGAGATCGCGCGCCTGCTGGCGATGGCGCTCGTCAACGACGACTGGAACCGCGGGTGGACCGCGTTCACCCAGAAGCGGTTCGCGGAGGCTCTCGCCGCGCAGGAGCGGGCGGCGGCGCGCGCGGAATCGCAGCCGGCGATGCTCCCGGAGGTGCTCTACGACCTCGCGGTGATCCGGCTGGCCAACGGCGATCGGCCCGGCGCCGAGTCTGCGCTCGCCCGTGCCGTCGGACTCAACCCGAAGCTCGCGGCCCAGGCCCGGGCCGACAAGGACCTGGCCGGGCTGCGGACCGACACGAAGTAGCCGAGACTGGCGCCCGCGACCCTCACGGCGTGACCGTCAAGCCGCTGCGCGGCTCCGGCCGGTCGGTGTGGTACCGTGGACGCGGGACGGCGGGGGATGACGAAGCGCAAGGCGGATCCGCACATCTACAAGGTGATCTTCACCAACCAGGGACAGGTGTACGAGATCTACGCTGCCCATGTGTCGCAGGGCGAGATGTTCGGCTTCATCGAGGTCGAGCAGCTCCTGTTCGGAGAGCGCTCGCAGCTGATCGTGGACTCCTCCGAGGAGCGCCTCAAGACCGAGTTCGCGGGCGTCAAGCGCGTGTTCATCCCGCTGCACACGGTGATCCGCATCGACGAGGTCGAGAAGCGGGGCTCGGCGCGCATCACCGCCTCCGAGGGCGGCGCGAGCGTCGTGAAGGCGTTCCCCGTGCCCGTCGCCCCCCCGGCCAAGGGCTAGCCGCCCTTCCACCCACTCGGCAGGTCCTTGACCCACGTGCGTAGAGGCCTCTCTTCATGTGCTGGCGCGCCCTTCCTAGCCGAATGTCATTCTGAGCGAGCGCAGCGAGCGAAGAATCACCCCAAGCTCGGGAGGTTTCCACTTCGTGGAGGCTTTTGATTGGCCCCTCGGGTTCGCGGCCCGATGTTCTGTTTGCCTTGCAGGCACGGCTTTGTCTTGGTGCCGGTCCCGCGGTGGCCGGCCTCGGGCTTGGCCGCCCCCGGCGGCATGGGGCTTCTTTCCCCTGCGGGGAGGCTTTGCTCTTTCTTCTTGCCCCTCGGGCTACGGCGCGTCGCTCGGGCCGCGCATCGAGCGCGTCCCTCCGACACGTCGCCGCAAGCGACCGGGCACGGACGCCCCGCGGTGGGACCCCTCGCCGTTCGCATGACGCCGCGCCGGCGACACCCCACCGCGGCTCGCCCGCCCGGCCCCCGCACGCGGCGCCGACACACGCCTACCGCCCGAGGGGCGGATTGGCCCCCACCCTCCCGCGGCTTGACGGCTGTGCCGGTGCTTCGACGTGATCTCGCCACGTCGCGGGAGGGGGGCTTCTCAAACTCCGCCCCTCGGGTGAAGCGGCGATTCCTCCGAGGCCGCGGGATCCCCGGCGCGCGGATCCGGGACGGGGTGTCGGTGACGCTGCCTCATGCGGACCGCGGCGAGACGCGGCCCCGCCGCGGCGAGCGGGGGGCGCGGGGGGTCAAGAGCGTCCCGGCGGGTGGGTGGAACGGACGCGGGACCCC
>DATKLI010000014.1:0-46771 GCA_035542455.1 Thermoanaerobaculaceae bacterium
TTTGCCTTCCAGTCGTCAGGCCTTCGTACCAGGCTCCTGACGAGGTATCTTCACTTCTACAACGTCCACCGAGCCCATGCTTCTCTCGGTGGCAAGCCGCCCATCAGCAGACTGAACAACGTCGTGAGAAACAACACCTAGCGGCTGGCCGAAGCTCGGCGACGCGGGCTAAACGCCGTTCGCACCGGTCCTGCTGGACTGGCTGGGACCGCTCGCCTTCCTTGCATCTGGCCCACTCTCAGCGACGCGGCTACACGCGCTTCGCCACGGCCCTGCTCAGGCGCGGAGGCGGCGTCGTGCGCCTTGCCATAGGCCCAACGACGGCGACGCGGGCTAAACGCCGTTCGCACCGGTCCTGCTGGACTGGCTGGGACCGCTCGCCTTCCTTGCATCTGGCCCACTCTCGGCGACGCGGCTGCACGCGCTTCGCCACGGCCCTGCTCAGGGGCGGAGGCGGCGTCGTGCGCCCTGCGATAGGCCCGACGGCGGCGACGCGGCTGCACGCGCTCGGCCACAGCGCCGTCTGCTCTGTCCTGAACTCTTCACTCTCAACTCTGAACCCTTGACGCGAGCGTTGAGCCTTCGAACTTGCGAACGGTCCCGTGCCGCTCTGCTCCCCGGCCCCTCCGCCGCTGTCGGGCCAGGCGAGCTCGTGCCTTTCGTCTACCGTCTCCCCTCTGCCCTCGTGCTTCTTCCCTCTTCCATTGCCGCTCGCGCTGCTGGTACAGTGGCGACGCGTCGTACGACGGTGCACAAACTCGCCGAGGAGGCGTCGATGGGCCTTTCGCTCCTGCGCACCAAGCCCCTGGCAACACTTCTTCACGACACGACTGGCGAGAAGCACCTCCGGCGCGCGCTCGGGCCGTGGGACCTGACCGCCCTCGGGATCGGGTGCATCATCGGCGTCGGGATCTTCGTCCTCCCCGGGGTGCAGGCGGCGAAGAACGCGGGCCCCGGCATCATCCTGTCGTTCGCGATCGCGGCCGCGGCGTGCGCCTGCTCCGCCCTGTGCTACGCGGAGCTCGCCGCGATGATCCCGGTCGCCGGCTCCGCGTACACCTACGGCTACGCGACGCTCGGCGAGCTGCCGGCGTGGATCATCGGGTGGGACCTCATCCTGGAGTACATGGTCGCGGCAGTCCTCGTCTCGACCGGGTGGTCGGCGTACCTCGTGAACCTGCTGCACCAGGCCGGGGTCGAGCTGCCGCACGCGATCTGCGCGTCGCCGTGGGACTCGCCGCCCGGGCGCTTCAACCTGCCCGCGGTGGCGATTGTGGTGCTGCTCTCCGCCCTCCTGATCCGCGGGATCAAAGAGAGCTCGCGCGTCAACTTCGTGATCGTGGTCGTGAAGCTCGCCGTGGTGGTGTTCTTCATCGTGCTCGCCGGCCGGCACGTCGACGCGAGGAACTGGACGCCGTTCATGCCGTTCGGATTCAAGGGCGTGATGACGGCCGCCGCGATCGTGTTCCTCGCGTACGTCGGGTTCGACGCCGTGTCGACCGCCGCCGAGGAGGCGAAGAACCCCCAACGCGACATGCCGATCGGGATCATGGGCTCGCTCGCCGTGGCCACCGTCCTGTACATGGCGGTCGCCGCGATCATGACGGGCGTCGTGCCGTACGCGCGGCTCGGCGTCGCCGACCCCGTCGCGCTCGTCCTCAACGAGCTCGGGATGCGGTGGTCGTCCGCCGTCATCAGCGTCGGCGCGATCGGCGGGATCACGAGCGTGCTCCTCGTCCTCCTCCTCGGCCAGCCGCGGATCCTGTTCTCGATGTCGCGCGACGGGCTGCTGCCGCCGTTCCTCTCGAGCGTCCATGCGCGGTACCGGACGCCGTACCTGACGACGATCGCGACGGGGACGATCGTCTCGGTCGCCGCGGCGCTCACCCCGATCGACGTGTCCTCCGCGCTCTGCTCGATCGGCACGCTGTTCGCGTTCCTGATCGTGTGCGCGGGCGTGATCGTCCTCCGCCGCACCCGCCCGGACCTCGAGCGGCCGTTCCGCGTGCCGCTGTTCCCGCTGCTTCCCGCCCTCGGCGTCGTGCTGTGCGCCTACCTGATGGTCAGCCTGCCCGGCACGGCGTGGGTCCGCTTCGTGGTGTGGCTCGTGATCGGGCTGATGATCTACTTCGGCTACGGGATCCGCCGCAGCAAGGTGGCTTCGAGAGAGCGCGCCGGGGTCCGGGCGCCGGGCTCCGAAGAGGCAGGGGCCGACATCAGCTCTTGACCTCGGCGAGGCTCCCGCGTTCGAGGGCGCTCGACGGCACATTGGGTGCCGTCTCGTCTCTTGGCTTTCGACTTTGGGCTTTCGACTGTCTTCAGTTCCTGACGCTGAGGACGACCATGCGCTCGAAGGCGCTCGAGAGCACGCGCTGCGTCCGGACGCCGGCGAACAGCCGGTCGAGCCGCTCGACGTCGCCGGGACGCACGACGCACAGCACCTTGTCGCGCTCGCCGAAGAACGCACGCAGCTGTTCGTCCTGCCACAGCACCTCGACGGGGTGCGGGCTCCAGAACGGGTTCGGGCGCCTGTCCATCACGGCGATCGGGCTGCCCGAGTGGAAGTAGACGCCCCGGGCGTAGAGCTTGCTGGCGACCACGGTCTGGCCGGCGAGCCCTTCCTCCTTGACGATCCTCGCGGTGTCCGCGTCGGTGAACCCCGCCGTCGCGCTCGGCGGGAGCGACAGTGTGGCCGCGATCACGACGCCCAGAAACCCGACCGCGTTCAGGATGATCGCGGGCGCGGGGCGGCGCAGGGCGAGGAGAGCGGCGCACGCGATCTGTACGACGCCGAACCCGGCGACCACGAGCAGCACGGGGCGGAGATCGGCGGCGAGCGCCCCCTTCACCGCGAACGGAACGGCGACCAGTCCCGCGCCGAACACAACGAACATGGATGCCGCTGCCAGCGTGCGCCTCCGCCTCTCCTCGGACGTGTCGAGCGCGAGCGCGAGGGCGACCGCGAGCGGCGGGAAGAGGGGAAGGATATAGCTGGCCAGCTTGGAGTGCGCGATCCCGAAGATCGCGTAGACGGCACAGAACCACGCCGCCAGAAACACCATCATGTGCCGGTGCCTCCTCCACCCCGCCCCCAGGTACGCGAGCAGCGGCGTCCACGGGAACATCCCTGCGACGATCACCGCCGGGTAGAAGTACTGGTTGTCGAAGTTCGTGTGCTCGGCCGCGAGAATCCGGTGCCAGTTGTCGTGGACGAGGAACTCCCAGGTGAACGTGCGGCCGTACGTCAGCGTCGCATAGGCGTACCACGGCGCACCGAGCGCGAGGAAGACGAGCCACCACGGGTGGGTGAGGAACGACCCGAGCTCCGCGCGGCGCCCGGTCGCCAGGAGGAACGCGAGAACCGCGACGAGCTCCAAGACGATCCCGACCGGACCCTTGGCGAGCACCGCGAGGGCGGCTGCGGCGCCGAAGAGGTGGAGGTACCACGATCGCCGCTCCGAGACCCAGACGTAGAACGCCCACATGCTCACGACGATCAGCGACGTGAACACCATGTCCGTGAGGAGCGCGATCGACTGGCCGAGGTACACCATCGCCGTTGCCTGGATCGCGGCGGCCAGCGCGGCCGTGCGCTCCGCCAGCACCCGCCGCCCGAAGCGGTAGGTGGCGAGCACGCCCAGGAGCCCGAACACGGCGGGGATCAGCCGGGCGGACCACGGCTTCACCCCGAGCACCTCGAACGAGGCCATCAGGCACCAGTACGTGAGCGGCGGCTTCTCGAACTGCGCGTGCCCGAACAGGAGCGGCGTCAGCGGGCTGTGGTGCTGGAGCATCTCGCGGGCGGTCTGCGCGTAGAACACCTCGTCCGGGTCGGAGAGCGGCAGCGCGTTGAGGCCCGCCAGGTAGGCCAGCGCGGCGAGCGCCACAAGGGCGAGGAACACCGTGGGCTTCCGGGGGAGCGATCGAGCGGGAGACGGCTCGGCCGCCGACGAGGGAATGCGCTCGACCATCTGCGGACCCTAGCAGAAACGGAGCAGGTCGCCAAGGATCGGAAACGGGGCGATGCAACAACCTGTCACTCCGGCGGGCTTTAGGAGAGGGGCGATGCCGTCGCGCCGGGCGCTGTCCGCGAGAATATCGAGAGATGCCCGGTCAGAGACGGCTGGCGCGTCACTCGACGCTCGCACCCACGACTCAGCCCGCGTGTGGCGGGTGGGCCAGCTTTCGGATCGGCCAACGTGGGCTGAGCTTCAGGCCGCGGTCGCCGGACCCGTGAACGCTCGACAGGCCTTGAGGACCAGCCGTCTCGCACGGATCAGAACGCGGAACACGTCCGGTGCGAGAGGTGAACACCTCGTCCAAACCAGGCCTCCGAACTGCCAGAACCATCTCGGGAGATCGCGGGCCCGGCGTTGCCGGCGCACTCCAACGACTCGTGCCAGGAGGTGGGAGCGACGGACGGGGGGGTCGCAGCGGGTCAGCGCGTCACCGCGGAACGAGTACTCGCCGGGCCGTATCCGCACCAGCCTGTGGAGCACGAAGCAATCGTCGGAGTGCCGCACGAGGAGGATCTGCCCGAGTCTGACCGTCATGCCGTCGACGGCTTCCAACTCCACGACATCACCGTCGAGGATGAACGGCGCCATGCTTCCGCCGCTGGCGCTCATCCTGACCCTGGAGCCGTGTTGGAACGCCTCGAGGATCACAGGCAGGATCGACCGGAGGTCGGTTGTCACAGGATCGATCTCACCAGAGGAATCACGTCGGGCTTCGGGCGGCATGCGAGGGCGTACACGGGGACCTTCGTGGCGAGCAACTCCACCGTCGCCAGAGCCTGCTCCAAGAGCCGTGCGTCCCAGAACGGCAGGAACGCCCGCACCGCCAGCTCCGTCACGGCCTCGCCCTTTGAAAGCCGGCGAATGGAGTTGTCGCGAGCCTGCCCTAGGACGAGGACCGCCTCCAGGGGTGCGCGGCGGTTAGCCGCGATGCCCGCGTCACCTCCCCAGGGCGTGCCGTGGATCGTGGGGGAGAGGCCGTCCAGCCGCACCGCCACCCGGTCGTCGGAGAGGACGGTTACGCCGGGGGTTCCGGCCCACAAGCGGGCCTGCGTGCTCTTGCCAGATCCCGAGTGGCCGACGAGCAGGATGCCCCTGCCGGCATCGTCCACACCGCAGGCGTGAAACACGAGCCCCCGCAAGAACAGGATCCGATTGCGCAGGATCAGCTCGCCGGCCCCGAGGCCGATCAGGCTCTGCCACTTCGGGCCGCTCCGCCGCTCGACGAGGCGGATCCTGTCCCATGTTGGATTGGCCTCAACGAGTGCCTGTCTCCGACCTCCTCCAGGCTGGCGCCGCCGGGCGAGGCGCGCGATGAACCGCTCGCCGCCCGCCGAGCGGTACATCGTCCACGTCTGGCCCGAGTCGAATGTCATCTCCCCCCGAACGGTACGCCCGGGGTCGCCCTCATGCCAGCGGATCGTCACATCCTCCGCGCCGCGAGAGGCCCGGGTGAGGAAGCCGTTCAGGCGGTCGCGGATCCCGAGTTCGGCGGCCGAAAAGGGCCCGTGCACGGCGAAACGGATGTCGGCGACGTGGAAATGGACCACCGTGGTCACGCGGGTCGGTCCCTAAACCGGCGATCGCGCTCGTATGCGATTTCACACAGGTAGAACGCGGGACGCTGTGGGTCCCCCGTTTCGAGGGACGCCCGGGCAGGGCACCACGCGCACGAGCGGTTGACGGCGCATGTCCGGCATGCCGAGGGCGGTGGCGGCGAACCCTGGACGAACGCGCGGACCTCGGCCCAGGCGTTCCGAAAGCCGTCTTCGAGCACCCTCGCTCCCGGCCGGGGAAGGTCGATGCACACGTTCATTTCGCCCGCCGGGCCAACGACGAACGAGCTCCTGCCGGCGTCGCAGACGAACGAGTTCCCCTGGGGTGCCTCCATCGGCCTTCCGAGGGCTTCGCGCCATGCCCGGAGCGTCGCTGGATCCGAGGCCTCGAGCTCCACGTGCTCGGCGGCCGAGAGGCGGAGCTGGCGAGCGGCCGAATCCCGGCCGTCGCGGCGCGGAGTCAACAGGGAACCGTATGCGAAGTGGAGGCCCCATTTCGCGGCCATCTCCTTCATCGCAGGCAGGTCGCGGATGTTCGTCCGGGTGAGGGTGGTCTTCAGGCCGGGCACGATGCCGGCGTGGAGCAATCGCTCGATACCGGTGATGCACCGGCGGAAGCTACCCGGAACGCCCGTGACCGCCTCGTAGACCGCCGCGCTGGCGCCGTAGAGGGTGATCTCCAAGCGGTTCGGCGCGGCGGAGGCGAGCCGGGACGCTGCCTCCTCGGTGATCAACGTGCCGTTCGTGAAGAGGGTGATGCTGAGGCCGAGCTCGGTCAGCGGCTCGTAAATCTCGAAGAAATCAGGCCGGACGAGCACCTCCCCTCCCGTGAGGAGGAGGAAGAGCATCCCGGCGTCGGTGGCCTCCCGGGCGACGGCGAGCCACTGGGCCGCCGAGAGTTCGGAGGACCGGGCGAGCCGGTTGCAGACCGGCTCGCGGACGTAGCACATAGAACAGGCGAGGTTGCAGCGGCCGGTCAGCTCGAAAGCTCCCGAGATAGGCTGGCCCACGGCCGCCGCCTGCTTCGCGAGGTCGCGAGTCAGCGTCTGCCATTCACCCGCGGACGTCGGCATCCCCGATGACTCCGATCTCGCCCAGCCTCGTCATAAACTCGCCCACGTCCCGCCTCGCCTGCTCCGCATCGACCTCGAACCTCTCCTCCAGAGCGGCTGCGATGTCGGCCGCGGTGCGGGTCCCGTCGAGCAGCTCCCACACGAACGCCCCCGTCGCGTTGAGGGTGACGAGGCCGTTCAGCTCGAGAACGCGGGCGCCGACGGGGACGACGAGAGTCGTGTCCCCCACCTTCCGGAGCACGAAGCCATGTTTCTTCATCACCGGTCGATCGGATCCGGTCTGATGCGCCCGCGTGGCCGGGTGTCCTGGCACGGTCCTCCCTTAGGAGAAGTGGGGGTTGCCCCTGCACGTACCGCCGCTGCCGGCGGTCTTTCCGCAGGCCGCCTGCAGCACCTCGGGTCGTAGCTCCACGAACTTGACCTCGGGCTTCTCGTATCGGGCGCGCGGCTCCTTCTTCGAGCCGACGTGGCCCTTGCGCTCGGTGTTCATGACCTGGTCTCCCCGTTGCGACCGAGCGCAGAAACGCAGTCGCTTCCCTCGAAGCCGTTCCGGATCCGGTCCCACGCCACGCGACTCCGACGGTGAGCCAGCGTCACAGCCCCGAGCTCGTCTCGTCATGGCCCGATCCCGAAGGTCGCCGGAGCGCCGCAGGGGTCCGGGGACCCGTCCACGTACGCCAGCACCTTCCACGTCCCGTACAGCGAGTTTCTCCCGATCTCGGTGCCCCCAACCGGGAACGGCACGTCCACCTTCCACAGCGTGTTCCCCTTGTAGGAGAACGCCTGGCCGGACCTGACGGGGACCGAGCGGGGGTATCCCTGGACGTTGCGCGTCCCGGAGCCCGTGCCGCCGATCGCCACCGGAACGGTGACGGACTGGTACAGAAACCCACGGGGCGTGAGGATCCGGAGCCCCAGGGAGTGTTCGCCCGCGAAGGCCTTCTCGAACGCCACGCTGAACGTGAGGTCCGACGTCTTGGTGGCGGAGAAGGTCGTGCCGAACTTCCCCTTCGGGGTCTCCTCCGGGGAGGCAACGAGGATGGCGACGCACGGTGAGGTCGCGTTCGAGGCGGCGAGGGCGGCGGCGGGGTTGGCGAGCGCCATTCCGAGAGCGACGAAGACGGGAGCGGATCGTCTCATCCGTCACCTCCTCACAGCTTGGACCTGTCCACGGCATAGATGATCCCGGCCTCCGTACCCACGACGACGAGGCCGTTCACGTTGTCGTACGAGGGCGAGCCCGCCGCGGCGCCGCCGGTGCCGAGCTGGACGCGCGTGTACTGCGGCGGGTTCTGCGTGGTGTCGTACTGGTAGAGGTCGCCGTCGCTCCCACCGAGGAGGAGCTTGCTCCCGACCAGAAGCGGCATCGAGGGCGTCGCGCCGCCGGGCATGGTCGATCCCCACGTCTGGGTCGCCGATCCGACGTTGTCGGTGAGGCACCAGAGCTTGGTGTTGGTGGTGCAGTACAAGGCGTCGTTGCCCCAGGCGGGCATCACGTACCCCTTGATCGCCCCGTCGCCAAGGGCGCTCGACCAGATCGGGTCGCCGGTGTCCTTGTCCAGGGCGTAGACGACGCCGCCGTTGGTGCCGACGTACAGGCGCTCCGCAGGCGCCCCCGTGGGCTGGAACAGTGTGGGCGCGGCGTCCACGTCGCCGACGGCGGGCAGTTTGAAACCGGTGCACGCGGTCGCGACCGAGTTCGTGAAGGAGATGCACCACACAGTCCTCGAGCTCCCGCCGCCGCGCGCCCGGCTCGTGAAGTAGAGCCGCTTGTTCGTGTAGTCCACCCACGGCGCGCTCGAGATGATCCCGATTCCGTTCGTGCCGCCGCCGTTGTCGAACGTCCAGAGGATGGCGCCGGTCGCCGGGTTGAGCGCGAACACCTTGTTGTCGGACGTGGCGTTACGGGTGCACGCGAAGACGAGGTCGTAGGCGCCGCCGTAGCCGGTGAAGATCCCGGCGGTCCCGTCTTGGATCACGTCCCCGAGGAGCGGGGGATTCAGCCACACCTGCGCCCCGGTGTCGCCGTTGACGCAGTAGACGTGGCCGTCCTGGGACGCGACGAAGATCTCGCGGGTCGCGCCTCCGAACGGGATGTCGATCATCCAGGGCCACCCCTGCGACGGGCCGTTCATCGCGAGCGGGTACCAGCCGCTCGGCCAGTCGCCGCCCGCGGAGGTCGGGTTCATTGCGTGCAGCATCCGGTCGTTCGAGACCGAGTTCACCTCGCCGATCCCGATCGCCCCGGGCCAGATCCCCGGCGGCGTGAGGCTCGACGCGCCGGTGCTGTACGCCCACTTGAGCGCACCGGTCGTGTCGAACGGGCGCGCCGAGACAGTATCGCCGCTCGAGTACACACCCGAGCCGTTGTTCACGAACGCGGAGTAGTAGTAGGTCGTCCCGTTCGTGAGGCCGGAGTGCACGCACGAGTCCTTTGCGCCGGCCCCCGGGCCCGGCTGGTTGCAAGCGAGCGCGCCATCGGCCGCGCTGGTCGGGAAGGTGCCGTCGGTGCGGTATCGGACCATTGTGGAACCGTACGTGCCGGTCGGGTTGACCCACTGCAGCTCCACGCTCCCGCTCCTTGCGGTCGCGGTGAACGCCTGGACAGGGCTCGACGCCGTGCCGCAGCTCTGCGGAACGTTGGCAGTGACGGTGACGTCGTCGAGGAACCAACCGTCACTGTTGCCGGTCGCGTTGGTGTACACGGTGAAGCCGATGTACACGGTCCTGCCCGCGCAACCGCCGGACCCGCCGGCGATCGCGTTGCAGGCCGCGTCGAGGTCCACGACCGAGTTCATGAACGAGCTGGCGGCGGGGTAGTTCGTGGAGGTCCCGGTCCACGCGGGCAGTCCGTTGGCTGTCCCGTTGTACGGCCCCGAGATGATCGCGGATGAGGGGACGACGTTGAAGGTGGCGCCGTCGAGCGACAGCCGCATGTACGCACCGTCGCCTGCTCCGAACTGCCTTTTGTGCCAGAACGAGAGGCGGGCAGTCGTCGAGCCGGTCACAATGGAAACCGCGGGCGGCCAGGCGATCGCGTGCCGGTTGCTGGCGGTGTTGTTGGTGCAGTTCGTACCACCGTAGCGGAAGATGTTCGCCCCGGTGTGCGCGGCGCAGGCCATGACCCCGCGCCAGTCGCTCGCATTGCCGGTGTAGTACGCTCGCGTCCAGTTGGCCAGGCTCCCTGCGGCCCAACCGTCGAAGTTCTCGCTGTAGAGCGTCGTCGCGGCGAGCGCCCCGAGCGGTGAGCCGGACCGCTGAACGGTGTTCGTTTCCTCGACACCGTTGCTCGTGTCGGTCGCCCGGACGACGTAGTAGTACGTTGTGCCCGAGGCGAGCCCGTTCGTGTCGGCGTAGGTCGTTCCAGTCAGTCCGAGGGCGATCCGATTGGACGCGCTCGGCGCGAACCCGGTCGTTGTCGAGCGGTACACCGCGTACGTCACCGAACTGCTGCCGGAACACTGCGGCGTCGCCGCGGTCCACGACAGATTCAGTGTGCAGGTGGTGGTGGTTGGAGTTGTCACCGACGCCAAGCCCGCGAACGCCGGCGGCAGCGTGCAAATGCCATTCGCGGTGGCGGATGCCTCGTTGGACTTTCCGGACTCGCAGACGTTTCCGCTGGTACCGTAGGAGCGGACGACGTAGTAGTAGGTGTTGCCGCCATTGACGGCGAGGTCGGAGTACGTCGTGGCAGGCGCCGCGACGGTGGCGACCTGCGTGTACGGACCGCCGGAGGCGTTCGACCGGAACACGTGGTACTCGATTGCGCCGCCGACGGCGCTCCATGCGAGGTCGATCCGGTTGTTGCCGATGGCGGTCGCCGTCAAGCCCGTCGGGATCCCCATCCCGCAGGAGATTCCGGAGATGACAAGCGCGTACGGCTGCATCGTGGTGCCGGAGACGCCGTTGCCCGGTACGCTCGTTCCGTTGACGGTGATGGACCACGCCCCGACTGCCGGTGTCGTCACGTAGACCTGTTCGACGTTGTTGAGGGTGTCGGTCGCCGTTGTGGTGGTCTGGTCCTTGCGGTTCGGAACGTAGTACAGCGTCGTCGCCCCGGGCGCCTTGACCTGGAGGTCGAGGTTGTTCACAAGTTCAGTGGCGGCCGAGGTCGCGCCGTACGGATCGGTCCACACCAGCGTGACGATCAGTGGGTTCAGGTTGTCGGTGACGGTGAAGGTGTAGGAGTTGGAGGCGCCGGTCGTGAGCCCGGGCGACACGTCGTGGACCTCGAGTGCACGGCTGGCGTTCGCGCCGTACCCGAGGTTCGGGAAGAGCGAGTGGTAGAGGTCCACCCGGCCGTACCCCTCGACGTCGTTGGGGAGGTCGTGGGGGCCGTCCCAGCCGGGTGGGATCTCCGTGGTCGTGCCGGTGCCGTACTGGCCGGGAGTCATGTCCCAGGCTCCGTTGATCAACGTGGCCTTCACGAGGGCGGCGGTCGGGTTGAAGGCGTCGGGCGCATTTGCCGCGCCGTGCGTCACCTGTGAGTTGTTCGGGTGCCAGCCCGTAGCATAGTACTCGCGCACGAGCACCGCCGAGCCCGCAGTGAGTGGGTTCGCCATGGAGGTGCCGCCCATGGACAGGTAGTAGGTCTTCTGTGCCGCCGGGATGTTGCAGGTGCCCCACTGCTCGAACGCCTGGTTGACGTCGGTGCGCGTCGAGATGATCGCGATCCCGGGTGCGACGAGATCCGGCTTGAACCTGCCGTCGGCGCAAGGGCCGCGGGAGGAGAACGCTCCCATCCCGTTCGCGTTGTCCGCCATCAGGTCGCTCGAGATCGGAGCGGTTGGGTAGCTGGCGGCATCGAACCAATTCCATGTCGGGTTTGAGTTGCATGTCCCGGACGGGTACTCATATTGGTAATCGGGTCGGTAGTCCTCGGAGGCCCCCGCGGTGATGCAGTTCTTTGCCGTGGCCGGCGTGCCGATGGAGTCCGTGTCGCACACGCCGTCCGAGGGCGTGGTGTCCACCGCGTCGTTGCCGGCCGAAAAGGTGATCACCATGTCCTTGTTCGTCCACACGAATTTGTCGACGTTCTGGCTGTCGACGTTGTAAGCGCCAGTGCTCGACGCACCCCAGGAGTTGGAATGTACGCGGACGCCATCGCTATAGGGGGTCTGGAAGAGCGTCGTCAGGTCCGCCGGGAGGCCGCCTAAGCTGCCGTTCGCGTACATCACCGACTGGATCTCGAACTGTGCTTTGGGTGCGATACCCGCGAAACAGGTGGCAGGAAATGTACTCGTGTTGGGAGTGGAGCCGGAGCGGAAGCCGTTGCCGACGATCGATCCGGCCGTGTGCGTTCCGTGGCCTCCCCCAGCTGTTTGGTTGTCGTTCCACGTGGCGCGGTTGTTGAGGATGTAGCCCCTGAGCACCCGCATCGGGTTGTTCGGATCCGATTGGTTGCCGAAGTCCTGGTGCAGCGTGGCGAGGTTTCCTGTCGAGAGTCCGGTGTCGGCCGTGGCGGCGATCTGGCCCTCGCCCCGGATCCCCTTATTCCACACGTTCTCGACGTCCATGATCGGTCCGGGGTTGGCGCCACGCCCGGTCGGGTAGGAGGTCGAGGTGCGGGCGATGTTGTTGTCGAGGTGGAAGTCCACGAACCGCTCGACCCATTCGCATCCGGGAAGGAGCGCGACCACGTACGCGTCGAGGGCGCGTCCCTGCAGGCGCACCGACCAAGAGTCGTCCATGCGGGTGATGTCGAGCACCGTGAGAGGCGTGGCCTGCAGGGCGGCGCCGAGGGTCTCAGCGTCCGGGTACTCGGTGGCGTCGAAGTTGGCTCGAAGCTTGAGCTGGTGCGCTGGGTCCCGCAGGATCACGTACTCGAGTGTGGGCTCCACCATGAACGCGGGCTGGAACTGACCGGCCCAGAAGACGTCGGCCCGTTGCTTGACCGCCGCGAGTTGCGCCTGGGTCAGCCGCACGAGGTAGGCGAGGTCCGGGATGTAGTCCAGGATCCCGATGCCGCTCGAGGCCAACCAAGCCCGAAGCGTCGACTGTTCCTTCGGGGAGTTGGCCTGCACGATGAAGAGGTCGGTGCCGCCGCCGGCGAACGCGGTGCGGATCAACTGCTGCACGAACGACGACAGGTCGGGGGGCGAGAAGACGCGCCGACCGGATGCGTCCGAGGCCACGAGGCCGTCGGTGACAAACCGGATCGCCGCCAGGTCGATGCGGTGTCCGCCGCCCCCGTTGCTAGCCGCGCGAGCGGCCGTGAACCGCTCCGCGAACGGCGGTGTCGACTTCCAGTCCTCCGGGATGACCACGACGGCGCGACCCTGACGGCTGTCGTTGCGCTCGGCGCGCGGCCCCGGCTGCACTGTCGGCTGCACGGCGGCGGCCGTGCCCCCGATCCCGGGGGACAGGGTCAGAGCGACAGCTACCGCGAACGACGTGAGCCAGGTCCGTGAGGTCATGGCACCCTCCTCGGCGTGACGCTCGGGCAAATCGACCCCAATTATCCAGACTAGCACGCCACCGTATGCCTGGCGCTTAGACCGGCGCCCGTGACGGCAAGGCAGCGGGGTGCTCGCGACGTGCACGAGCGGCGGGGTTCGAGAACCGCCGGGGGTGTCAGCCGATGGGCTCGACGGAGGCGGGTGCCAGGGGGACGTTCACCTTGGTGGCCGTCTCCGGCGAGAGGGCGGTGCGGTGCCCGATGTGGAACCGCCGGCCGCGCCAGGCGACCGTCGAGCTGGCGAACGGCACGGCCCACGCGGCGCCCACGAGGAGGTCCTTGAGGAGCGTGAGCGCGGGATAGAGCGCCAGGGGGCGTTTGACGCCGGCGGCGCGCTCGGCCGACGCGTTGACGGCGGCCTTCACCGCCAGCGCAACAGCCGCGATCGCCGCCGACGCTGGCGTCCTGAGCGCGACCGCCCCGCATGCCGCGAGGAACACCGGGTTGAGCAGGAGCTCCCCGGCGTATCCGGCCGGGCTCATGCGGCGGCGGATCCGCGCCCACCGCAGGTGGCGCGCGAGGAACGCTCGGAGCGACACGGTGCCGAGCACGTTGTCCACCGGGGAGGTCGCGACGTCGACGCGGAGCCCCAGGCGTGCGACCTCCTCGCCGCTCACCTGGTCCTCGGCGAGGAAACGCCCGAGGAACTGGAACCCGCCGATCTCGGCGACCGTCGAGCGCCGCACGACCATCGACTTTCCGACCACGCAGACCCCGCCTGCGAAGCGGTGCATCGCCGCGACGCCCCCCATCACGAACGTGTTGAGCTGGAGGCTCTCGCAGGCGCCGCCGACGCCGGCGGCACCGGTGCCGCGGAACGGCGACGAGACGAGGCCGACGCCCGGCCGTTCGAGGCGCGCGACCAAGTCCCGCAACGCACCGCGCGGCACGCGCGTGTTGCTGTCGGAGATCCACAGCACCTCGTGGCGTGCACGGCGGGCGATATTGGCGAGGTTGTTGACCTTCGGGTTGAGGCTCACCTCTCGGCGATCCGCGACCAGGCGGCACGGAACGTCGGGGTGTCGCGCCGCGATCGCGCTCGCCACCGCGAGCGCCGGGTCGCCACCGTCGTCGACTCCGAGCAGCAGCTCGTACTCCGGGTAGTCGAGGCGGAAGAAGCTCTCGAGGTTCTCGGCGAGGCCGGGGTCGGCTCCCCGCATTGGCTTGAGGATGCTCACGGGCGGCAGCGGCCCGGTGTGCTCGGCCGGCCGCTCGCGCAGCAGCCGCTTCTGCGCGAGCGCCATCACCGCGGCGAGCGCGAGACCGGGGCCGACGAGTGCGAGCAGGACGACCGTGCCCATCGGACGCAGCGTCGGGCCCGCTCGTGAAGGCCGTGCGAAGCGGGGGTGAAGCGGGTGTGCAGTGGTACGCTGACGCGCCACGGGGAGGCGATGCCGGAACACGGGATGAGAGCGCGGCGCAGCGTCGCGCTGGTCGCGGTCGACATGGGGTACGGCCACCTGCGTGCGGCGCACGCGCTCGCCGGGGCGCTCGACGCTCCGGTGCTCGAGCTCGACCGGCCGCCGCTCGCGTCCGGGCCCGAGCAACGGCGGTGGTCGCGCGCACGCGCGGCGTACGAGGCGCTCTCCCGCTCCTCCCAGCTCCCGGCCGTCGGACGGCCACTCCGCAGCCTCCTCGAGGCGATCACGTTCATCCCGCACCTGTACGCGGCGCGCGACCAGTCGCGTCCGACGGGCGGTGTCCGCGTGCTCGAGCGGCTCGCGCGGCGAGGGCTCGGCCGCGGTCTCCTGGAACACCTCCACCGGGAGGACGCCACGCTCGTCACGACGTTCTACGCGCCTGCTGTGATCGCCGACCTCCTCGGCTACCAGCGCACCGTGTGCGTCGTGACGGACACCGACGTCAACCGGGTATGGGTCGGCCGCTGGCCGGCCCACTCGACGGTGCACTACTGCGTGCCGTCGGAGCGCGCACTGCAGCGGCTGCTCGCCTTCGGCGTGCGGCGCGAGTTCGTCCACTTGACGGGATTCCCGCTCCCGCCGGAGCTCACGGGGGGCCCCGACCTGGCGGTGCTTCGCGCCAACCTGGGCCGCAGACTGGTCCGCCTCGACCGCCGCGGTGCCTTCCGCGACCAGCTCCGGGAAGAAGTCGCGCACCTGCTCGGCGCGCTCCCCGCGGCGGAGGAGGACGCCCCGCCGCTGCTGACGTTCGCGGTCGGCGGCGCAGGCGCCCAGCTCGCGATCGCGCGCTCGTTCCTCCCCTCGCTCCGGCGCCCGCTCGAGCGCGGCGAGCTGCGGCTCGCGCTGGTCGCGGGCGTCCGCCCGGAGGCCGCGGAGCGGTTCGAGCAGTGGGCGCTGGCGGCGGGCCTCTCCGCCGCGCCGGGCGGCGCCGTCGAGGTCGTGCGAGAGGACTCATTCGCGGCGTACCACACGCGTTTCAACGCGCTGCTGGCGCGCACCGACGTCCTCTGGACGAAACCCTCCGAGCTCTCGTTCTACGCTGCTCTGGGGATCCCGCTCGTGTTCTCGTGGCCGGTCGGCGTCCACGAGCGCGCCAACCGGCGCTGGGTGCTCCACCGGGGCGCCGGGTTCAAGCAGGAACGCCCGGCCGACGCGTGGGAGTGGCTGCGCGAGTGGCTCGACGACGGCACGCTCGCGGGCGCGGCGTGGGCCGGCTACCAGCGGCTCCCGAAGTTCGGGACGGCGCGGATCGCCGAGGTGGTGGACCGGGTTGGCGGCGGCTGAGGCGCGGGGCCGGCGCCGCCGCGCTCCCGCCCGACTAGGCGGCGTCGAGCAGCAGCGTCTCGTCGAGGTGCCCGAACGCGCTCAGGTTCGCGAGGGCGATTCGGGCCATCGCGACCTGGCCGCGGAAGTGGCGGCGCACCACCCACGGCGAGAGCGCGTACGCGAGCAGCCCGAGCCCCCGCATCCGGACGCGCTGGAGCGGCGACGCCATCCGGCGGAGGTTGAGGTCCACGACGTGGCGCCTCCCGGCGAGGTAGTTGTGGAGGAGGAAGTCCCTCCGCGTCGAGTGGTGCCCGACGATGCGGCTCGCGCGCGCCAGGATCCCGGCGAAGAACGAGGCGAGGTCCTCGCACGGCACGGCGGTGTACACCGACCCGATGTTGCCGGTATGAGTGTCGCTCCCTCCCTGCATCGCCTTCCCCTCGCGCGCCGCCAGCTCCTCCGCGAGCACGTTGAGCACCTGCATCCGCCCGCCGTTCCGCACCTCGATCACCGGCACCTCGGCGACGAGCCGCATGAACTCCTCCTCCTCGATGGTGGAGAGGTTCTCGCGGTAGAAGGGGTGGTTCCAGACGAAGAACAGCCCCTGCTCGCGGCAGTACGCGGCGACCGCGAACGCGTCGCCGCGCCGGCGCTGGAGCTCCTCGTGCTGGGCGCGGTCGTGGCCGTAGACGTTGATGTGGACCGTGAGCCTGGAGACCGGAAGCTCCGTCGACACCTCCTCGCCAACCACGAAGTCGTCCGCCTCCGGATGACGCGCCAGGAAGTCGAGGCACCCGTCGATGGTGTCGTGGTCGGTGATCGTGACGAAGTCCATCCCCCGGGCCTTCGCGCGGGCGTACAGCTCCTCGGGCGTCTCCTTCGGCGAGAACGTCACACCCTTGATCCCCGGCACGGGCTCGACCGAGAAGCACGAGTGCACGTGCATGTCCATGTTGCGGTACTTCATGGGTCCTCCCGGCGGCAGCGCACCTGGGTCCGCATACCACCGACTGAATCGTCGCCGCGACCGGTGAAACGGCCGTGCGCGACGGTTGAAGACCGGGTGAACGTCCGGAGTTCGCGGAGCTGACGCACAGCCAGCGGGTGTGGGTCGCGGGGCGCGGCCTCGTCGACCTACCTGGCCAGCCGGATCTCCGTCCTGCTCTCGTCGAGCGTGATGCGCTGCGGCAGGTAGCGCCCGGCGAACCACACGATGCGCTGCGCGTCGAGCGCTTTCTGGAGCCTCTTCACCTGCTCTCGTATGCCCCACCAGTCGCGGATCGCAACCGCCGGTCCCCACGCGGCAGTGAGCTGTTCGGGGGCGGCGCCGGTGAGCGACCAGACGACGAGCGGGACGTCGAGCGCGCCGAGGTACGCCCTGACCGCGGCGGCATCGTACGTGCTTGCGTCGGTAGCCACGGGCGCGGTTCCCCTAGGTGTCGGCCGCGTGGCGACCAGGAGGATTACGGCGCGCCGGTGGTTGGACGCTGCGACCTCGGAGCCTGCCACCGCCACAGCGTCCGCGATCGTCTGAACCTGGGTCTGGGACGCGGCGGTGAGCCAACTCAACCAGAACAGGAGCGGGTAGCTCTCGAGCAGGGCGAGCCGCGTCGGCTCGGACGAGCGGAAGTAGGTGTGCTTCCGGCCCTGCTCGAGCCGCTGGGAAGGAGCGGTCTCGACGAAGATGAAACGGCTGGTTTCGGGATCTAGCGGTGCGTGTACGAGACGGTCGAAGCGGGTTGTGCTCGCCCGGACGGGGGGGGCCCACTTGCTGCGGTGCACGTCGAGCTCGGCAGGGACCGAGCGATCCACGACAACGGCGACTTCGGCGTGGCCCTCGTCCACGGCGATAGGTGTCAGCGGTTGACCGCCGATCGAGAACAGCCCTCGCACGTCACGGAGGTCGAGCCTCTTCACGCCCGGTGGGAGGGTCACAGCGACGGCAGTTAGCTCGCTCTCGGCCCGCTCGACGACATCGCCGCCGAAGGCGAGGTCGGCACGTTCGCGGAGCTGAGGGGGAAAGAAGGCCTCGACGCTCACCAGATGCGGCCAGGTCAGCCCGACCTTCGGGAGCGGGATGCGGTGAACGTCCGCGACTGCCAGGGGCGTTCCGTCGAGCATTGCGATCACTGCCTGCGGCTGCACCATCTCGATGGTGTCCCACGCGAGGCGGAGAGCGATCGGTTGGCGCGTGGCGGGGTCGCGTTCAATGATGGCCGAGATCCGGGCGCGATCGTGGCCGACGTTGACCCATTGGGTTGCGCGGGAGACCTCGTGACCCACCGGGTCGCGGCCGATGGCGGTCAGCTCATGAGGCATCGGGTTCGGCCCGAAGTCGCAGTCCATCTGCCATGGAGCCGAGGTCAACACGGCGACTGTCGCGGAGTCGAGGCGAACCTCGACGGTAGCGACCGGCGGCGCCACCATCAGGCGTACCGTGCCAAGCCCTGTGACGATCCCGAGCAGCAGCGTTTCGAACGCGACCATCGCCTGGTCCTGCCGGGAACGGTAGCAAATCGCGGGCCATCGCGGTGGGCAGAGCAGAGCGCGGACCCGGGTGCCTGCCGATGAGGCCAGGCCCGCACGGCGAGTCCCCTGTCGTTTCCGTGATGGCGTCTCAGGTTCCGAATCGCATGCGTGCTCCGTGTGCCATTTTGCGGACGCCGAGTCCCGGAATGGGGACGGCCGCCGATGCAAAGTCTCAGGAACGATCGTGCGGTCCTGGTACGGTTGATGCACACTGGGAGGGCAGGAGAGCCGGCCATGAAGGCAGCCAGCGTGGGGTTCGGAGCAGCGGTGATTGCCGCGGTCGTCGGTGCGGGGCCTGCCGCAGCGCCGCAGGAGAAACCCCGTGCGCCGGAACCCGTTGCCGAGGCCGTGCGGGTCAACGTGGTCAACGTGGAGGTCGCGGTGACCGGGCGCGACGGCAGGGCGGTGTACGACGTGAGACCGGAGGAGTTCGAGCTTCGAGAGGATGGTGTGGTCGTTCCCCTGACCAACTTCCTCGCCCCGATCGCGCCCGGCGCGATGCCCGCCAGTGGCGAGGCGGTCCGTCCCACTCCGGCGAGCGGTGCTAGGGGACCGACCGAGGAGGCCGGGCGCACCCTCGTCGTCTTCGTGGACGACCTCAACCTGACGCCGCGCAGCCGCAAGCCGGTGCTCGACAACCTCCGCCGTTTCCTTGCCGAGCGGACGGCCGAGGGGTACCGGGTCGTGCTGCTGAGCTTCAACCGCACGATGCAGCAGCACACGCCGCTCACCGGCGATCCGAAGGTGCTGACTGACGCCCTCGACACGCTCGAGCACACCGCGTTCGCGGGCCTGATGATCAAGGCCCAGCGCGACGCGCTCCTCCGCGACATGGGACGGCCTCTGGCCCAGGAGAGCGGCCGGGCTGGAGACCTGGACCGTCAGATGCTCGGTACGCAGGCGGCGTTCTCCGCACGGGAGCAGGCGTCGCTCATGAACCTCCTGATGGACTCGCTGGCGAAGCTCGTCGACTCGCTCGCGGGCGTTCCCGGGCGGAAGGCCGTGCTCTACGTCAGCGAGGGGATACCGCTGGACCCCGGGTCAGACGTGCTGGGTGAGGCCGCGGCGTTGAGCGGGCAGGGGCAGCCGGACGAGGATGTGACGACATCAGCTGACCTGCGGCGTCGGCTGCGGGAAGTCGTCCATCGGGCCAACGCGAGTCGAATAACCTTCTACACGATCAACAGCGGCCCTTCATCCGGCCGCGAGGTCTCGGCCGAGGTCGCGATGAATCCCGGTACGGACGTCGACGCGGCCGACTTCTTCAGTCGCGACCCGTCGCTGGTCGCGCTCACGGTCGGAACCGGCGGGCTCAGGTTGCCCAACGCCGACGCCCTTCCCACGATGGTGACGGACATGGAGGCGCTGTACTCCCTTGGCTACTCCCCGAGCCACTACGGAGACGGCAGGTACCACCGTCTGGAGGTGAGGGTCGCGCGAGCCGGCGCCTCCGTCCGCTGCCGCGAGGGGTACCTCGACAAGACTCCCGAGAAGCGCGAGGAGGATGTCACGAGCGCTGCGTTGTTCGCCCGGGGGGACGACAACCCGCTCGGGGCCAGGGTGCAGCTCGGCACGGCGGAGAAGCAGGGACGCGGCAGGTTCCTGTTGCCTCTCACGCTGTTCGTGCCCGCCCGCAGCCTCGTGCTGCTGGAGAATGGGGCGGTGCAGGAGGGCCAGGTGTCGGTGGCGATCGCGGCGGCAAAGGCGGGTGGGCGGCGGTCGGAGGTTGCCCGCCAGACGTTCCCGATCCGGGTGCCAACGCAGCACGCAGCGGCATTCCTCCGGCACGACGTCTCGTTTGCGTTCTCGCTGCTGATCGAGCCGGGCGACGCGACGATCTCGGTGACGGCGCGCGACGACAGCGGCCACGTGGAGTCCGTCGTCGTCGTCGACATCGGCGCCGAGCCGCCGAAACGCTGAGGACGGGGCGCCGGGAAGGCGGGACCGCGGCAGCGGATATACTGGTGGCGTGAGTACGCCCGGAACGCTCTTTTCGCACCGCACCTTCTCCGAATTCGCCCTCCCCCCGCAAGTCCAGCAAGGTCTCGACGATGCGTCGTTCACGCAGTGCACGCTCGTCCAGGCGGAGGTGCTGCCGCTCACCCTCGCGGGGCGCGACGTCGCCGCGCAGGCGCAGACGGGGACCGGCAAGACCGCGGCGTACCTGGTCACGATCTTCACGCAGCTGCTCGCGAAACCGGCACCGGAGCCGCGCGTCCCGCGCGCGTTGATCGTCGCGCCGACGCGCGAGCTGGTGGTACAGGTCGCGGCCGACGCCGAGAAGCTGGGCGCCCACACCGGGCTCGTCACCGAGGCGGTGTTCGGCGGGATGGAGTACCGCGAGCAGCGCGACGAGCTGCGCCGGGGCGTGGACATCCTGGTCGGGACCCCCGGACGGCTGCTTGACTACCTCCGGCAGGGTGTGACCTCTCTCCGGCACGTCGAGGTGTTCGTGGTGGACGAGGCCGACCGCATGTTCGACATGGGGTTCGTGGACGACCTGCGGGAGATCACGCGTCGGCTGCCGCCGCCCGGGAGGCGGCAGACGATGTTCTACACGGCGACGCTCTCGCCGCGCGTGCTCGCCCTCGGGTACAACGAGATGCGCGACCCGGCGGAGATCGTGGTCAACCCGGAGGAGATCACGCCCGACCGCCTGCAGCAGGTGCTCTATCACGTCGGGGCGCGCGAGAAGTTCTCGCTCCTGCTCGGCCTGCTCGCCCGCGAGGGGTGCGAGCGCACCATGCTGTTCGTGAACACCCGCGAGGAGGCGCGCCGGCTCGTCGAGCGACTCGAGCGCCACGGCTACGACGCGCGCGGACTCACGGGCTCGGTGATCCAGCGCCGGCGGCTCAAGGTTCTGGCCGACTTCAAGGAGGGGAAGCTCCCGATCCTGGTCGCGACCGACGTCGCCTCGCGCGGCCTCCACATCGAGGGCGTCTCGCACGTGATCAACTACGACCTGCCGCAGGACCCCGAGGACTACGTCCACCGCGTCGGCCGCACCGCCCGCGCGGGCGCCGAGGGGAAGGCGATCTCGCTCGCCTGCGAGAACTTCGTCTACTCGCTCCCGGCGATCGAGAAGCTGCTCGGGGCGGCGATCCCGACCGGGTTCGCGGACGACTCCATGTTCCTGCGGGTGCAGCCGCGCTCGCGGCCGCACGTGGAGGCGCGACCGCGCGAGCGTGTCGCCGTCACGGAGCCGCGCGGCGGGAACGCGGCGACGGCGGCGGGGCCGGATGGAGCCCCGAGGGCGAAGCGCCGTCACCGGCGGCGCCGGCGCGGCGGTCAGGGCGCACCACCCGCAGGTGTGGAGTCGCCCGGCTCCTAGAACCGTCGCGGTCCGGCGAGGACCTGTGCCGGCAGCGTGAGGATCGCCCGGAGCAGCCCCAGCACGCCCTCGACGGCGATCCCGAGGAGCCGGAACGGGAGCAGGAACAGCCACACGACGGGGTACAGCAGCAGGGCGAGCAGCGCGAGCGGCCAGCACAGCAAGAGCACGATCAGCCACAGGAGGAACCCGATCATCGCGCCACCCCCTCCGGCGTCCTCTCGCCGATACGGGGCGCGAGGCGCGAGGTTGCAGACGTTGCGCCCTTGACACCTCTGCACGCGGGGTGTACCCAGGTGTGAGATTCCGAGAGCAGGAGGACGCCGGCCGGCTCGCCAGGAGGGAGGCGCGCGATGCCCGAGATCCGCTCCAACCCGATCACCGGGGACTGGGTCATCATAGCCACGGAGCGCGCGAGGCGCCCCGAGGAGTTCACGCAGAAGGCGGCCAAGCCCGCGCTGCCGCCGCTCGCGCCCGACTGCCCCTTCTGCCCGGGCAACGAGAGCAAGACGCCGGCGGAGCAGTTCAGGGTCGATGGCACGGACGGCGGGTGGCTGGTCCGCGCCGTGCCCAACCGGTTCGCCGCGCTGACGCCCGAGGGAACCGGCGAGCGTCACACGAACGGCTTCAGGACCCACCTCGACGGCGTGGGGCTTCACGAGGTGATCATCGAAGCCCCCGCGCACGACGCGACGATGGCGAGGCTCCCGATCCCGCACCTGGTGCAGGTGCTGCAGGTCTACCGCCACCGGCTGCGGGCATTCTACAAGGACCGGCGCATCGAGCACGTGATCCTGTTCAAGAACCACGGCGAGGCCGCCGGCACATCGCTCGTCCACCCCCACTCCCAGATCGTCGGGATGCCCGTGTTGCCGAGCCAGCTCCGCGCCCGGCTCGAAGAGGCGATGAGGCACTGGGGGAACGCCGGGGAGTGCCTCTACTGCCGGACGCTCCACGAGGAGCTGCGCGACGGCGCCCGCATGATCGCCGAGAACTCCTCGTTCGCCGCGTTCGTGCCGTACGCGGCGCTCTCGCCGTTCCACATCTGGTTCTTCCCCAAACACCACAGCGCGTACTTCGGGGAGGCCACCGATGCGCAGCTCGCCGATCTGGCGGGCGTGCTCCACGACGTCCTCCGGCGCCTGGACGTGGGGCTCGCCGACCCCGACTACAACTTCGTGATCCGCTCGCTCTCGCCCCAGGAGAGCGCGCTGAAGTACTTCCACTGGTACATCTCGCTCGTCCCCAGGGTGACGAAGTCGGCCGGGTTCGAGCTCGGGACAGGGATGTTCATCAACACGGCGCTTCCCGAGAGGAGCGCCGAGTTCCTGCGGCGGGTCTCGCTCCCTGCCTGACGGAGCCGGGATTCCGGCGGGTGCGGCGCCTCCGCCGGCCGCGGGGTGTCAGTCCCGCGCGACGACGATGAGCATGTACGGCCGCTCGTCCGCCGGCGTGCCGAGAACGTCGACGAGCTTCTTCTCGTCCGTGTCGCTCGCGATCGAGGTGCCGAGGTGGAGCGCGACCGCCTCGAGCATCAGGTTCTGTCCGGCCGCGCCGACCTCGAGCGATAGGAAGTGATCTGCGATCTCGTCGGTCGGAAACAGCTGCGTGGTGCGCGACCTCACGGCGGTGATCACGACGATCGCCGGGGCCTTCTGGATCCCCTCGAACCTCGTGATCTGGGAGAACGCGGGCCGCTTGTCGCCCGGAGCCAGGCTCTCGAGCTGGTTCGAGGCGCCGTAGTACCTGTACACCCCGGCCGGGAGTCCGGTGACGTCCCCGGCCACGAGCAGCACCTCGAGCGCGTACGCACCCCCCGCGGACGGCGCCGCGCGCCGCGCATAGCGGCCGGTGACCCCCTGCGCCGCCCACAGCAGCTGGCCGACGTCGTCGAGAGCAACCGGGCCCGGAGTCACCGCCCGCAGCGTCTGCCGGTTCCAGAGCGCCTGTTCGATCGAGGTGGTGCTCTTCGCGCGGGGCTCCGGGAGCTTCACGGTCGGCCCGGTCGGCGTGCGCGGCGTCGGGGCGATGTACCGCCCGCGCCGGCCCTGCCCCTGCGACCCCTGGCCTTGCGGCGCCAGCCGCGGCTGGCCCTGCGGACGGGTGGGCTGAAACGCCGGTACCGGCGGAGGCGGGACCTGGTCCTGCCCCGAGACCGAGGCCGCGAACGAGGCGATGGCGATGACGGCGGCGGCCGCAGCGGCCGGCGCAGACAGGTGTGTGAGGCGCATTCGAACGTCCCTCCCCATGTCGGATGAGTGTACTCGACGGGGTGCGAAAACGCGCCGCCCGGGGCCGCACGTTTGCACCTTCGGCGAAGGGTTGGCATACTCGGTCGGGGTGGTTCCCGGGAGGGTCGTGCCTTGAGAAAGCCCGTCATGGTCTGCGGTACCTTCGCGATCGGAGCGCTGCTCGCTCTCTCGTGCGCGTCGATGACGAAGACGGAGGAGTGGAGAGGGCGCAAGATCGACGATGCGATCGCGAAGTTCGGCACCCCCTCCAACGTCATCCCCGGGGAGAACGGCCAGAAGACCTACGTCTGGACCCTCCACCGGTCGGTGCCCGACCAGCGCGTCAGCATCGGGCCGCACGGCGAGCCGGTGACCGCGACCGGCTACCACGACAGCGTGCACACGTGGACGTTCGTCGTCGGCGCGGACGGGATCATCACGAGCTGGAACAACGACGAAACGCCCCCGCGGCCGTGAGCATGACCGCCCGGCGGGCGCGCAGAGGCCGGGCGCCCAACCCGCGGTCGCTCTGGCCGCCGTCCCGCCCCGTGCGGCCCCCGCGGCGGCCGCGCGTCTGTGATCCGGGCTAGAATCTCCGGCATCGGTAGCGACCTCGGGGGCGCGAGATGGGGATGCGAACGATGACGGCATGGGAACGGCCCTTCTGCGGCGGCCTGCGGGCCGGCGACATCGGCCGGACCGTGGAACTCGTGGGGTGGGTGCGGCGGCGCCGCAACCTGGGTGGGATCGTGTTCGTGGACGTGCGCGACCGCGAAGGGTGGGCGCAGGTGGTCATGCGGGACGCCCTGCGCGAGGCGGGCGAGGGGCTGTCGCAGGAGGACGTGATCCGCGTCGTCGGCACCGTCGCGGCCCGCTCCGCCGACACCGTCAACCGCGAGATGGCGACCGGCGAGGTGGAGGTGATCGCGGAGGAGGTCGAGCTGCTCACCTCGGCGGAGACGCCGCCGTTCGTCGTCGAGGACCGCGTCAACGCGTCCGAGGAGCTTCGCCTTCGGTACCGCTACCTCGACCTTCGCCGTCCCGAGATGATGTCGACGATCGTGCTGCGCGACCGCATCACGTTCGCGGTCCGCCAGTACTTCCACGAGATGGGGTTCGTGGACGTCGAGACCCCGATCCTGACGCGCTCGACGCCCGAAGGGGCACGCGACTTCCTGGTCCCCGCGCGCATGTCGCCAGGCCGGTTCTACGCGCTCCCGCAGTCGCCGCAGCTGTTCAAGCAGCTGCTCCAGGTCGCCGGCCTGGGCAGGTACGTCCAGATCGCGAGGTGCTTCCGCGACGAGGCGCTGCGCGCCGAGCGTCAGCTCGAGTTCACCCAGGTGGACGTCGAGGCGTCGTTCGTGGAGGAGGAGGACATCTACGCGCTGATCGAGGGGTTGTTCGCGAGGATCTTCCCGATCGTGGGGATCACGCCCCCCGCGCGCTTCCCCCGCCTGTCGTTCGCGGAGGCGATGGAACGGTTCGGGAGCGACAAGCCGGACATGCGCTTCGGGATGGAGCTGGTCGAGCTCGGCGCCGCGGCTCGGACGTGCGTGTTCGAGGCGTTGCGAAAGGCGGCGGAGACCGGGCGCGTGAAGGGTCTGATCGTGCCCGGCGGCGCCGCGTTCTCGCGCAAGCAGCTCGACGAGCTGTCCGAGCTCGTCAAGCCGTTCGGGGCGCCGGGCGTGGTGTGGTTCCGGAGGAGTGCGGATGGGTACGCCTCGCCGGCGAAGAAGGCGCTCGGTGACGAAGGGATCGCGGCGTTCCTCGCGGCGGCGGGTGCGGGCGACGGCGACCTGCTGGTGGCGGTCGGCGGCACGCCGAAGGTCGTGTTCTCGTCGCTCGGCGCCCTCAGGGTCGAGCTCGCCCGCAGGCTCGGCCTGGTCGCAGCGGGCACGCATGCGTTCCTCTGGGTCACCGACTTTCCGCTCCTGGAGTGGGACGACGAGACCAACCGGTTCTACGCGTCGCACCACCCGTTCACGTCGCCGAGGGCGGAGGACGTGGCCATCCTCGCGAGCGACCCGGGGGCGGTCCGGGCGCGCGCCTACGACGTCGTGATGGACGGCGTCGAGCTCGGCGGCGGGTCGATCCGGATCCACGACCCCGAGCTCCAGCGAAAGGTGTTCGCGGCTCTTTCGGTCGGTGAGACCGAGGCGAAGCACAAGTTCGGGTTCCTGCTCGACGCGTTCCGCTACGGGGCGCCTCCGCACGGTGGACTGGCGCTCGGGCTCGACCGCATGGTGATGCTGATGGCGGGCCGCGACTCGATCCGCGACGTCATCGCGTTTCCGAAGACCACGGCCGGGAACTGCCTCCTCACCGAAGCCCCCAACACCGTGGACGAGGCGCAGCTCGCCGAGCTCGGGATCCGGCTCCGGGACGGGGTTGCGGATCGCTAGCTCGATTGCGACCGAGGTTCGATTCGCCAATTCCGACGAGCTGCATTAGGCTGTAGAGGTCGTACTCGGGCCGCTCCCGCGCCCGGCCGGAGATACCACTGGGATGAACCAGCTCCGCGCTCTGAGTCCGGCGCTCGTCCTGACCGCCGTGACCGCCGTCGGCCTCGAGGCGTCGGGCCAGGCGCCCGCCGCGCCGGACCCTGTCTACGTGGACGTGTTCGCGGCCGACGGTACCGGAAGGCCAGTGCCCGCGTTGCGGCCCGACGACGTCGAGGTGCTGCAAGACGGAGCGGCCGTCCCGGTGGTGGCGTGCGTGGCGTCGGGCGCGAGTCGGCGCGGCAAGGCGAGCGAGGTCTCCCGCCTGCGTCAGCTCCAGGTCGTCGTCTTCGTCGACGACGCGACGACGCCGGCGCAGCGCGCTGCGGCGCTCGCCGGGGCGGACGCCGCGCTGCGCGAGCTCCTCGCGAGGCCGGGCTCGCGCGTCCTGGTCGCCTCGGGCGGCGCGGGCGCGGCGATCCGTCAGCGGCTGACGACCGACCCGGCACAGATCTCTCGCGCGCTGGCGGCGCTCGAGCGGGGAGCGGGCGGCGACGGCCAGCGGTCGACGGCTCGCGCGGGGGCCGAAGCGGAAGGGCTGCCCGCCCTGGTGGAGTCGCTGCGCGCGCTGCCGGGCCGCACGGCGGTTGTCGTCGTGACTGGGTCGCTCGCGGCGCTCTCTGGCAAGCCGGACCCCGGCGGGCAGCCCGCACTCCTCCGGACGGCGGCCGAGGCGGCCGACGCCGCCGGTGTCGCCCTGTACGCCATCGCCACGGATGGTGCGCCCGGTGTCGCGGCAGCTCGCGTGACGCCGCAGGCCAGCGGCGGGCCCGTTCCGCTCGCGGACCCGGGCGACGCGTTGGCCGCCGTCGTCCGCGACCTCGACGCGGCGTGGGCGGTCGGGTTCCTGCCGTCGTCGCGCGGCGACGGCGCGCGCCACCGCCTCGACGTCCGGGCGAAGCGCGAGGGGATCACGCTCCGGGCCGGGTCCGTCTTCGCAGACGTGCCGGACGACGAGCGGATGGCCGCACGCACCGCGGCCGCCCTGCTCCTGGGGTTCGAGGACAACCCCCTCGGGATCCAGCTGACGCTCGCGAGCGACCAGAAGCCCAAGGACGGGATGCAGGTCACGAGCGTGCTCGTCACCATCCCGCTCGCCAACCTCTCGTTCGAGCCGAAGACCGTGTCCCACGACAGCGACCTCACGCTCTGGCTCGCCGCCCGCGACGGCGAGGGTCCCGTCGTCCGGGCCCCGAAGGTGAGGTTCCCCGTCAGCGTCCCGAACGATAGGGTGCTGACGGCGCTCACGCAGACGGCGTCGTACGAGTTCAAGGTCCCGCTGAAGGCCGGTCCGTGCACGTTCGCCGTGACGGTGCGGGACGAGATCGGCCGCCAGAGCTCCACCACGATCGCAACCACTGCGCCGGCCGCGGACGCGGCCACTGGAGAGATGCAATGAACAGGCGAAACCACACCGTTGCAGCCGCGTCCCTGTTGGCGGTCACGCTCGCCGGCGCGGCTTCCGCACAGACACAGCCGGCGCCGGCCGCGCCCGCCGCCGCGGCGCCCCGCGTGGACGTCGTCCCTCGCCGGGGCCTCCCGGGGCGCGACGTCGCGCTGCTCGTCTCCGGGCAGGAGGGCGGCCAGATCGCGGTCTCGATCAAGGTGTTCCCTTCGGCGAGCGCCGGGAAGCCCGAACGCATCCCCTGGGTGGCCGACGTCCCCGGATTCACCCTCGCCTCGCTCGCGGAGGGTGACGCCCTGGAGCTCGAGTTCGCGGTCTACCTCCAGCGCGGCAGCGGCGAGATCGTCGGCCACGAGCAGGACACGCTCCGTCTCACCGGCATCCCGGAGGCGTGGCGGACGGGAGGCGGCTTGAAGGTGCTCGGATACGTGGACACAACGTACCCCGCCAAGACGCTCCGGGTCCTGGTCCGGGAGCCGGCTTCGGGCGCGTTCGGGAACTGGGAGATGCCCGTCCCGACGAGGGCCGGCGGCACGCCGCGGGCGATCGACTTCGGTTTCGCGCAAGTGTCTGACGTTCAAGGTGGTACCGGAGCGATGGTTGGTACCGGCACCGAGGGGATGGCAGGCCGATCCGGCCTGCTCGCGCTCGTTGCGCCGGATCCTGCCGGGGCGTGGCTGGTGGTCGGCCTCGGCGGCGCAGGCGACGATGCCACGGCTGCCCCGTTCTCGCTCGCAGGGAGCGGCTCGTTGCCCGCGACGAGGCCGGTCGTCAGACCGGGTGAGTCGTTCAAGGTCGCGCTGCTCGGCGAGGGGCTGCCCGGGAACCTGGAGGCCGTGGCCCGCGTGATCTACAGCGACGGCCGCCGCCCCGAGGCGTGCCAGGCCCGCATCATGAGCCGCCTGCCGGCGCCGGCCGGGCCGTTCGAGAGGCTCGACGTCGCCGTGACGCTGCCAACGCACATCCCGCCGGGTGAGCACGCGCTCGTCGTGACGTGCCGGCCAGCGGGCGGCATCGATGCGGGGTCGGTCGGAACCCACTTCCGCGTTGCACCGCCGGACAAGACGACCACGGCGACCAGCTGGCCCGCGATCGCCATCGACGAGACGGGAAGACCGGTGGAGCTGCCGAACCCCGGAGCGGGGGCGCGCCCGTCGGAAGAGGATGCGCCGCCGCAGCTCAAGGCGGCCGTACGAGAGGCGTTCGCAAGGTACGCCGCCGACGGCGCCTCCGAATCGCTGCGCGCGCTCGTCGAGCTCGAGCGCGCCGCGCTCAAGGACGGCTCGTCCTCGGAGCTCGGGCGCCTGGCGAGCGCCGAGCGCTCGCTCGCCCGCGCGGCCGGGAAGGCTTCGCCGCAGGCGCTCCTCGGGCTCTGCCTCGTCGAGCTCGACGTGTACCGCGAGCACAGCCGCGACGCGGCCTACCTCGCGATCGGCCACTCTCGCCGCGTCATCGAGGAGACCGCCGAGATGCTCGCCTCCGGAGCGAAGGGCGCGGAGGAGAAGCGGTCCGCCGCCGACGTGCTCACGGTGTTCGCCGCGTCGCTCCAGTCGGTCGGCTCGTACGTGACCGCGGACCGCCTGTTCGTCCGGGCGGCGGCGCTCGACGGCGACGACGTCGCGGCGCTCATGGGCCGCGCCGCGATCCTCGAGCGGATGGGCGACCCCAAGAGCGCGATCTCCGTCCTCGAACAGGTCCTCGCCCGGCGGCCGGGCCACCCGGAGGCGCAGCTCCGGCTCGGGGTCATCCTCGCCCGGGTCAACCACACCGGCGCCGCACACAAAGCGCTGGCCGACTGTACCGCCGCCGACCACCCGGCATGGGTCCGGGCCGTGGCCTGGCAGCAACTCGCCCTGATGGCGCTCGAGGACGGCAAGCCCGACGAGGAGCTCCGGTTGCTGCGCGAAGGTGCGACCGCCCTGCCGACGGACCCCAGCCTCCAGGTCCTGCTCGCCTCCGCGCTCGATCGCGGCGGCCACCGCCGCGAAGCCGTCGCCGTGGTCCAGTCGGTCGTGGACCGCCCGGAGGCTGCGGAGCCGTCCGCCCGTCTGCTCTACGCACAGCCGCCTCGCGACGATCTTGACGCCGTTCGCACGCGCCTCGACGGGTCGAGGGCGGCCTGCCTCTCCGCCCTGGCGGCGGCCGACAAGGAGGACCACTCGTGAAAACGCTCGCCAACTTCGTTGTGCTCGTCGCCGCCGCGGCGTCGGCCGCACCGCCGCACGTCGAGATCACGAGCCCGCGCGCCGCGACGCCCGCGTTCGGCGCCGTGCAGTTCGCCGTGGCCGTGACGTCCGAGGAGGCGGTCGCGCGCGTACGGTTCGTGGTGGACGGCCGACCGGTCGGCGAGCGGACGCAGCCGCCCTACTCGATCATCACGATGCTGGCCGACGAGAACGTCGAACACACCTTCCGGGCCGAGGCGGTCACGGCGTCCGGCGTCTCCGGCTCGGCCGAGGTGCGCACGCCCGTCTTCCGCTCCAACCAGGAGGTCGAGATCGAGCTGCGACAGCTGTACGTCCGCGTCACCGAGAGGAGGGCGGACGGGAAGCCGGGCGCCGCCCCGGCGGCCGAGCGCCAGGTCGCCGATCTCAAGCGCGAGCAGTTCACCGTCCTCGACGACGGGAAGGAGCAGACGATCAGGACGTTCGCGAGCGGCGAGACGCCGATCGCCGCCGTCGTGCTCCTCGACGCGAGCCTGTCGATGGCCGGGGAGCGCCTCAAGGCCGCGCTCGACGGCGCCAAGACGTTCTTCCGGGCGATGGCCCCGCTCGACGAGGGCCGGCTGATCGTCTTCTCCGACCGGGTCCTCCACGCCTCGCCGTTCACGACCGTCAGCGACGTCCTTCTCACGGGGCTCGACGGGATCAGGGCCCAGGGTGGAACGGCGCTCAACGATCACCTGTACCTGGCGCTTCGCGACGCCGACCAGCGCCAGGGGCGACGGGTCGTGATCCTGCTCTCCGACGGCGTGGATTCCCACAGCGCGATGCCGATGACCGAGGTGCGGCAGGCCGCGCGCTCGAGCCAGGCGATCGTCTACTGGATCCGAATGAACGACCTCGGCCATGCGGCGGACGAGGCGCCGAGCCTGACCTCGACGTGGCGGGACAGGAAGTCGCACCGCCGAGAGTTCGAGGAGCTCGGTGAGACGGTCCGGGAGAGCGGCGGGAGGATCGTCCCCGTGAGCTCGCTCGACCGGATCGAGCCGGCGTTCGCCGAGATTCTCCGGGAGCTGCGGGGCCAGTTCGTCCTCGGGTACTACCCCACCGAGCGGCGCCACGACGATTCGTGGCACCGGGTCGTGGTCAAGGTCGACGACCCGGCGTACCTTGTGCACACGCGCGACGGGTACCTCGACTACTGAGCCCGCCCCGCGGTCTCGGGCCGTCGCACCCGGTGCGGAGGGGCCTAGGGAACAAACCCGGGCCGCCGGCGCTTGGAGGTGACAGAACCGGCACGGAGGGTCCTGGAGGTGGGGAATATCCAATCTCGGCTCTTGGGCGCGGACTCGGTCATCCCGAGGCGCGGGGGGCGGTGCGCCCCGCGGCGACGCAGGAGGGTGACCGCGGTGCTGACGCCGAAACCGCTGCGCGTCGGGCTCGGGCTCCTGGCGCTCCTCGCGGTCCCGATGCGGCCGGCGTTGGGCCAGGAGCCGCCGGTCGCGGGGTCGTACCACGACGTCGCGCAGGTGAACCTCGTCAACGTCGAGGTCGTGGTCACGGACAAGACCGGCCGGCGGGTCGCGGGTCTCGGCAAGGACGACTTCGAGGTGTCGGAGGACGGGATCCTCGTTCCGGTCACGAACTTCTTCGCCGGCGGGCCGATGCGTTCCGCAGGCGTGGCGGGGACCGCCGCGCCGCCCGAGGCCGGCCCACCGCCGCTCGAGCAGCGACTCTCCCTGGTCATCTTCGTGGACAACGTCGGGATCTCCCCGGCTCAGCGGAACGTCGCGCTGCGCAACGCGGGCGCGCTCGTGGAGGCGGCGCTCAAGATGCCGGGCACGGAGGTGATGGTCGTCACACAAGGCCTCCGCACCGCGATCGTGCAGCCGTTCACCGGCAGCACGGCCGTGGTGCTCGCCGCGCTCGCCAACGTCGCTCACCAGCCGACGGACGAGGCCGGGAGCAACTCCGGGCGCGACTTCCTGGCGCAGGTCATGAGCCGGACGCTCTCGAGCGAGCCCGCGCCCGGCTCGAGGAGCGCCAGGAACCAGGACTTCGGCGTCGAGGAGGCGCGCTCGCTCCTCGACACCGCCCGCGGGATGGCGAGGGAAGCGTACGAGCGCGCCCGCGCGGCGCTCGCGTCGATGCAGACGTTCGTCTCGTCGCTCGCCGGCCTCCCCGGCCGCAAGGTGATCTGCTACGTGGGGAACGGGATCCTCCTCCACCCAGGCGAGGCGTTCCTGAAGGAGTGGGAGAGCCGGTTCGGGAGTTTCGGCATCGTGCCGAGCTTCTCGGCCGACATGGCTGCGATGCGGCTCTCGGTCGCCCCCGAGTTCCACGCGATGGTGTCGCGCGCCAACGCCGACCGGGTGACGTTCTTCTCGATCGACGCCACCGGGGGGGCCGGGTCGATGAAGTTCACGGCCGACCACGAGGCGTACGACACCGACCCGGCGCTGAGCCAGGGCGAGGCGGTGGGGAGGACCTACTCGATCCTCTACCTCGCGGCGGCCACCGGTGGGTCCACCGTCGTGAGCACCCCGGAGGCCTCGCCGGAGGTGGCTCGGATGGCGGGCGACCTCGACGACTTCTACTCGCTGGCGTACCCCGCGCCCCACTTCGGCGACGGCAGGAACCACTCGATCGTCGTGAAGGTCAAGCGCGAGGGGCTGGAGCTGCGCTACCGGAGGCACTACCTTGACAAGACCGCGGACGAGCGCATGGCGGACCGCAGCCTCGCCTCCCTCCTCTACGACTCCGGCTCGAACGGGCTCGACGTCGGCGTCACGATCGGAGACGAGGAGCGGGAGAGGAAGGACGTCTTCCTCGTCTCCGTGCTCGTGAGCGTCCCGATCGGGAAGCTCGCCCTGGTGCCGAGGGGAGAGACGCGCGAGGGAGCGATCTCCGTGTGGGTCGCCGACAGGGACGCCGCCGGCGAGATCACGCCGCCCGCGAAGCACGCCTTCCCCGTAAGCGTCGCCGAGGCGGCGTTCCCCGAAGCCGCGCGCGAGACCGTCGGGTACCTGTTCAAGTTTCTGATGAGGCCCGGGTCGCACAAGATCGCGGTGAGCGTGCGCGACGACGTGGGACTCATCGACTCCACCGTGGCGGCGCGCTTCGAGGTCGGGGCCGGGGGCAAGCGCGGCCCAGGCGACCTCCAGGGCGAGCGGCTGACCCAGCCGGTCACCCGGGTCGCCGCGCTCGCGGTTCCCGATCCCGCGGGCGCGCTCTGATCGCCGCCGGCTCGCCGGCTCCTGCACCGTCGGACGCATCTGGTATCGTACGAGGACGAGCTCTCGGTTCACGGGAGGGTGCTGCGATGAGCGGCGATCAGACCGAAGTCCGTCACGGCACGACCCGGATCTCTGACGACGACCTCTTCCTGTTCAACGAGGGTAGTCACTTCGCTCTGTGGGAGAAGCTCGGCGCCCATCCGGTGACCGTGAACGGCGGCAGCGGGACCTCGTTTGCCGTCTGGGCGCCGGACGCGGAGCGCGTGAGCGTCGTCGGCGACTTCAACGGCTGGAACCGGGACGACCACCCGCTCGCCCCCCGCGGCCAGTCCGGGATCTGGGAAGGGTTCATTCCCGGCGTCGGCAAGGGAGCGCTCTACAAGTACCACATCCGCTCGAGGTTTCACGGGTACCGCGTCGACAAGGCGGACCCGTTCGGGTTCCGGCACGAGGTCCCACCGAGGACCGGGTCGGTGGTGTGGGACCTGGCGTACGAGTGGGGCGACGGCGACTGGATGAGAGAGCGCGGCTCGCGGGCACGCCTCGACGCCCCGGCCTCGACCTACGAGGTGCACCTGGGATCGTGGATGCACGTTCCCGAGGAGGGGAACCGCCCGCTCACGTACCTCGAGCTCGCCCCCAGGCTGGCCGAGTACGTCGCCAGGATGGGGTTCACCCACGTCGAGTTCATGCCGGTGATGGAACATCCCTTCTACGGCTCCTGGGGGTACCAGATCACGGGGTTCTTCGCGCCGACGAGCCGGTACGGGACGCCGCAGGAGTTCATGGCCTTGGTCGACACGCTGCACCGGGCGGGGATCGGAGTCATCCTGGACTGGGTGCCGTCGCACTTCCCCTCGGACGAGCACGGCCTCGCCTACTTCGACGGCACTCACCTGTACGAACACGCCGACCCGCGCCAGGGGTACCACCCCGACTGGGGCAGCTACATCTTCAACTACGGCCGCAACGAGGTCCGGAGCTTCCTGACGTCCAACGCGCTGTTCTGGCTCGGCGAGTACCACGCCGACGGCCTGCGCGTTGACGCGGTGGCGTCGATGCTCTACCTCGACTACTCCCGCAAGGATGGGGAGTGGATCCCGAACCGGTACGGCGGGCGGGAGAACCTCGACGCCATCTCGTTCCTGCGCAGGACCAACGAGGAGGTGTACCACCGCCACCCGGACACCCAGACTGTCGCCGAGGAGTCCACGGCGTGGCCGATGGTCTCGCGGCCGACGTACGTCGGCGGGCTGGGGTTCGGGCTCAAGTGGGACATGGGGTGGATGCACGACACGCTCGAGTACATGCGGCGCGACCCCGTCCACCGCAAGCACCATCACGACCAGCTCACCTTCAGGCAGCTGTACGCGTTCCACGAGAACTTCGTGCTGCCGCTCTCGCACGACGAGGTCGTGCACGGCAAGGGCTCCCTGCTCGACAAGATGCCCGGCGACGAGTGGCAGCGCTTCGCGAACCTCCGCCTTCTCTACGCCTACATGTGGGCGCAGCCGGGGAAGAAGCTGCTGTTCATGGGCGGGGAGATCGCGCAGTGGCGAGAGTGGCGCCACGACGAGAGCCTGGACTGGCACCTCCTGCAGTTCGCGCCGCACGAGGGTGTCCGGCGGCTCGTCGCCGACCTCAACCGGCTGTACCGGAGCGAGCCCGCTCTCCACGAGAACGACTGCGACGCCGCGGGGTTCGAGTGGATGGACTGCGCCGACTGGCAGGGGAGCATCCTGTCGTTCCTCCGCAAGGGGAAGGGCGGCGCAACGATCCTCGTGGCCCTCAACTTCACGCCGGTTCCACGCGCCTCGTACAGGATCGGGGTGCCGGCGGGGGGCAGGTGGCGCGAGCTCCTCAACACCGACGCGGCCGACTACGGGGGGAGCGGCATGGGAAACCTCGGGGCCGTACAGGCCGAGGAGGTCCCGATGCACGGGCGCGACTTCTCGGTCTCGCTGCTGCTCCCGCCGCTTGCGGGCATGTTCCTCGAGCGGGAGTGAGCGCCGTCACGGCGGACGGTTTGCGCCCCGGCGCGGGTTGCGGCAGGATGGGGACCCATTGGGAGGCGGCAACGATGGCGTACGTCGATGACATCGGGACGACTGCAGGCGCCGTGTGGGGTGTCCTGGTCGAGCGCGGCAAGATGAGCCTGTCGGCGCTCGAGAAGGCCGTTGAGGCGCCACGGACCGTGGTCTACATGGCGATCGGCTGGCTCGCACGCGAGGGGAAGGTGACGATCTCCAGGGAAGAGCGCAGTATCCAGATCTGGCTCACCTGAAGGGGCGCCGCCGATAGCGGACCGTCTGCGTTATTGCGCTCGCCGCTTCGGATCCTCACATAGCCTCAGGCTATGCTCCGGTCCGACCGGCTCGCGCGCCTAGCATCCGGCCCACTCTCGGCGGCGCGGGCCGCCCGCCGCTCGCAAGGGCCCTGCCCGTCTTCCCCCAAGGGAAATGGTCAAAGACGTACCTTGCCATAGGCGCAACGGCGCCGCCGCGGCTACACGCAATTCGTAGCGGGCCTGCTTGTTTCGACCGGCCACCGGGCACCGGCCACCGGCCGCGCGGTCACTGCTGGAGCTCGATCGGGAGTCCCTCCGATACGCGCAGAACGACGCTACGGTCGTTTCCGCGTACCGTCACGATCGTCGCCCGGCCGTCGCCGCTCGGCTTCGCGTCCGCGACCGCCCACCCGGAGCTGCCGTCGAGACCCGAGGCGGAGACGAACCGGAGGTAGCGGTCGTAGTACGCGTTCATCGTGTCGCGGTCGAGCACGACCTTGTTGAGAGCCCACAGGCACAGCGACGTCTGCTCGTCCTTCTCGGCCATCGAGCGCAGCATCGCCTCGACGCGGCCCCGGTTGACGTCGCCGGTCCGGTACCGGTCCCAGTACTTGAACGCGGCCACGGCCGCGACGATCACCACGATCGCGATGAGAATCTGCTTCATGCCTCACCTCCCGGCGCGGTTCGTACCGCCTCCACAGCGGCAGCGCAGTGGCCTTCGGACATGGTACGACATCACCAGGGAGGCGGCGCGCAGCAAGGTCTCGTCCGCACGGGTGTGGCGGACCGCGGAGGCGTAGACTGCCGGCGCATCGACCGAAGGCAGCGACGGCCGGCCGGATCCGAGACGACCGCGCCGAGAGAGGAGGACGCAATGAGACGGCGGTTCGCTCTCGCGGCGGTGCTGGCGCTTGCCGCCGGGGGGGGGCCTCTTGGGCCAGCGAGGCGGCGGACGAGGGGTGGCAGCTGATGCCGAGCGGCACCGAGAAGAACTTGATCGCGGTGTGGGGCGCCTCGGGCCGGGACGTGTTCGCGGCGGGCGACGGGGGCGCGATGCTGCACTACGACGGGACGCGCTGGAGCGCGTTGGCCGTGCCGGGAACGCCGCACCTCACCTCGCTGTGGGGCGCCGCGCCCGACGATGTCTTCGCGGTCGGCGACGGCGGCATCATCCTGCACTACGACGGCGCGGCGTGGAGCCAGATGGCGAGCGGCACCACCGGGATCCTGGACTGCGTGTGGGGTTCGTCGGCACGCGACGTCTTCGTGGTCGGGCCGGAGAAGTACGAGATCCTGCACTTCGACGGCGCTGCGTGGACCACGATGGTGAGCGGGACCGCGGCGCGGCTGTACGGAGTGGCCGGGGCGTCCGGACGCGACGTCCTCGCGGTCGGGATGAACGGCACCATCCTCCACTGGGACGGCAGGGCGTGGACGGCGATGCCGAACCCGGACCCCGGCCACCTCATCGGCGTGTGGGCGGCGTCCGCCACGGAGGCGTTCGCCGTGGGCGCCGCGGGGACGATCATCCGCTTCGACGGCCACGCCTGGACCGCCACGCCGAGTGGAACCACGGAGAACATCGCACGCGTGTGGGCGCGTTCGGGGCACGACGCATGGGCGGCGGGAATGGGAGGCACGCTCCTGCACTGGGACGGCGCTTCGTGGCGGCAGGTCCGCAAGGATCCGGAAAGGCCGCTCTTCGGCGTGTGGAGCGCGCCTGCGGGAGACGTGTTCGTCGTCGGCCAGAAGGGAACGATCCTGCACCACCCCGCGGCCGCGAACACCGCGCCGCAACGGTGACGGCACACTCGGCGAACGGCACGGATCGGGACGGGTGCTGGTATCCTCTGCGCTGCGGCGCCGCCCAGCGCCGGCAGCCCCCGGGGAGGGGACACCATGACACGTTGGACCGCCGTTGCCGTCGCGATGCTGCTCGCGGTCGCCGTTGCCGTCAACCGCGCCGACGCGTGCACGAACCTCATCGTCACCAAGGGGGCGTCGGCCGACGGCTCGACGTTCATCAGCTACATCGCGGACTCCCACGAGCTGTACGGCGAGCTCTACCTGCAGCCCGGCGGGACGTTCGCCCCGGGGACGATGCGCGACATCCTCGAGTGGGACACCGGGAAGTTCCTGGGCCGGATCCCGCAGGCGCCGGTGACGTACTGGCGCGTCGGCAACATCAACGAGCACCAGGTGTCGGTCGGCGAAACGACGTTCGGCGGCCGCGACGAGCTCGCCAAGCCCGAGAAGAAAGCGGTGGTGGACTACGGCTCGCTGATCTACATCGCGCTCGAGCGTGCGAGGACGGCGCGCGAGGCGATCAAGGTGATGACCGACCTCGCGACGGAGTACGGCTACGCCTCGGAGGGCGAGTCGTTCTCGGTCGCGGACCCGAACGAGGCGTGGCTGCTCGAGATGATCGGCAAGGGCGAGGACGGCTTCGGCGCGCTGTGGGTCGCGGTCCGGGTACCGGACGGCACGATCTCGGGGCACGCCAACCAGTCGCGCATCCACCGCTTCCCGCTCAACGACCCGGCCAACTGCCTGTACGCCAAGGACGTGATCTCGTTCGCGCGCGCCAAGGGGTGGTTCAAGGGGGCCGACGCCGACTTCTCCTTCGCGGACACCTACGCACCCGCCGACTTCGGGTCGCTGCGGGCGTGCGAGGCGCGCGTCTGGAGCATGTTCCGGCGCGCGGCGCCCTCGGCGAACCTCGCGTTCGACGAGGTCAAGGGCGTGCCGCCGCCGCTTCCGTTCTCGATCAAGCCCGACAGGAAGCTCACCCTCGCCGACGCGATGGCTCTCATGCGCGACCACTTCGAGGGCACCCCGCTCGACATGACGAAGGACGTCGGAGCGGGACCGTTCGCATGCCCGTACCGCTGGCGCCCGATGGAGTGGGAGGTCGACGGCGTCAAGTACGTCCACGAGCGCGCCGCTTCCACGCAGCAGACCGGGTTCTCGTTCATCTCGCAGCTCCGCTCCTGGTTGCCCGACCCGATCGGCGGGGTACTGTGGTTCGGCGTGGACGACACGTACTCGACGGTGTGGACGCCGATGTACTGCGGGATCCGCGAGGTGCCGCACGCGTTCGCGGTCGGCACCGGCGACTTCCACCACTTCACGTGGGACTCGATGTTCTGGGTGTTCAACTGGGTCGCCAACTACGCGTACTCGCGCTACTCCGACATGATCGTGGACATCCAGCAGGTGCAGCGCGAGCTCGAGGGGCGGTTCATCGCCGACCAGCCGGAGGTCGAGAAGGCTGCGCTCGCGCTCTACGACCAGGCGCCCGGGCTCGCCCGCGACTACCTCACGAGGTACTCCCTCGCGCAGGGCCAGATGGTGCACGACCGATGGCGGAAGCTCGGCGAGGACCTGCTCGTCAAGTACATGGACGGGAACGTCAAGGACGCGCAGGGGAACGTCACGCACCCTCCGTACCCGGAGCAGTGGTACCGGCGGATCGTGCAGGACCATGGGCCGGTGGTGAGGGTGCCGGCAACGCCCACGCCGACGCCCACGCACTAGGGGCGCCGGCGCGGCTGCGCGCAGCTCGTCACGGGTCTGTTCATTTCGGCCTCTCGGACCCCGGACCCCGGACCTCGGACCATCTGCGGCGTCACGCTCGCGCCTCGCGTCCTCACATAGCCTCCGGCTGTGCTGCGGCGCTCGCCGCTCGCGTTCCTTGCATCTGGCCCGACGGCGGCCGCGCGGCTGCGCGCGCAGTGCCTCGGGCCCGCGCGATCTGGTTCGAGCCACGCCAGGGCCTCCCGGGCGCGGGTGCCCCGCCGGTGCGCTTGCGGCGGGGAAGCGCTACGCTTGCCGGAGCTCAGTGGGGGAACGATGAAGGCCATCGTCCAGGATCGCTACGGCTCGCCCGACTTTCTCGAGCTCCGGGAGGTCGAGAGACCGGTCGTCGGCGACGACCAGGTTCTCGTGCAGGTGCACGCGGCCTCGGTCAACGCCGCCGACTGGCACCTGACGCACCGGCTCCCGCACCTGATCGGCAAGGCGATGCGGATGCCCTCGAACCGCGTAAGGGGCGCGGACCTGGCCGGGCGCGTCGAGGCCGTCGGCAGGAACGTCACGCGTTTCAGGCCCGGCGACGAAGTGTTCGGAACGGGGAGCGGCAGCTTCGCCGAGTACGCGGCGGCGTCGGTGGACCGACTGGCCCCGAAACCGGCGACCCTCACGTTCGACGAGGCCGCAGCGATCCCGATCGCCGGGTGCACGGCGTTGCAGGGACTGCGCGACCACGCGAACGTTCAGCCAGGCCAGAGAGTCTTGGTCTACGGGGCGGGCGGTGGCGTCGGCACGTTCGCCGTCCAGGTCGCGAAGGCGCTGGGCGCGGACGTCACCGCCGTGACCTGCACGGAGAACGTCGAGCTCGTGCGGTCGATCGGGGCGGACGAGGTCATCGACTACGCAAGGCAGGACTTCACCCGGATGGGAGGCCGGCACGACGTAGGCTTCGACGTCGGTGCGGATCGCTCCTGGGCGGAGTGGCGAAGGGTCCTGGACCCGGACGGCCGGCTCGTGGGGTGCGGCGCGCCGTCCGGGTCGCTGGCGAAGCTCCTGGTTCTCGTGATGATGATGAGAAAGCCGCGCCCCGGCAGCCGGCGGGTCGCGTTCATGGCCAGGATCAGGCACGGGGACCTGCTAGCGCTGAAGGAGCTCGCCGAGTCCGGGAAGCTCACGCCCGTCATCGATCGCAGGTACGCGCTGCGCGAGGCCCCCGAGGCGCTCCGATATCTCGGATCGCGCCGCGCTCGCGGCAAGCTCGTCATCACCGTCGCGTAGTCTGCTGGAGGCAGGCCGATGTTCCACCGTGACCGTTTGGCGCGACGCGATGACCTCGGACGGACGACTCGCAACGGGTGTAGGCCGGCCTCGGAGGTCGCTCGCTGGACGCCGCGTTCGGAGAGGCGCCGATGAAGCTGCAAGCCGAGCTCACGGTCAACGGGAAGAAGTACCCGAAGGGCAGCGACGTGCCCTGGTACACGGTCTACCCGTTCTTCCTGGTCCACATGCTGGTGTTTGGCGGATCGGGGTTCTTCATGGCCTACTCCGACCAGCGACCCCCGCTCGGGTTCCTCTACCTGCACGGCGGGTTCGCGATCCTCATCTACACGGCGTTCTACCTCACGATGTTCGGGCGCGACGAGGTCAAGTGGATGTTCATCAACGCCGGCCTCGGCGTCCTCGGGATCTACGGCCAGCTGGGATGGCTGCTGGCGAAGTTCGGCAAGCGCATCGCCGACTACCCGCTGTCCCGGAGCGTGATCCCGTTCTTCTACTACGTCCTCTACACGTTCCTGCTGAGGCACGCGCTGCTGGACCTCACCGGCTCGCGCGAGGACGAGGATCGGAAGCAGAAGGTCGAGTACTCGTACATCGTGCTCTCGGTGCTCGTCTCGCTCCTGTTCTACTACCTGGACCACCGCCACGCCCGCTCCGGGTCGGGTTGGTGAAGACGAGAACAAGCCGAAGCCCCCGCCGTCCTGAGTTGCTGTTTCAACCTGTTCTCGGAATTCTGACCCCTGACCCCGGGGCGCCGCCTCTTCGACTAGGGCCTGCGCTCGACCTCGCCGGTCATCGGCACGAACCGGACGGGAATCACGTCCCGCTCCGGGAAGTCGTTTCCGGTACCGCGCGTGATCACCTTGAGCTGCTGGTAGAACGAGCCCACCGGGATCACCATGTGCCCGCCGACCTTGAGCTGGTCGAGGAGCGGCTGCGGGATGTGCTCCGGTGCGGCCGTCACGATGACGCCCGCGAACGGCGCCGCCTCGGGCCAGCCGGCGTACCCGTCGCCGACGCGCACCCGCACGTGCTTGACGCCGAGCGACGCAAGGCGGTTGTCGGCCTCGCGCGCGAGCGCGGGGCGGATCTCGATGGTGTAGACCTCGCATCCCATCGCGGCGAGCACGGCGGCCTGGTACCCCGATCCGGTCCCGACCTCGAGCACCTTGTCGCCGGGCTTCACCTCGAGCAGCTCCGTCATCAGGCCCACGATGTACGGCTGCGAGATCGTCTGTCCCTCGCCGATCGGGAGAGGGTGGTCCGCGTACGCCTCGGGCCGCACATCGGCGGGCACGAAGAGGTGGCGCGGAACCGTCCGCAGGGCGGAGAGCACGTTCGGGTCGCGGACGCCGCGCGCCGCGATCTGGGTCTCCACCATCTCGTCGCGCAGCTTCGCCCACCTCGTCTCATCGCTGGCCGCGCCGTCGCCGCCGCAACCCCACGACCAACCGCCGGCGAGCGCGAGCATGATGACCACGCCGTGCGTCCTCAATGTCCACTCCCCGCCACGAACACATCGCGCCCCGCCACCACGGTGCGCACCACTCGCGCCTGCAAGATCGCTGCCGGATCGCCCGATCCCGGGTCGCGATCGAATACCGTGAGGTCCGCAGCGTACCCCGGCGCGCAGGTCCCGCGCCAGTCCTCCTCGAACGCAGCCGTCGCCGCCCACGTCGTGTACCCCGCCACAGCCTCCGCCTGCGTCAGCCTCTCCGCGGGGTTCCACCCGGCCGGTGGTGTCCCCTCACGGGTACGTCGTGTCACCGCCGCCCACATCCCGAGGCGGGGGTCCGGGCTCTCGACCGGGACGTCGGAGCCGAGGCAGAGCCTCGCGCCGGTGGCCAGCAGCGAGCGCCACCGGTACGCCCAGGCGATGCGCGACTCGCCGAGCCGCGCAGGGGCCCACGGCATGTCCGAGGTGCAGTGGGTGGGCTGCACGGACGCGATCGCGCCGAGGGCGGCGAAGCGGGGGACGTCCGCGGGCCGGACGATCTGGGCGTGCTCGACGCGCGGACGGAGGAGGTCGCCTCGGGCGCCGAGCTCGCGCTCGTAGATGTCGAGGACGCGGGTGACGGCCGCATCGCCGATCGCGTGGATGCACGGCTGGAACCCGGCCCTGCCGGCGCGCCGCACGACGTCGGCAAGGCGGGCCTCAGGCGTGACCTCGAGGCCGCGTGAGGTCGGCTCGTCGGTGTACGGCGCCGAGAGGAGCGCGCCGCGGGAGCCGAGCGCGCCGTCCGCGTACAGCTTGACGGCGCGCACCGTGAGCATCCCGTCGCGGCGTACCTGCGGCCCCGCCGCGAACTCACGGTCGAGGAGTGCGTCGTCGCCGCCGTCCAGCATCGCGTAGACGCGCACCGGCAGCCGCCCCGCCTGCGCCATGTCGCGGAGCACGGCCAGCTCGGCACCCGACGTCCCGGCGTTGTGGATCTCGGTGATGCCGAACTCCGCCAGCCGGCGCGCGGCGGCGAGCACGTGGCGTTCGATGTCGGCGGGGGTGGGGACCGGGACGGCGCGGTCGAGCAGCTCCTCGGCCGTGTCGACGAAGACGCCGGTCGGCCTCCCCCGGGCATCTCTGACGATCTCACCACCGGGCGGGTCCTTGGTCGCCTGGGTGATCCCGGCGGCGGCGAGCGCGCGCTCGTTCGCGAGCGCCGCGTGCCCGTCCACCCGTCGCAGCACGACGGGCCGGTCCGGTACCGCGGCGTTGAGCTTCTCGTTGGTGGGGAAGCGCTTGTCCGGCCAGAGGTTCTGGTCCCAGCCGCGGCCCAGCACCCAGCCGCCGGCCGGGAGCTTAGAGGCCGCCGCACGGACCCGTGCGACGACCTCGTCGAGGCTGGCCGCGTCGCGCAGGTCGACCTGCTCCAGCGCGGCGCCGTACCCGATCATGTGGCCGTGGCTCTCGGTGAACCCCGGGAAGACGTGGGCGCCGGAGAGTTCCACGACCTCCGCGGCCGCGCGCCGCCACGCACCCGCCTCCGCGGGCGGCACGAGCGCGACGATGCGGCCCTCCGCGAGCGCGACCTCCAGTTGCTGCGGGCCGGCCGGTGTGTGGACGACGCCGCCGACGAGGAGGCGGTCGCAGCGCGGGGCGGCGGCGCACGCGAGCGCCGGGGCGGCGAGGAGGCACGCGATCACCATGACGCGGAGCACACGGATACTGTAGCCGCCGGTTGGCGGGGTGGCAACGGGAGGCGATATCCTTGCCGCCGGCGCAGAAGGGGGATTCCGATGCCAAGCGATCCGATCACCCGGCGCGACCTCATCGCCTCGACCGCGAAGGCCGCCGCCGTTGCCGCCGTGGCGGGGTCCGCGGCGGCCCAGACTACGAAGCCGACCGGCGGCCTCGTCCGCCCGGTCGCGATCTCCTCGATGAACGGCGTGGCCGCCGTCAAGGTGGCGGTCGAAAGGATGGCGGCGGGGGCTCCGCCGGTGGACGCCGCCGTCGCAGGGGTCGCCCTGCCCGAGGCCGACCCCGACGACATCACCGTCGGCTACGCGGGGCTGCCCAACGAGGACGGCGTCGTGCAGCTCGATGCGGCGGTGATGGACGGCGTCACGATGAGGGCCGGCGCCGTCGCCGCGCTCGAGCGCATCAAGCACCCCGCCCAGGTGGCGCTCGCGGTGATGCGGCAGACGACGCGGGTCCTCATCGTCGGCGAGGGGGCGCTCCGGTTCGCGCGAGCGCACGGGTTCCCCGAGGAGAACCTGCTCACGGAGCGCTCGCGGAAGATCTGGCTCTACTGGAAGGAGAACGCGTCGCAGAAGGACGACTGGATCCCGGACCCCAAGGAGGTCGAGGACCCCGACATCCAGTGGTACATCAAGAAGTATGGCGACGCCGCGTTCCGCCCCACGGGCACGTGCCACCTCTCCGCGTGCGGGCCGGACGGGCAGCTCGGATGCTGCACCACGACCTCGGGGCTGGCGTTCAAGATCCCGGGACGGGTCGGAGACTCGCCGCTCGTGGGGTGCGGCCTCTACTGCGACGGCGAGGTCGGGTCCGCCGGCGGCACCGGTCACGGCGAGAGCAACATCGTCTCGGTCGGCGCGCACACCGTGGTCGAGCTGATGCGCCAGGGAAAGACGCCGGAGGCAGCGTGCCTGGCCACCCTCGAGAGAGTCGCGCGCAACACGAAGCTGGACTACCTGCGGGACGAGAAGGGGCGGCCACGCAACAACCTCCTGCTGTACGCGGTCAACCGCGCCGGGGAGGTCGGCGGCGCGGCGATCTGGACCGGCGAGAGGACGAAGTACGCGGTCTGCCGCGCCGGGTCCGAGCCGCAGCTCGTCGAGTGCGCGTACCTCTACAAGCACTGACACGACCGGATTGAGAGTCGAAAGTCGAAAGTCGAAAGTTGAAAGTCGAAAGTTGACAGTTCACAGCTGACAGCTCACAGCTCACAGCTCACAGCTCACTCCCTTCCTCCCCCAAGGTGCGCCTCTTATAGAGTGGGTGGGGGAACTGTGAGCTGTCGGTTGGGTGGGTGGTGGAGAACCGTCGGCCCCTGTTGTGGGTTGGGGGAGCTGTCAGGTGTCGGCAGGTTGGGTGGGAGGGGGAGAGCTCTCGGCTTGCTTCACGCGTCGAGCGCGCCCCGCAGCTCCGCGGCCAGGGTCGCCATCCCGAACGGCTTCTGCAGGAAGCGGACGCTTCCCTCGAGGACGCCCCGGCGGACCGCCTCGTCCTCCGCGTACCCCGACATCACGATCACCTTGAGCGCCGGCCACCGCCTCCGCATCGCCTCGGCCAGCTCGGCGCCGTGGATCCCCGGAAGGAGGAGGTCGGTGAGCAGCAGGTCGAACGGGGGCTCGGCGGGGACCGCGAGCGCGCCTTCCGCGTCGCTGACGGACACCGCCCGGTAGCCGAGCATCGTCAAGATCTGGGTCAGCCCTTCCCTGGCGCCGGTTTCGTCCTCGACCACGAGGACTCGCTCGTTGCGGCCCCGCTCGGGGGCGGCCGGGACTTCGGCGGGCGGGAGCCCCGAGTGGGCGCCGCTCTCGCGGAACGGCAGGAAGATCCGGAACGTCGTTCCGGACCCGCATCCGCTGGCGAAATCGATCCGGCCGCCGTGCTGGGTGACGATCCCGTGCACGACCGCGAGGCCGAGGCCGATCCCCTTCTCGGGCCCCTTCGTGGTGAAGAACGGCTCGAACACGCGGGGCTGCAGGTCCTCCGGGATCCCGCTCCCCGTGTCGCTCACCTCCAGGAGCGCCTCGTCGGCGTGCGGGCGGTGCGTGCGGATCGTGAGCGTCCCGCCTTCGGGCATGGCATCCGCGGAGTTCACCGCCAGGTTCACGAGGACCTGCTCGAGCTGCCCCCGGTCCGCGTCGACGGGGAGGGGCTCGGGTGCCAGCGAGACGACGATCCGGATGTTCTCCCGGAGCAGGCGGCGGAGCAGCCTCTCGGTGGTCCGGACGGTCTCGTTGAGGTCCGTTCGCTCGAGCTTGACCATGTTGCGGTGGGCGAACAGCAGGAGCTGGCGCGTCAGCGCCGCCCCGCGCCGGATGTCCGCCTCGAGCTCCGCGATCGCGTCGGTCAGGACCCCCGGGTCGGCGCCCCGGTTCCGGAGCACCTCGGCGGTCCCCATGAGCGCCTGCAGCAGGTTGTTGAAGTCGTGCGCGACCCCGCCGGCGAGCTGCCCGATCGCGCGCAGCTTCTGCGACTCGCGTAGCTGCTCGGCGAGCTGCATCTCGGTGGTCACGTCCCTCTTCACGGCGACGTAGTTGACGATCGCCCCCGCGGAGCCGCGGATCGGCGAGATCGCCGCCTCCTCCTCGTACAGAGAGCCGTCCTTCCGGCGGTTGACGACGTGCCCGCTCCACACCTCGCCCGAGGCGAGCGTCTCCCACATCGTCCGGTAGAACTTCGCGTCGTGCGCGCCGCTCTTCAGGATCCTGGGGTTCGTGCCGATCGCCTCGGCCGCGGCGTACCCGGTGACCCGCTCGAACGCCGGGTTGACGTACTGGATCGTCCCGTCGCGTGCGGTGATCACGATCGCCTCCGCCGCCTGGTCGACCGCCGTGGCCAGGCGGGCGCGCGCCTCCTCGCTGCGCTTCTCCGCCGACAGGTCCCGGACGACGCACACCATCCCGCCGCCCTCGACCATCGTCAGCGAGACCTCCTGGGGGAACGACGAGCCGTCGCGCCGCCGGCCCACCGCCTCGCCGCGCCAGCGGCCGGTCCGGCCGAACTCCGGCATGACTTCGTTGGCGAGCCTCTCGAGCTCCGCGCCCTCGTACAGGATCCGCCAGGTCTTCCCGAGCATCTCCTCGGGTCGGTCGTAGCCGTAGACGCGAGCGTGCGCGTCGTTGACGAACAGGAACACGCCGTCGCGGTCGAGGACCGACATCCCGTCCATCGAGGCGCTCATGAACGCGGCCTGCTGGAGGCGGAGCTGCTCGGAGCGCTTGCGTTCGGTGACGTCCTGGATCGCGGTCGCGCGCAGCAGCCGGTCGCCGAACGGCAGCATCCGGGCGCGCGCCTCGAC
>DATKLI010000015.1:0-16234 GCA_035542455.1 Thermoanaerobaculaceae bacterium
CGGAGGTGGAGGCGGGGCTTGCCCTCGCCCTCGAGTGGGCGGCCGGGTCAGTCGCCCGTAGGCGTGACGGTGGCGGCCTCGACCATGAGGACGACCGTGCGCTCGGGAGCGCGCGTGCGGTGGACCACGCCGCGCGGCACCATGAGCCCCTGCCGCGGCCCGAGCGTCACCGTCCGCCCTTCGAGGTCCAGGAGCAGCGTACCCTCCACGACGTAGAAGAACTCGTCCTCGCGGTCGTGCTTGTGCCAGTGGAACTCTCCGTGGAACACGCCGAGGCGCACCACGCAGTCGTTGACGCGGGACAGCGTCTGGTTCCACCAAGGCTGGGCGCATCCATCCGCGAGCCGGCCAGCCTCCACCGTCTCGAGCGGGCCGTACTTGACGTCGGTCGAGATCGCGTACTCCATCGTCCCTCCTGCTTCACGCCTCTGCTGCGGCTCGTCGTCTGTTCAGCGCGCGCCGGCGAGCGCGGCGAGCTTGAGCACGGTGTTCCAGTTGCGGGCGGTGCCGCGGGTGCCGAGCGTCCGCTCGATCAGCGCGAGCGTCAAGCGCGAGCGGCCCTGCCCGTCGGGGTAGGTGACGTACGCGTGCCGGCCGGCGCCTCGCACGATCTCGCGCCCGACGACCGCGGCCTGGAGCGCCGCGAACCGCGCGGGAGGCGGCGCGTCCTTGAGCGCGAGCACGACGAGGCGGCCCGGGTCGCGCTTCGCCTCCGCTGGGAACGGGTTCGCGGCGACGACCTCGTCCCACTCGCCCGCGCTTCGCACGAGGAAGTCGGTTCGCAGGCCGAGACGCGCCTCGGCCGCGGCCTCCAGCCGGCTCTCCAGCTCGGCGGGCGCGGCGCCGGCGGCCCCGAAGATCAGGTTCCCGCTCTGCAGCAGCGAGCGCGCGCCCTCGAAGCCGAGGCGCGTGAAGAGCGCGCGCAGGTCGGCCATCCCGACCTTCCCGTGGCCCGCGACGTTGACCGCCCGGAGGAGCGCGATGTAGGTCGTCGTCGGCATGGCTCAGCCGCGCCCCAGCTCGACCTCGGCCTCGATCTCAACCGGGAGCCCGAACGGCAGCTCCGCCATCCCCACCGCGCTCCGGCTGTGCGCGCCGACCTCCGGCCCGAACACCTCGAGGATCAGGTCGGAGAACCCGTTGATCACGCTCGGCTGCGACCGGAACCCGGGCGCCGAGTTGACCATGCCGAACACGCGCGTCCACGCCGCGATGCGGTCGAGGTCGCCGAGCGCGCGCTTCAGGCTTCCGAGGATCGAGAGGCCGGTAAGCCGCGCCGCCGCGTACCCCTGCTCGAGCGTGACCTCCGCGCCGACCTTCCCGAACGGCGGCGCGAACGTGCCGTCCGGGTTCTGCGGCCCGTGGCCTGACACGAGGGCGCGCGAGCCGGCCACCCTCACGAACCGGAACGGGAGCATCACACCGGGCGGCGGCGTCGTGGGTGGCGGAAGGATGAGGCCCAGCTTCCTGAGTCGTTCCTCGATGACCGCCATCGCCACCTCCCGTCCGGCTCGACCTCGAACCGGAGAAGCCCCGCAACTACCTCTCGATTCCCGTGTCGGCTGCCGCCACGGCCGGTCCGTCGAGGCTCGCCGCGTCTCGTCAGTGCGTCGCTCCCGCCCCGGGAGACGACCCGCCGCACACGAGGACGATCTTGCCGACCACGCCACCCTTCCCGAGCAGCTCCTGCGCCTGTCGCGCCTCGGCGAGAGGGAACCGCCGCGCGACCAGTGGCTTGATCTTCTCCCGCTTGAGCAGGTCGAGCAGCGCCGTCAGATCGTCCCGGAACATCTCCGGCTTGAGCCGCTTGAGCGTCTGGATGGAGTAGGGGACCACCCTCCGCCGGCCGGGCAGCAGCCAGCCGCCGGCGATGTGCGCCCCGAACGCGGCGGTCCCGCGGAACCGCCGGCGACGGCCGGGCCGGCCGGAGGACAACCCCTCCCCGCGAATCGAGGAGATGAGGCCGTAGCCCACGACCGTCCCGCCGCGCCGGAGGGCCTTGCGGGAGCGCCAGAGGTGCGGGCCGCCCATGGGGTCGAAGGCGGCGTCCACGCCGTCGCCCGTGAGGCGGTGGATCTCCGCCACGAAGTCCCGGCTCGTGTAGTCGATCGGGATGCCGCCCAGGTCGGACACGGCCTGCGCGCCGCGCGACGAGCAGGTGCCGTACATCTCCTTCAACCCGGCTAGGCGCCCGAGCTGCAGGAGCGCCGTGCCGACGCCTCCCGCCGCGCCGTGGATCAACGCGCTCTGGCCCGGCGCGACCTTCGCCGAGCGGTGCAGCATCTGGAACGCCGTGATGTAGTTCAGCACGAGACTAACCGCCTCGGCCGGGTCGAGGCCGGGCGGCACCGGCACCAGCTCGCGCTGCGGCAGGCAGACGTACTCCGCGTACGCGCCGTGGATAGGCATCGCGGCAACGGCCTGCCCCTCCTCGATCCCGGGGACGCCGGCGCCGAGCCGATCCACCACGCCGACAAGGTCCCACCCGGGCGTGAACGGCACCTTCGGGGTCTCGGGGTGAATCCCCTCGCGCGCCATCACGTCGGGCAGCGAGACGCCCGCGGCATGCACCCGAACCCGGACCTCGCCGTCGTTCGGCTCGGGGACTTCCTCCTCGAGGACCTGGAGCGCGTCCGGGCCGCCGTAGTGGGTGACGACGATGCGCGCGTGTCTCACGGCCCCTCCCCCCTCTGGGCGGCGCTCGAGCGTGGTCATCGCCTCAGCGGCCCGCACCCCGCCTCACGCCTCGGCCCGCTCGCTCGATCGACGGTATCGCGGCACCATCATGAATCAGGCGCTTCCTCCCGGGCAAGCGGCCGTCACGCCGCCGGCTTCGCCAGCACCCAGATCATGACCGGGCTCGCGGCCGGATCGAACGGCGCGCGGTCGTAGCTCCCGAGGAGCTGCGAGACGCGGAACCCCGCGCCGACCGCCATCTCCTCGAACGCGCCCCGCTCGATCAGCTCGAACTCCATCGGGAGGGCACGCTTCCACACGAGGCGGCCTTCCGGCCCGAAGTACTCGAAGAACTGGAGTCGCGAGACGACAGGCTCGCCTCCCTGCTCGAAGCCGGACACCACGAGGGTGCCGCCCTCGAACGGGAAACGGCCGACCGCCCGCAACACGCCGTCGACCTGGCCTCGCCGGATGGCCGGGTTGTGCAGGGTGCAGAGGAACCGGCCCCCTGGACGCAGGCAGGCGAACGCCGCCGCGAGCGCGGCTCGCTGGCGATCGCGACCGACGAGCTCCATGAACGCATTGAACGGGAGGATCGCGAGCTGGTAGCGCGGCGGGAGCGATAGACGGCAGACGTCGGCGCAGTGGATCTCGGCCCGGAGGCCGTGCTCCGCGAGCTTCCGCTCGAGCACGGCCAGCATTCCCGGCGAACCGTCCACGCACGTCAAGTCCACCCCGGCCTGGAGGAGCGGGAGCGAAAGCCGGCCCGTGCCGGCCATCAGCTCCAGCACCGGCCCCTTGGCCTCGAGGGCTTCGGCCCTGAAGAACGGCACGTCGTAGTCGACCGTGACGTACGCGTCGTACAGGGCGGCGACGGAGTCGTAATCGATCTGCTGCACGGCGTCACCCCTCCTTCGGCCTGACGCGTGGCGTCGGAGAGCCGGCGACTTTCTCCGTTGGCACGAGGACAGCTTACCCCTCGACGCCGTACGACCGTCAGGCTGGAGCGGCGCGGCGCCTGCCCGCGGCCAACGCGGGTCAACCGGCGATGTCCAGCGCTCCGAGGTGGGCGGCTTCTCGAGCCAGCCAGGCGCGGATGGCGCCGGGGTCGGGCAGCCGCACGGGATCCTCGTCGTCGGCGGGATCTTCGAACGACGACAGGTGCTCCGCGAAGCTGCGCTCCGAGAGGACCGGACGATCGCCGGCGCCGAGGAGCGCGGCGCGACGTTCGGCCAGGACCGCTCCATCGGTCGCCAGGTACAGGAGGATCGCCGAATAGCCGTAGTCAGCCGCCAGGCGGCGGAACCGGTCGCGAAGCCAGCGGTAGCAGAGCGTGTCGTCGACGACAATGGCCCGGCGAGCGTGCATGAGCCGAGTCACCCGTACGATCGCCGCCTCGAGCGTCGCGCCCCACTCCGCCTCCGGCCGGCCCTCGAGCCCGAACGGCAGCCCGCGGGTCCGGTTGATCTCGTCGAGCGAGACGACGGACGCGCCGAGCGACGACTCGATCCGCGCAGCGAGGTGGGTCTTGCCGGACATAGACGGTCCGCAAAGCAGGTAGAGCCGCGTCATTCGCCCTCTCGCCGTCCGACGGCGGGCCGAGCCGGGCGCGCCCGCCCCGCGCTGCGGCCACGCTCTCGTCGATCGGCGCCGGGCCAGGATAACCCGACAGGGAGCGCGCTCGCGTGTCAGATGGGGAGGCGCTTGCGGAGCCAGCGGATCTGTCCGCGGTGGCCGATCTCGTCCTCGGCCACGTGGACCCACGCCCAGTGCGCGTTGAGGTCGGGCCTCGCCGCCAGCGGCGCCTCGAGCCAGGCGTCATCGCGCGCCCGGAGCTCCTCCAGGGTGGCCTTGCGGGTCCGCGCGAGCTCCTCCAGGTAGGCGTCGAGCTCCCGGCCCCGGATCGTCCGGCGGGCCTCGTCACCGAGGTGCAGCGCGGCGGAGATCTCCGCCTCCTCGCCGGCGGAAGGCTCGCGCCCCTCGAACGTGAACACCTGATACCAGCGCTCGACCGCCGCCATGTGCGCGAGCAGCGCGCCGATCGAGTTGCTCTCGGCGTCGTGGAGGTGGTCGAGCTGATCGCGCGACAGCCCTTCCACTGCGGCCAGCAGGCCGTGTCGAACGTACGCGAGGATGCTGACGAGCCGCCCGACAGTAGGAGTGTAGCCAGGAACCGGCGCGATGCGCAGCGGGATCATGCGCCGCTCCTCGGGATGGCCGCATGCGACGAGTCGGGCGCCATCGGCGGCCCGGCGCTGCGCGGGCTGCCGTCGTCGCCGACCAGGCCGCGCCGCCCGACAACGCAGTCGGAACGGCGAGCCGAGCGAGCCGTCACCATGCCGGAGATCACCCTTTGGCCTTCGACGTGTTCAGCGCCACGGCCGCGCGGATGAGCGCCTTGAACGCCTCCTCGTCGATCCTCTCGCCCTCGTGGAAATCGATGGCGCGCCGCACGTTCCCCTCGAGGCTGGAGTTGAAGAGGCGCGCAGGGTCTTTCAGAGCTGCCCCTCTGGCGAAGGTCATCTTCACGACCTTCTTGTACGTCTCGCCGGTCGAGATCAACCCGTCGTGCGACCAAACCGGAACGCCCCACTTCCACTCCTCCACGACCTCGGGGTCGGCCTCCTTGACCAGTGCGCGGAGGCGGCGGAGCATCTCGCCCCGCCAGTCGCCCAACTCCTCGATCCTCTCGTCGATCAGCTTCGAAGCGGGCTTGCCCGTCTGCGATCCGCTCTTCTTCATGCCCGTGTCTCTCCCTCGGTGCGGAGCGTTGACAAAGGGGGGAGTCGCCGCCGTGCGGATTCTACCCGGAGCTACGGCTCACCGAAAACACTCGTGTGCGTCCGGCTCCGCAGCAGGCGTCACCTGTCCGCCGGACGTGCGTGCGCCACGTACTCGTCGACCTCCGGTTTCGCCTGAAGCACTCTTCGCCGCGCAGGCCCTTGAGTACGAGCGGCGCCGAAGTCCAGCAGCGGCGCCGCCGCGCGGTCGGTCGCGCCGGCCCCGCCCGCATCGACTGGCCCGGCCCGACCGGGTCACCTCATGTTCTGGACGATGGAGTCGTCGGTTGTCTGGATCTTCGCCATGATGTTCGAGAGGGTTCCGATGAACTTCTGGGATCTGTCATACGCGATCGAGAGCTCCCGGCGCACCTCGCTCCCGGCGTCGACCGTCTCCGCGAACACCAGGACCACCAGGAGGTCGAGCTCCTTCTCGGACAGCCGCGTGAATCGGGCCCTGAGATCCATCGAAAGGAATCCGTAGAGGTCGCAGCTCTGGCGGCACCCGGCCAGGTAGGCCCGGCTAGCCTGGGCCGAGCCGGCGATCTTGGCGCGGGCGGAGGGCGCGGCCTTGGGGAGGAGCGCTCCGCGAACCTCGAGGGCCCTTCTCCGTGCAGCCTCGAACGCCGCGCGGTTGTCCGGGGCAGCGGCTTGCAGCGTTGCCGCGGCGAGGAACACTATCAGGAAGCGGAGGCCGATCCGGCGTCGCCTCATGTTCCCTCCGGGGAAAGCGCGATCATGGTAGCACCTGAGAGTGCCCCCTTCCGGAAAGGGAGGCGCGGGGAGAAGCGGTTCCGGCCCATGGGCCACCGGCGGGCAGGCCGCTTCCGGGCCTCGGCTTCGGCGGCGGGAGCGAAACGCCGCGCCTCCTCAGGCGTCCCTCGCTCGCCGCGATGCGGCCCTGGACATTCGGCGCATCAGCGAGGATTGCGACGGAGACGACGGCGGCGGCTGCTGCTCTGGTCGGAGTTCTCCCTTCCGATATGCTGCTACGAGAACCCCTTCACTCGACCAAACCGACCGCGACGCCGGAGCGGATCGTATTGTGCACCTCGGCGACGGTGTCGGTGTGGCGGAGGAGGTCGGCGATCACCGCGGGCGGCGCGGGCGAGGAGACGGTCGCCCGGTAGCGGATGTCCGTCGCTGCGAGGCCGACGCCGGGGAACGTGGCGGATGCCTCGACCTCGACCGCCTCGAGCGGCACCCCGAGCCGCTCGGCTTCCCGGTACAGGTCGTTGCAGTAGCACGTCGCCAGCGCGAGCATCAGCAGCTCGCCGCCGTTGACGGCCGAGCCTCGGCCCGTCTCCTTTGCCGGAATCGAGAGTGCGCGAGCGGCGCCGTCCGTGCGGACGGCGGCCTCGTGACCTGACGGCGAGTTCCTGACGGCGGCGGATATCTCCATGTCTGCGCTCCATGACTCCGAACGTTGCCCGGCATTATGCCCGAGACCGGCGCGCCGAGCACAGCAGACAAACAGATGTGGAGTTTGCTCAGGATCCGCCTGCGGAGCGGCGGCGGTCTACGCGGTTCGCGGCTTCCGGCGCGTCCGCGTGCGTGCCCCGGCGGCCGCGATCGGGGTCGGGTGCCGCGGCTCGTACAGGCCGAGTTCGGCGCCGCTCGGGAGTCGCAGCGCCGTGCCGAGTCCCCACCCGCGGTCCACGACCGGGCCGGTGGTCGCGACCCCCTTCGCCTTCAGCTCGGCGACGGTGGCCTGGATGTCGTCGCACATGAGGTAGAGCTCGTGATGCTCCTCGCCGTCGGTCGGGTGGACGGCGAGCTCCGCGGGCGGGGCGGCGAAGATCAGCCACCCCTCGCCGGCATCCACGGAGCGCCAACCGAGCGTCTCGCCGAAGATGCGGCGGACCTCCTCCGCCTTCTTCGAGTAGTCCAGCGCGTGCATCCCGATGATGGCCATGGGCGCTTTCCCGGCGCCGCGCGACGCGGGCTACATCCTCCCGACCATCGCCTCGAGGCGGGCGATGCGCTTCTCCATCGGCGGATGCGTCGAGAACAGCTGCATCAGTCCGCCGCCGGAGAACGGGTTCGCGATCATCATGTGCGCCGTGGTCGGCTGCGCGGTCACCATCGGGATCCGCTCGGTGTAGGCGCCGAGCTTGCGGAGCGCCGACACGAGCCCGGTGGGGGAGCCCGCGAGCTTCGCCCCGCCCTCGTCGGCGGCGAACTCGCGCGAGCGCGAGATCGCGAGCTGGATCAGCATCGCGGCGATCGGCGCAACGATGATGAAGAACAGCCCGCCGGCCGCACCGCCCCGCTCCTCGCGGCCGCCGCGGCCGCCGAACATCATCGCGTACCCGGCCATCCGGGCGAGCATCGCGAGCGCCCCCGCGATCGTCGCCGCGACCGAAGAGATCAGGATGTCGCGGTGGAGCACGTGCGTGAGCTCGTGGGCGAGCACACCCTTCAATTCGTCGCGGTCCATCGCGCGCAGCAGCCCCTCGGTGACGGCGACCGCCGCGTGGTTGGGCGAGCGCCCGGTGGCGAACGCGTTCGGCTGCATCTCGGGGATGACGTACAGCCGCGGCATCGGGATGCTCGCGCGCTGCGCCAGCTCGGCCACGGCCGCGTACAGCTGCGGCGCGGAGGCCTCGTCCACCGGCTGCGCCCGGTGCATCGCGAGCGCGATCTTGTCGGAGAAGAAGAACGCGGCGAAGTTCATGACGGCGGCGAAGGCCAGCGCCATCACGAGTCCCTGCTGTCCCCCCAGGAGGTCACCGAGCCAGAGCAGCAGGCCGGTGAGGAGGGCCAGGAGCACGGTCGTCTTGAGCCAGTTCGACATCGCGGTTTCCTCCACGGCGCGGGCGGGTGGGCCCGAGCCGCTGTGCCGTCATGGTACACGCGTCCGGAGCGGGCCCGCACCGCCACGATCTAGAACGCAAACGGCGTGCCAGGGTTTCCGGGCGTGCGGGCGGCGCCGGTCAGGGCGTCGGGGTCGGCGTCGGGCGCGGCGCCGACGGCTGCACGCCGATCTCCGGCGAGACCCGGACCTTGCACGAGCCCGGCGACGCGATGACCGCCACCACGAACACGATGAGGGCGATCCCCACGAACGCGATGAAGTACTCCGAAGCCGGGCGCCCCTTGCGCCGCTTGCGGGTCACGTGGGGATGGTACATCAACGACGGGAGCAGGGGAGCAGGGGAGCAGAGGAGCGAGGCAGAAGCGAAGAGGTCAGAGGGGAGACGGCAAAGGGCAAAAGGAAGACACGACGACATCTGCTAGGTTCGGTCTTCCGTTTGGCCTCTTCCCTTTGCCGTTTCACACACGAGTAGCCGCGCCCCGGCCTCGTCCCCTCTGCCCCTCGTCCCCTCTGCCCCTCTTCCGGTGGCCGCCGGCTGCGGCGGTCACGTCTCGGAGCGCGCCAATTCCTGCAATCCATCGGCGGCGAGCGCGGCCGCGATCACCGTCGCCGCGACGAGCGCGGTCGGGAGCCCGGTCAGCCACCAGGCGTTCGCGAGCACCTCCTGCCCCTCGGCGACCATCGTGCCCCACGACGCCGCCGGCGGCTGGACGCCGAGGCCGAGGAACGAGAGCGACGCCTCGACGAGGATCAGGTCGCCTAGGCGCAGCGCGGCGTCCTGGGCGAGCGGCGTGAGCGCGTTCGGCAGGAGGTGCCGGAACGCGATCCGCCATGGGCCCGCGCCGATCGCCCTCGCCGCCAGGATGAAGTCGCGCTCCTTGAGCGAGAGCACCTGCCCGCGGACCAGCCGGGCCACGCCCATCCACGAGGAGAACCCGAGGAACAGGACGAGCACCGCGAGCGACGGGCGGAACAGCGCGGCCAGGAACAGGAGGAGGAACAGCATCGGGATCGCGAGCAGCGCGTCCACGAGGCGCATCAGGAGGGCGTCCACGATCCCGCCGCGCCACCCGGCCAGCAGCCCGACCCCGACCCCGAGGACGAGCGCCACCGCGAGGGCGAGTGCGCCGACGCCGAGCGAGACGCGCGCGCCGTTGACGAGGCGCGCGAGAACGTCGCGCCCGACGACGTCGGTGCCCGCCCAGAACCGGCGGACGCCGGCGCGCGCGACCTCCGAGCCGGTCACCGTCACCTCCGCGCCGCCGCGGACGAGGACCCAGTCCGGCCCCGACCGGCGCAGCGCGTCGCCCGCGACGGTCGTGCCGTCGCGGCGCACCACGACCGCCCGGACGGAGCCGGGCGGGAGGAGGCCCACGACCTTCGGATCCACGATCGCGGTCGGGTCCCCCGCCATCCACGGTCCCACGACGGCGAGCGCGCTGAGCGCGGCGAGGAGGCCGAGCCCCGCGCGCAGGCGCCGCGGCCAGCGGGGGATCGCCCCGGCGAGCGTCATACCCGCACCCGCGGGTCGGCGACCGCGTACGCGAGGTCGGCGAGGAGGTTGCCGACGACGACGGCGGCGGTCGCGACGATCGTGCCTCCGAGGAGGAGCGGCAGGTCGCGCCCGAGCGCCGCGTTGTACATCACCTGGCCCATCCCGGGCCACGAGAACACGACCTCGATGACGAGCGACCCCGAGACCAGGAACGGCAGCGACATCCCCATCATCGTGATGAGCGGGAGGAGCGCGTTCGGGAGCGCGTGCCGGACGAGCGCCTGGCGCGGCGAGCAGCCGCGGGCGCGGGCGGCGAGCACGTACTGCTCGAGGCGCTCGTCGAGGAGCGAGCCCCGGAGGTAGCGGGCGACGGCCCCGACGCCCGCGACGCCGATCGCCACGACGGGGAGCACGAGGTGGCGCGCGAGGTCGGGGAGCCGAGCCCACCCGTGCGCCAACTCCCCCTCGAGCGAGAGCATGTGCGACGGCGGGAGGAGGTGCAGGCGGTAGGAGAGGACCGCGACCAGCCCCAACGCGACGCCGAACGTCGGGAGCGCGTACGCCGTGAGCGTCGCGAGCGTGATCAGCCTGTCGCCGGTGCCGTGGGGGCGGCGGAGTTGGACGATCGCGAGCGCCACGCCCAACGCGAGCTCGAGCGCGAGGCCGAGCGACGTGAGGAGCAGCGTGTTGGGGAGCACCGAGGCGAGCACGCTCGAGACCTTCTGCTTGTAGATCCACGACGAGCCGAGGTCGCCGGTCGCGGCCGCTGCGAGCCAGCTCGCGTACCTCGCGGGCAGCGGCCTGTCGAGGCCGAAGTCGCGCCGCCAGCGCTCCCGCGCCGCCGGCGGGATCCGCGGGTCGGTGAGGCGCGTCGCGAAGTCGCCCGGGGCCGCGCTCACGAGGAGGAACGTGAACGTCGCGACGAGCCAGATCAGCGCGATCCCCGCCCCCAGGCGGCGGAGCGCCCGCCGGAGCATCACCGCTCCCAGTACCACTCGTCGACGTTGAAGAACAGCGCGGCGGAGTTGATGTCGGCGCCCCGGAGCTGGCGGCTGGTGGCGACGAGCATCGTGGACTCGTACAGGAACGTCGCGGGCTGGTCCGCCACGATCAGCTCCTGGAGCCGATCGAGGAGGACCTTGGCGCGCGAGTAGTCGGGCTCCTCGCGAGCGGCGGCGATGAGGCGGTCCACGTCGGGGTTCGAGTACCCGATGAAGTTGTTGCTGCCCTGCGACGGGCTCGGGGTGCTCCACTCGCTTGTCAGGTCCACCCTCGTCCCCTCGACCCACACCCAGATCGTCGCGTCGAAGTCGCCCGCCTCGGTGCGCGCGATCAGCGACGTGAACTCCATCTGGACCGGCCGCACCTTGATCCCGAGGCGCGCCAGGTCGGCCTGGATGAGCAGCGCCATCTGGCGCCGCAGCGCGTTGCTCGCCGGGTACAGCAGGTCGAAGGCGAACGACCTCCCGTCGTGCTCGAGGATCCCGTCGCCGTTGAGATCGCGCCACCCCGCCTGGGCGAGCAGCAGCGCCGCCTGATCGGGGTCGTACGGCAGCTGCGGGAGGTTGTGGTTGAACGCCCACATCGAGGACAGCACCGGACCGGATGAGAGCTTCGCGTGGCCCCGGAACACCGTGTCGACGAGCGACCTCCTGTTGATCCCGAGGCTGAGCGCGCGCCGCACGCGGCGGTCCTCGAAGAACGGCCGCCGGTTGTTCCAGCCGACCATCCCCCACATCCGCGAGGGGAACTCGACCAGCCTGAGGTCGGGGTCCGCCTGGACCCGGTCGGCCTCCTGCGGCGAGACCGCCTGGACGAGGTTGACCTGGCCCGCGAACAGCTGGGCGAGCTGGCTCGCCAGGTCCGGAACGACACGCAGGACGACCCGGTCGAGATACGGCCGCGGCGAGCCCCAGTACGTCGGGTCGCGGTCCAGCACGATCGTCTGCTGCGGCGTGTGAGCCGCGAGCCGGAACGCCCCGCCGGTGACCATCATCTTCTCGAAGTCCGTGGTGCGCCATTTCTCGAACGGCACCTTCCCCCACGCGTGCGACGGCACGATGTGGCCGTCGTTCGCGTCCATGAGCTGGTACGGGTAGACGCGCGTGAAGTGGAACCTGACGGTGTGCGGGTCCACGACCTCGACGTCCTTGATGAAGTCCTTCATCTCCATCCCGAGCGAGCCCACGGCCGGGTTCTTCTGGGCGAGGAACGTGAAGCGGACGTCGTCGGCCGTCACGGGGACGCCGTCGGACCAGCGCGCCTCGGGGCGGAGGTGGAACGTGAGCGTCCGGTTGTCCGAGGAGAACTCCCACGACGTCGCGAGCCGAGGCGCGAACGACGGCGGGTGGAGCTGGTAGTCCGGCTGCTCGGTCATGAGGGTGGGGAAGAGGAGGTCGATGGCGTCGGCCTCGCCCTGTTCCCCCGTGGACTGGTATTCGTTGAACGTAGTCACGTCCGCAGTGGTCGCGACGATCACCTGGCCGCCGCGCACGGGGAGGCCTGCCGACGGAGCGGGGCGGGGGGGCGGGACGACGGGCTGGCGGCAGGCGAGGGCGCCTTGGAGGAGCAGCAGCGACGACAGCGCGACGGTCGATCTGATGTCAGGCCTCATCTCGGACCCCCGTTCATTATCGCCGATCGCACCGCTCCCCGTCGGCGGCAGGGAAGAGGCGGCGCGCGAACGCATTACAATGGCCCGCGTGCGGTGGGGCGGACCCCGGCTCGGACGGCAGTACCTGGCGGCGGCGACCGTCTTCGCGGCGCTGCTGATCGCCAGCTTCGCGTCGTTCGCCCACCTGCTGGTCGAGCGGCTCTCGCGCTCCTACCTCGAGGACGTCCTGCTGTCCGGGAGGGAGAGGGCCGAAGAGCTGGCCCGGCAGCTGGGGGGGAAGGGCAACCTCTACAAGGTCATCGAGACGAAGCGGACGGCTCTCGCCCAGATCTCGGCCGCGCTCTCGCGCCAGCAGGTGATCGACAAGGTGCAGGTGTTCGACGACCAGGGGAAGCTCGTCTACTCGTCGGAGTTCCGCACCGAGGGGCTGAAGGGCGGGTTCCCGGAGGGCTCGAGCGAGCTCATCGTGCCCGCCGCCCCGGAGAAGGTGGTCGAGAGCTCGACGAGCTACCAGATCCGGGCGCCGCTCGAGGACATCGGCACGGTCGTGGTCAGCGTCTCGAAGCCGGCGATGGCGGCGCGGATCGCGGTCCTCCGGCGCAACCTGCTGATCCAGACGGCGGTCGCGGGGGGGACCTCGCTCGCGGTGCTCATCGGCGCCGTCGCGTTCATCTGGCACCTCGTCCAGCGCAACGCCCACCTCGAGTCGAAGCGGCGGCTGAACGAGGAGCTCGCGGCGCTGGGCAGCCTCGCCGCGAACCTCGCCCACGAGATCCGGAACCCGCTCAACGCGCTCTCGATCAACCTCGAGCTCCTCGAGGAGGACCTGGCGAGCCGCAAGACGCCCGCGGACACCGTGGGGATGGCGCGCCAGGAGGTCGGGCGCCTCTCGCGGCTGGTCAACGACTTCCTCGTGTACGCGCGGCCAGCGACGCCGATGCTGGAGGAGTTCGAATCGCAGGCGCTGCTGCGGGACGTCGCCGCCCTCCTGACGCCGGCGTGCGAGCGGGCCGGCGTCGCGCTCACCGTGGCGGACGGGAGCGTCCGCATCCTCGGGGACCGCGCCCAGCTGAGCCAGGTCCTCGTGAACCTCGCGCTCAACTCGGTGCAGGCGATGGAGAGCGCGCCGACGAGGCGCGTCGAGCTCGCGGCGCGGCCGTCGGACGGGCGGGTCGTGCTCGAGGTCAGCGACACCGGGCCCGGCATCCCCCGGCCGGAGCTGGCGCGCGTCCGCGAGGCGTTCTTCACGCGGCGCAAGGGGGGCACCGGCCTGGGGCTCGCGATCGCGGACCGGATCGTCGCCGCGCACGGCGGCAAGCTCGAGCTCGCGAACCGGCGCACCGGCGGCCTCGTGGCGCGGGTGATCCTGCCGGCTGCAGCGAAGGAATGAGGTAAACTCCGCGCGGAGGTGGGCATGAGGTGGAGTCGCGCGTTGCCGATCATGGCGGTGGGAGTGCTCGCGTCCTCCGGGGCGTTCGCGATGTTCCGGGCGGCGGACCTGGTCATCGTCCCGGTCGCGGCCTCGATCGCCGGGCTCAACGGCTCCAACTGGCGGTCGGACATCGAGATCACGAACGTGGACACGGTCAATATCGACGTCGAGATCGTCCTGCTGGAGTGCTGCGGCAGCGACAACACGACCTGGTTCGCGAACATCGCCAACCACCTTGGCGGGCGCTCGACCGACGGGTTCGGACACGTCGACACCAACCTGGCCGACATCCCGCCCGGACGGACCGTGTACATCAACGACGTCATCGGGACCGACTTCGCCCTCTCCAACACCAAGGGCGCGCTCCTGATCTTCGCGTACCAGGCGAACACCCTCTCCAGCCCGCCGGGAGGGGTCCCGAAGAACATCGTCGTGAACACCCGGAGCTACACGTTCGGCACCGACTCGACCGGCAAGGTCTACACCTACGGCCAGCAGATCCCCGGGCTCCCCTGGTACTACTACCTCGACCCGGGGAAGAAGAGCATGGGCCTCGACCACGTCGTCTTCAGCGGCCTGCGGGAGGACGCCTCGTACCGGACCGCCATCGGGCTCGTCAACATCTCCGACCGGACCACCTCGCTCGACGTCCTGCTCACCCTGACGGGCCGGGACGGCACGCAGATCGCGCAGGAGACGGTGGTGATGCCCCCGCTCTCCCACGACCAGGAGGACCAGGCGATCATCAACCTGTTCGGGAAGTCGCTGACCGACGCCATCCAGGGCGCCAGCCTGACGATCTCGGTGCCGCTGTACATCAGCGGCGCGGCGCAGCCGGCGCCGGCGCTGATCAGCTACATCTCGAGGATCGACAACGTGTCGAACGACCCGATCTACGTCGAGCAGGCGTTCACGAAGCCGCTCCCGTGGGACTGCGTGTTCAACGGCAACTGCTCGTCGATGGCCACCGGCATGAGCCTAGCCCCCCTGCAGCCGGGGGCGCAGGCGACGCCGCAGGCGCCGGTCCCGCCGCAGGCGCCGCACCTCCGGCCGCCCTCGCCGCGAGCACGGTGACGCCAGCGGACTTGTGCTAATATTCACGCTCGACCTGGCGTCGGACGACGCCACGGCCAGAAGGGGGTCCTGGAATGGCGAACAAGGACGATCGGCTTCCCGACAACGCACCCGGCAAGTGGTACGTGGATTCGAGCTGCATCGACTGCGACGTCTGCCGCACCACCGCTCCGAACAACTTCAAGGCCAACGAGGACGAGGGTCACTCGTTCCTGTTCAAGCAGCCTGAGAACGCCGACGAGGAGGGGCAGTGCCAGGAGGCGAAGGCCTCCTGCCCCGTCGAGGCGATCGGCGACGACGGCGCCTGAGCGCCTGACACCTTCGAGGATGCGGCCGGCCCCGGAGGCCGGCCGCTGTTGTTTGACGCCGAGGCATGAGGCTGTGGATAGTCAACAGTTGACAGTTGACAGTCAAGAGCAGAAGCAACCGCGAAGCGATGGCAGATCGTCTCCAGGGCGGGGCGGGGACCGTCAACTGTGAACTGGGCGGAGGGGCGCGTAGAGACCGTCGACTCCGCGATTGCGTCGCTTCCAACTTCTGCATTTCGACGGTAAGCTACGCGGGCACAGGGGGGAAACGTCATGGAGATCAAGCGGATCGGCGTCGTCGGGGCGGGGCAGATGGGCGGCGGGATCGCGCACGTCGGCGCCCTGTCGGGGTTCGAGGTGACCCTCACCGACGTGTCGAGCGAGCTCGTCCAGAGGGGCGTGGCCACGATCGCCCGCAACCTCGACCGCCAGGTGGCGAAGGGGACGGCGACCGCCGCCGCCAAGGACGCCGCCCTCGCCCGCATCACCCGTGCCGTCGGGCTCCCCCCGCTCGCCGGCTGCGACATCGTGATCGAGGCCGTCGTCGAGGATACCGAGGTGAAGACCGCGGTGTTCGCCGAGCTCGACCGTACCCTGGCTCCGGAGGCGATCCTCGCGTCCAACACCTCCGCGATCTCGATCACCAAGCTTGGCGCCGCGACGTCGAGGCCGGACCGCCTCATCGGGATGCACTTCATGAACCCGGTGCCGGTGATGCAGCTCGTCGAGGTCGTCCGCGGGATCGCCACGAGCGACGAGACGTTCCGGACCGTCGAGCGGCTGGCGAAGAGCCTCGGGAAGGTCCCGGTCGAGGTCAACGACTCGCCGGGATTCGTGTCGAACCGCGTCCTGATGCCGATGATCAACGAGGCGATCTTCGCCCTGCACGAGGGGGTCGGCTCCCCCGAGGCGATCGACACGGTGATGAAGCTCGGGATGAACCACCCCATGGGGCCGCTCGCGCTCGCCGACTTGATCGGGCTCGACACCTGCCTCGCGATCCTCCGCGTGCTCCACGAGGGGTTCGGCGACCCGCG
>DATKLI010000016.1:0-18435 GCA_035542455.1 Thermoanaerobaculaceae bacterium
TGGGCGGCCGAGGCGACGATGGATCGCCTTGCCCGCGCCCTCGATCTCGACCCGCTCGAGTTCCGTCGACGCAACGTGCTCGACGACCGGCGCCGGCGGATCTGCACGGGGCAGCTGCTGCCCCGGCCGGTGCTGGCCCGCGAGTGTCTCGACCGCGCCGCCGAGCTCGCCGGGTGGGACGCGTTCCACGCCGCGGGACCGCGCAACGGCGGGGCGACGAGGGAGGGGATGGGGATCGGCCTCGCACTCTACGGCTGCAACCTCCACCACGGCGGCCAGCACCTCGACCGCTCGTCGGCGGTGGTGATCCTGCAGCCCGACGGCTCGGTCGTCGTGCGGGTCGGCCTCACCGAAATGGGGCAGGGGAACCTCACCGCCTGCCAGACGATCGCAGCCCAGGCGCTCGGCGTCGATCCCGCGACGGTGCAGGTGTGGCAGCCGGACACGACCGCCGTCGGAGACTCCGGCCCGACGGTCGCGTCGCGCGGCGCGCACGCGTCGGGGATGGCGATCCTCGACGCCGTCGCACGGCTCAGGCGCAGGCTCGACCCGGTGGCGGCCGAGCTGCTGGCGTGCGATCCGCGCCACGTCGTGCTGGCCGACGGCTTCGCCGCCGTCTCCGGTGATTCCGGCCGCCGCGTCCCGATGGGGCGCGTGGCGGCCGAGCTCGCATCCCGCCGGATCGAGGCGATCAGCACCGGGTGGTACCGCAGCCGTGCGCGGCGCTTCGACGCCGCCACCGGCGTCGGCGACCCGTACGAGTTCTACGCCGTCGCGTGCCACGTCGCGAAGGTCGCCGTCGACTCCGAGCTCGGCCTCGTCCGCGTCCTCGACGTCGCGGCCGCGCACGACGTGGGGCGCGTCATCCACCGCGATGCGCTCGAGGGGCAGATCCAGGGCGGGATCGTCCAGGGGATCGGCTGGGGGACGACGGAGGAGCTCAAGCTCGATCGCGGCCGGCTCATGAACCCGTCGTTCACGGACTACATCATCCCGACCGCGGCCGACGCGCCCCGGATCGCGATCGCGATCGTGGAGAGCGAAGGGCGCGGCGGTCCGTTCGGCGCCAAGGGGATCGGAGAGCCGTCGCTGATCCCCGCGGCGGTCGCCGTTCGCAACGCCGTCGTCGACGCGCTCGGCGTCGAGATCGACCGGTTGCCGCTCACGCCGCCCGCCGTCGTCGCGGCGCTCGGCGGCGCGCACCGGTTCGCATGGCTTGAGGAGGAACGCGTCCGTGGAGGTGTTGAGGAGGTTGTTGCAGGCCGTTGACGAGGGCGACACCTGCGTCCTCGCGACGGTCGCCGGCGTGCGGGGCTCCGCACCGCGGAAGGACACCGCACGCCTGCTCGTCTCCAGGCGGGGCCTGCGGACCGGTACCGTCGGAGGCGGCGAGGTCGAGGCGGCCGCCCTCCTGGCCGCTGCCGAAATGCTGGCCGGGCCGGACGGCGCGCGCCAGCTGGAGATCGCGACCAACTGCGGAGGGGTGGTGACCGTGATGCTCGAGAAGTTCGCACCGCAGCGCCGCCTCCTCGTTGTCGGCGCGGGCCACGTCGGACGGGCTCTGGCGCACGCCGCGGCCCAGGCCGGGTACCGGGTCACGCTGGCGTCCCCGGGAGGGGGGGAGCGCGCCGAGGAGCCGCTCAAGGCCGAGACGCTCGCGGCCGCCGATCCGTCGGCGCTCGACAGATGGGAGAGCCAGGACCGCACCCACGTGATCGTCGCCACCGGCGACGCGGATGCCGACGCCGCCTGGGCGGTGGCTGCGCTCGCGCGTCCGTTCGCCGGCGTCGGCGTCGTGGGCTCGCGGAACAAGGCCGCCGCGATTCGACACGCGGCCGCCGGCGCGGGGGTGCGACCCGAGCGGATCCACACGCTCCGGTGTCCGGTCGGGCTCGACCTGGGAGCCGTCACGCCGGCGGAGATCGCGGTCTCGATCGTGGCCGAGCTGATCCGGCTCGACCGGACGGGCGAGGTGCCCGAGGGATGGCGACGGGCGTCGCGGGGCTGATACTGGCCGGCGGTGCCGGCACGCGCTTCGGGGGGCCGAAGGCGTTCGCGTGTCTTCCCGACGGGCGCACGTTCCTGGCGGCATGCGTCGAGGTCCTGCGCGCGGGCGGCGCCGCGCCGGTCGTGGCGACGCTCCCGTCGACCGAGCCCATCGCAGTCGCCGGCTCCGTGGACGCGATCACACTCCCACAACCGGGGCTGCCGATGTTCGACTCGCTGACTGTCGGGCTGCGCCGGCTGCTCGACGACGCGGGGTGGGACCGGGTCGTCGTCCTCCCAGTGGACCACCCCCTGGTGCGCCCGGCGACGGTGCGGGCGCTCGCCGCGGCGCGCGCCGATGCCGCGAACCCTGTCCATCGGGGGAAGCGCGGCCACCCGATCATGCTTCGGAGGACGCTCGCGGAGCGGATCGTGTCCGGAGCGCTGCCCGGCCCCACGCTCCGCGACGTGCTGCACGCCGTGGTCACGGCCGACGTCTCGATCGAGGACCCCGGCACCACGGCCAACTGCAACACGCCGGACGCGCTGGCCGCGGCGCTCGCCGCGGTCGCCCGCGCGTAGCCCGGCCCGGCGACCTTGATCCAGGTCAAGGCGGCACAGGGGCGGCGCAGCTACGCTCCATTCCGGATGGCTTGGGGAGGAGGTCCGCGGTGGCCGCTCGCGACATCGTGCGCATCGACGAGGCGAAGTGCGACGGGTGCGGCGTGTGCGTCACCGCGTGCGTCGAGGGGGCGATCGCGCTGGTGGACGGGAAGGCGCGCCTCGTGAGCGAGTCGGCGTGCGACGGTCTGGGCGCATGCCTCGGCCACTGCCCACAGGGTGCGATCACGGTCGAGAGGGCGGAGGTCGCGCCGTTCGACCGCACGGCCGTGGGGCGGCACGCGGGCAGCGCGGGCCGCCGCGTGCGTTCCGTACCGGCACCGAAACCTCACGCGTTCTCCTCGTGCCCGGGCTCCCGCGTGATGGGCTTCTCCGCGCCCACGGCCGGCGACGGTGCCCGCGGGGCCGCGTCGCCGTCGGCGCTGCGCCAGTGGCCGGTCCAGCTCCACCTCGTCCCCCCGACGGCGCCGTACTTCAGGGGGGCGGACGTCCTGCTCACCGCCGACTGCGTGGCGTACGCCGTCGGGGAGTTCCACCGGAGGTGGCTGTCCGGACGCGCGCTCGCGATCGCGTGCCCCAAGCTCGACGCCCACCAGGAGGTGTACCTCGAGAAGCTCACCTCGCTGATCGACGATGCCGCGATCGCGTCGCTCACGGTGATGGTGATGGAGGTGCCGTGCTGCGGCGGCCTCGTGCGCCTCGCCCAGGCGGCGCGCGCTGGAGCCCGGCGCGACGTCGCGCTCCGGGTCGTGGTGGTCGGGGTCGAAGGCGACGTTCGGGGGAGTGAGGCCGTCGAGGCGCCGCCGCCCGGAAGGTCCCGAGCTGACCTCCCGATGCGATGAGCCGATCGCATCTGCTCGGGAGGATGACGGGTCGGGAGTTCGGCGCTAGATTGTCGGCAGCAACAGTGGAAACCACGCCCCGGCACCCGCCGCCTGCGGCGAGGTCCCGCCGGGACACGGAGGCGACGCCATGCAAACCACGGGACAGCGGAGGTTCCTCCTCTCGGCCGCCGGCTGCGCTTTCGCGGCTCTCCTCGCCGCAGGTGCGGGCCAGGCGGGTCCGGTGTTCTACCCGAAGCTCTCCGACGAGAGTGCCGCGTGCAACGCGTGCCACAGGGAGCAGTCGCCGGCGATCGTCCAGCAGTGGGGCTCCTCGAAGCACTTCCGCGGCAACGTGGGGTGCTTCGAGTGCCACGCGGCGAAGGCGGGCGAGCCCGGGGCGTACGAGCACAACGGCGCGGTCATCCACACGGTCGTGACGCCGCGCGACTGCGCCCGATGCCACGAGCGTGAGGCCGCCGAGTTCCAGGCGAGCCGGCACGCCAGGGCCGCCGAGATCCTGGGATCGCTCGACAACACGCTCGCCGAGGTCGTCGAGGGGAACACCGCGTTCTTCGGCGGCTCGGCGCTGCTCGTGAGCGGGTGTCAGCAGTGCCACGGCTCCGCGGTGAAGGTGGACGCCAAATCGCGGCCGACCCCCGACAGCTGGCCCAACACGGGGATCGGACGCATCAACCTGGACGGGTCGCGCGGCTCGTGCTCCGCGTGCCACCAGCGCCACACGTTCTCCGCCGCGCAGGCCCGCTACCCGGACACCTGCGGCAAGTGCCACCTCGGGCCCGACCACCCGCAGAAGGAGATCTACGACGAGTCCAAGCACGGGATCTCGTTCGCGGCCAACCGGGATCGCATCAACATCGACAACCCGAAGTGGGTGGTGGGCGAGGACTACAGCGTCGGACCGACGTGCGCCACCTGCCACATGAGCGCCACCCCGGCGCAAGGCGTCACCCACGACGTCGGCGACCGCATCTCATGGAACAACCGGCCCGAGATCTCGATCCGGACCGACGCGGCCGACACCAGGCTCGGCCTGCCCAATCCCGTGCCGTGGGAGAAGCGGCGAACCGCGATGAAGGAGGTCTGCACCAACTGCCACGGGCCGGCGTTCGCCGACAGCTTCTACCAGCAGTACGACGGGCTGGTCGAGCTGTACAACGAGAAGTTCGCGAAGCCCGGCAAGGCGATCTTCGACGGCCTCAAGAGGGCGCACCTCGCGGACGGTGAGCCGTTCGCCAACCGGATCGACTGGACCTGGTACGAGATCTGGCACCACGAGGGGCGGCGCGCGCGGCACGGCGCCTCGATGCAGGGTCCCGACTACACGCACTGGCACGGGCTGTTCGAGGTGGGGAAAGCGTTCTACACCGAGTTCATCCCCCAGGCGCAAGAGCTCGTCGCCAAGGGCATCGCCGCCGGCGGCGAGCGGGCCAGGTCGGCGGCCGAGGTCGGGGGGCTCATCGACGCCACGCTCGCGTCCGACAACCACAAGTGGTTCATCGGCCAGATGACGCCGGAGGAGAAGGCGCGCCGGGCCAAGCAGCGCGAGGAGTTCGCCAAGCGCTACGCGACCAGGTCGGATGCCAAGCCGTAGCGCACTCGTCGCGCCGCGCCCGGGTCGTCACACCCTCAGGGTGTCGGGCTGCCACTCGCGGACGAGTTTCTTGATCGCGGTGCGGTCGGTGATCCCCTGCGCCAGGACGGTGCGGACCAGCTCCGGCAGCTCGCCGTCGCTCGCGAACCGCAGCGCGATGAGCTGTCCGACCGCCAGCTCGCCGGTCCGCGGGACCAGGTCCGCCGGGAGCACCTTCGCGAGCCGCAGGCGCATCTCGAGCCGGATCACCCGGTCCTGCACGGTCAGTGCGAACTGGCGCATGTAGAAGAACACGATCATCAGGCCGAGTGCGGTCAGGAGCGCCACCGCACCGTCCACCGAGGGGTGGCGCACGAGACGCGTGACCGACCATCCCACGTCGATGACGACGATCGCGGCCAGCACGATGTGGTACAGCGGTACGTAGCGCGCGTGGTTCTCGAACGTCTGCACCCGCTCCTTGCCCATGTGTCCGGTCTCCCTGTCGAGCAGCCTACACCCGCCGGCCGGACGCCGGGCGCTGGTTCGGTCGCGGCTCCCGGCTCACACCTTGAGCGTCACGACCTCGATCCGCTCGAGCCGGCCCTCGCCGAGACGCTTCCTCGCCGCGGTCTCGATGTGACGGCTCTGGCGCGTGAGGTCCGGCAGCCCCTTCTGCGCGCGCTTGGCCGAGATCGCCCTGCGGCAGACGACGTCGAGGGCGACCGGGTCGGTCGCCACGTAGATCGCGTTCTCGCGCCACAGGCGGGAGCGGTCGGCCGGGCGCGGGCCGCCATCGAAGCACGCCTCGGTCGCGTCCATGACGATGAGCGGCACCCGTGTCGTCGCGAGGAAGTGTTCGTACGCCTCGGCGATGAACGGGTCGCAGTTGTTGTCGTGGGCGGTACGGTAGTGGTCGTAGCACCCGAACGTGATGTTCTTGAGCGCGAGCGTGACACCGGAGACCCCGTGATCCTTGAGTACCGGCAGGCTCACCGTGACGTCGGTCCGGTCGGTCGCGATCGTGTCGATTGGGGCTTCTCCCTGGCTCCCCTTGAGCCTCACGGTCGGGTGGTAGCGGCCCCCGGACTCGATGCTCTCGCCGTGCGCGCCTTGCCCGAACCGGTACCGCGTCGGCGCGAAGTGGTCTCTCCAGCGGTCCCACACCAGTACGTCCGCGGGTTTCGCGCCGGCGGCGATCACCCCAGCCGCGACCGCGTCCGTGACCTCGGGCGCGGTGTACGCGAGAGGCCGGCCGAGCAGGTTGATCTTGAGGCCGACGCGTGCCCCGGCAGGCACGAAGCGGCGCCACGCGGCCTCGACCGTGGCGGCGCCGGCAAGTGCCACGACGGCGCGGTCGATCATCGCCTTCACGACGCGCGGATCGCGGGCGTCACCCTTCCACACCTTGTCCGACTCCACGCGGACGACTCGGGCCTTCTCGTCCGCCGCCAGCACCGGATGCCTGCCCAGGGTCGCCGCGACCGCCCCGCCCGCGATGCCGGCGAGGACGCCCCGTCTCGTGATCCCCGTTCGATCCCCGCTCATGGCGCTCCCCCGGCCGGCGGCGCTGCGCGACCGCCGTCGGCCCGACCGCGGAGTGTAGTACGGACCGCCACGACCGCACGTACGGGAATCACCGCCCGGCCGTTGCCGCGCCGCGCCGCTGCGACCGCGGCTACGCCGGCACGGTGACCGCGGGCCTCTTCGGGCGGGCCGGTGCCGCGGATGAGTCGGACATCGGGAGCGCCGTGCGGTGGACGCCGTCGAACGCGGCGAGCGCCCCCGCCACGGCGGCGGCGGTGGGGACGAGGCCGATCTCGCCGACACCCTTCGCCCCGTACCCGCCCACCGGGTCCGGCACCTCCACCAGGATCACCTCGACCTCCGGCATGTCGGCCGCCTTGAGGATGCCGAGGTCGCGCATGAGCGTCGAGTCGGGCCGCCCGTTCGTGCACGGCATCTCCTCCGAGAGGGCGTACCCGAGGCCCATGTGGACCGCGCCTTCGATCTGTTGCGCACACCCGAGCGGGTTGATCGCGCGCCCGACGTCGTGCGCTGCGACGACACGCTCGATGCGTCCGTTCTCGCCCAGCAGCACGACCTGGGTCGCGTACCCGAACGTCATGTGCGTCACCGGGTTGTCCACCGGGGTTCCGGGGGCAACGGTGATGTCGCATACGTACTCGCCGTGGTACTCGCACCCCGCAAGGGCGCCCAGCGGGGCCGCGGCGAGCGCCTGCGCGAGCGAGCGAGCGGCTCGTTGCGCCGCCATCGTCGCGAGCGCCGTCGCGCGCGACGCCGTGGTCATCCCCGAGAGCACCGCCAGCTCGCTGCGGGTGCCGACGGTCATCGCGTCGAGGGCGATCCCGGTCTCCTCGTGGACGACCTGACGCAGGATCGTGAACAACCCCTGGCCCATCTCCGTGAACCCCGTGAGCACCTCGAGGCGGCCCTTCGGCAACACCCGGATAAGCACCCTGCCGATGTCGGCCACGCCGTTCCCGATCCCGGTGTTCTTGATCCCGCACGCGATCCCGGCGCGACCGACGTTCGCCTTGTAGACGGACCGGACCGCCTCCAGCGTCTGCACGATCCCGCACGACTCCGTCATCACCTGACCGGTCGCGAAGCGGTCGCCGGGGCGGAGGGCGTTGCGCTCGCGGATGTCGTAGGCGTCGAGCCCGACCTCTGCTGCGAGGATGTTGAGGCACGTCTCGATCGCGAACGCCGTCTGCGGCACGCCGAACCCCCGCATTGCGCCGGACGGCGGGTTGTTGGTGTAGACGGTCTTCGCCTCGACGTCCACGTTCGGCACACGGTACGGCCCGCACGAGTGCCCCGCCGCGCGCTCGAGCACTTTCGTGCCCACCGACGCGTACGCGCCGGTGTCCCCGACGATGCGGGCGCGGACGGCCGTGAGGCGCCCCTCTCCGTCGCACCCCACGGTGTACTGCATCGTGAGCGGGTGACGCTTCGGGTGCAGCAGCATCGACTGCTCGCGCGTCAGCACGGTGCGCACCGGCGCCCGCAGCGCCGTCGCCGCGACAGCGGTCTGCGCCTGGATCGAGAGGTCCTCCTTCCCTCCGAACGCGCCGCCGTTGGAGACGAGCTCGACCTCGACCGACTCGCGCGCGACGCCGAGCACCGACGCGATCTGCGCCTGGTCGTCGTGCACGCCCTGCCCCTGCGAGTAGACCTTCACCCCGTCGCCGGCCGGCAGCGCCAGGCACGCCTCGGGCTCCAGGAACGCGTGCTCGATCCGCTGCGTCGTGAAGACGCGCGACACGACGTGCTCGGACGCCGCGAGCGCGGCGGCCGTGTCGCCGCGCGCGAACGCCGTCACCTCGAGCAGGTTGCCGGACGGGTGGATCGCCGGAGCGCCGGGGGCGAGCGCCGCGTCCGGAGACGTCACGGGTTCGAGGACCTCGTACTCGACCGTGACCTCCGCTGCCGCCCGGCGGGCGCGGAACTGCGTCTCCGCGACGACGAGCGCGAGCACGTCCCCGACGCAGCGGGTGGTCTCGCCCATGGCGACGAAGACCGGCCAGTCCTTGAACACGAGTCCGATGAGCCGGTCGCCCGGCACGTCGGCCGCCGTGAAGACGCGGACGACGCCCGGCATCGCGAGCGCCTCCGCGGGGTCGATCGCCCGGACGACCGCCCGCGCGTGGGCGGCCAGGACGACCGCGCCGTGCAGCATCCCGGGGAGGCGCATGTCCGCGACGTACGGTTTCGCCCCCACGGCGTGCTCGCTGCCGCGGTACCTCGCCTCGCTGGCACCGACGCCGTGACCGGGCCCACGGGGTTCGACGCCCTCGCGTCCACCGAAGAACGCGCGCCGACGCGGCTCGGCGCTCGCGAAGACCCCCCCTGCGGCCCATGCCTCCCCGGCGGTCGCGATCGCGTCGAAGATCCTCTGATACCCCGTGCACCGGCACGTGTGCCCAGCGAGGGCGTGCGCGACCGCGGCGCGGTCTCCGGTCTTCCCGCGCTCGAGGAGCGAGAACGCGCGCACCACGACCCCCGGCGTGCAGTACCCGCACTGGATCGCGCCCTCCTGCACGAACGCGCGGGCGAGCACCTCGCGCTGCGCATCGGGGATCCCCTCGAGCGTCACCACCGAGCGGCCAGCAACGTCTTGCGGTCTCTTGAGGCACGCGAGCGCCGGGCGGCCGTCGACCAGCACCGTGCAGCACCCGCAGACGCCCTGCGGGGCGCACCCGTCCTTCGGTGAGATCACGCCGCACTCCTCGCGCAGCACCTCGAGAAGGTGCATCCCGTCCTCGTAGCTGGCGGTCGTCTCGCGGCCGTTGAGGGTGAACGTGACGGTCGGCATCGGCGCTGTCGTCCGGGCGCTTATCGCAGAGCGCCCGGGACGAACCCGGCGCCATTTTATCCGGACCGCCTGAGATCCGCGACCCGGCGTCTCCGCCTCGCCGCCGGTCCCCGCCCGCTCGACGCTCCTGTGCCGTAGGGCCCAGAAATGCCCGAACTCCCGGGCGTGTTGATCCGGGCACGAGCAGGAGATCACGGGGGTCGGAGATGGGTGCGAACACCACGCTCGTAGCCGGTTGCCTGGTCCTGTCGTTGGCCGTCGCCGTGAACGCGATGCCGGCCGCGCGCTCTGCGGATGCCGGCGGCACCGGAGGCTCACCGACCGCGTCGACCGCGCCGCACCGGATACTCCTCGTCGACGCAGACCTCGGGCCGATTGTGATCCCCGCCGTCGCGTTCGGCCCGGACGACACACTCCGTCTTCGCGAGGTTGCCGGGGCGAGGGTCACGATCCGCGTCACGCCGGTCGACGAGCGCGGCGACCCGATCGACGGCGGCCGGCTGATCGGCCTGAGGGCCGGCGAGACGCGGACGTTGCGTCTCTCCGACGCGTTCCCGGCCGAGGACCTCGCGGACGCCGACCTAGTGGTCGAGGCGCTGGGAGGCGCGGGCCGTGCGGCCGCGCGCGTGGTGGGCGCCGGCGAACCGGAGCCGACCGAAGCGGAAGACGTGGCCGCGCTGCAGGCGCCGGCCGGCGCGCGGCGGCTCCGCAGGAAGGTGCAGGTGTTGCAGTTCTCCACCATGGATCTCATCGACCAGGCCGTTACGGCGGGGACGCTCGACCCCGAGACCGCGCTCGTGTACAAGGCGTTCGCGCTGTTCGGCGACGCCAGGCTGCCCTCCCAGTTCCAGGGCAACGACTCCGCCCGAGCCGACTCGCTGGAGCTCGACGAGATCCGCGCCGCCGCGCCCACGATGTCGTCCGCGAACCAGGCGCTCGTGCAGCCGTTCCTCGTGCCCCCGGCGTATCAGGGGAGCTGGGCCGCTCAGGCGGTTTCGGGCAGTGTCCACGGTCTCGACGCCCCGCCTCCGTGCTCGATCTTCGCCACGAACTGGAGCTGGCTCGAGAGTGCACACGGGTTCGTGCGGGTGTGGTTCCGTTCGGACCTCCCCTCCGAAGCGACTGCCGCCCAGTCGATCATCGACGCGGTGGAGGGCACGATCTGGCCGAAGTTCATCGGCCTGATGGTTGGGCACGCGCCGCTCGCGGACGACGGCGAGTCGTGCAACGGCGGCAGCGGGACGCTCGACATGTACATCACGGACCTGCCGCCGAAGTACGCCGGCATGTGCTGTGCCTACCACCCGGGCGGCGCCCCGACGCCGGCGTACATCCTCCTCGATCACGCGGCCGACCTCGCGACGGTGGCCCACGAGCTGTTCCACGCGTTTCAGGACTCGTACCAGCGGCTGGCCGGGCTGACCGACCAGCGCTACGACTGGTGGACCGAGGCGAGCGCCGAGTGGTCCGAAGATTACGTCTACCACGGCGGCCCGGGCACCGACGAGCGGCACAGCGACGCCTCGGCGTTCCTCCGCACGCCCGAGCTGCCCCTGGACCAGGTCGACACCGCTACCAACCGGCACTACGGCGCGTACCTCCTGCCGTTCTACGTCTACAACAAGACCGGCAGCGCCGCGTTCGTCGCTCAGTCGTGGGCGAATTGCGCCGGCCAGCCCGCGCTCGAGGCGCTCGGCGCGGCGCTCCCCGGGGGTTTCGCCGCGATCTGGCCGGAGTTCGCACTCCACGACTGGAACGCCAAGCCCGTCGACCAGTACTTCCAGTGGGATCGCCTGCTGTGGCAGGCTCGCCCGAGCGGCGGCACCGTCGTCAGCGTCGACGTCGGCGGCGGGCTCGACAGCGAGCTCCAGCTCAAGGTTGACCTCCCCCGGGTGTCGGCGACGTACAAGAGCTTCAACTTCACCGACGCGAGCGTGCGCAGCGTTGCGTTCTGGAACGGCGCCTCGTTCGACCTCGAGAAGCTGACCGTGCCGATCGTGGGTCCGTTCTGGAACCCGACGCAGGCGAGCGACAGCGCACGCAAGGGGGTCAAGGTCCAGGCGCTCGTCAAGGTGTCCGGCTCCGACTGGACGATCGAGGACTGGACCGACAGGCCGTACGTGGAGTACTGCCGGGACCTCACCGCAGAGCGGCTCGAGCGTCTTGTGCTGATCATCTCGAACTCGGAGTACTCGGATCGCAACCGGCGAGTGACTCCGCCCGGGCTGGCGCCCGTGTTCTGGGCTTCGAGGATGGGGTGCTGGCAGTGGAAGGGCACCGCCACGTACACCTTGCCGGGCGCGGGCGGCACCCAGACCGACATCGCTCAGGTGACTTGGACGCGCCTCGACGCGCAGCCGGACCCGGCCCGCGTGACGTATCAGGCAACCGGGTCGGTGACCGTCACGATGAGCGGGGACTGCTCGGGCGGCGGCACTGTGCCGATCACCACGACCGTGAACGCTCTCGACACCTACAACTTCACGCCCGCCGACAGCGCGGCGCGCGGCTCGTACAAGGGGCAGGGGCTCGAGACCGCGATGGTTCCCATCACTTGCAAGGGGATGGCCGGAAAGACGGTCGTCGGCCCGTGGTTCCAGATCCTGCCTCCACAGCCGCCGCAGTTCCCTTCTTACGTCGTCAGCAACGACGGCGCCACGATGAGCGCGACGTACGTCCTCAGCGGGATCACCTGGCACTGGGAGCTCCATGCCCAGAGCCAGTAGCGGCGCAACCGGCGCTGCTAGCTGGCCGCGGCCGTGCGCGTCGGCTTGAGCGTCAACTCGCCGTCCGCGACGCCCAGTCGCACGGTGTCGCCGTCGGCGACCTCCCCGGCCAGAACCATGCGGGCGAGCGGATCCTGAACGAGGCGCTGGATCGCGCGCTTGAGCGGTCGCGCCCCGAACTCGGGGTCGTAGCCCTCGCGCGCGAGCAGGTCGAGCGCGCTCTCGGACGGCTCGACGACGACACGCCGCTCCGCCAGCAGGCGGTTGAGCCGCTCGAGTTGGATCTTCACGATCGCGCGCAGGTGCTCCTCGCCGAGGCGGTGAAAGACGAGCACCTCGTCCACCCGGTTGAGGAACTCCGGCCGGAAGCTGGCTTTCAGCTCGCGCCGCACGAGCTCCAGCATCCGCGCGCGGTCCGCTTCGGTGAACTCCTGGATCACATGCGACGCGATGTTCGAGGTCATGATGACGACGCAGTTCCGGAAGTCGACGGTGCGCCCCTTCCCGTCGGTGAGGCGGCCGTCGTCGAGGATCTGGAGGAGCACGTTGAACACGTCCGGGTGCGCCTTCTCGACCTCGTCGAGCAGGACGACCGCGTACGGCCGGCGCCGCACCGCCTCGGTGAGCTGGCCGCCCTCCTCGTAGCCGACGTACCCCGGCGGTGCACCGATCATGCGCGCGACTGCGTGCTTCTCCATGTACTCGGACATGTCGAGGCGGACCATCGCGCGCTCATCGTCGAACAGGAACTCGGCGAGGGCTCGCGCGAGCTCGGTCTTCCCGACACCGGTGGGCCCCAGGAACAGGAACGATCCGACCGGCCGGTTGGGGTCCTTCATCCCGCTCCGCGCCCGGCGAACCGCCGTGGCGACCGCGGACACCGCCTCGTCCTGGCCGACGACGCGCGCCTTCAGGCGATCCTCCATCCGGAGGAGCTTCGCCTTCTCGCCCTCGAGCAGCTTGCTCACCGGGATCCCCGTCCAGCGCGCGACCGTCTCGGCGATCGCCTCCTCCGTGACCTCCTCGGCGAGCAGCGAGCCGTGCGCGGCCTGGTGGACCTTGAGCGCCTCGGTCGCCGACTCGAGCTCCTTGTTGAGGCGGACGAGCTCGCCGTAGCGGAGCTGCGCCGCGCGCTCGAGATCGCCGTCGCGCTGCGCGCGGTCGGCGCCCTCCTTCGCAGCCTCGACCTGCTCCTTCGCCGCGCGGATGCGGGCGATGAGGTCCTTCTCGGTCTGCCACGACGCTTTCATCGCGGCGATGCGCTCCTTAAGCTCGGCAAGGTCCCGCTCGATCTCCGCCAGGCGGTCGCGCGATGCCGTGTCCTTCTCCTTCGCGAGGGCGCGCTTCTCGATCTCCATCCGGAGCGCCGTGCGGTCGAGCTCGTCGATCTCGGTGGGGAGCGAGTCGATCTCGATGCGGAGGCGCGACGCCGCCTCGTCCACGAGGTCGATCGCCTTGTCGGGGAGGAAGCGGTCGGTGATGTAGCGGCTCGACAGCGTCGCCGCCGCCACGATCGCCCCGTCGGTGATGCGAACCCCGTGGTGGACCTCGTACTTCTCCTTCAGGCCGCGAAGGATTGCGACGGTCTCCTCGACGGACGGCTCGCCGACCAGCACGGGCTGGAAACGGCGCTCGAGCGCGGCGTCCTTCTCGATGTGCTTCCGGTACTCGGAGAGCGTGGTGGCGCCGATGCAGCGAAGCTCGCCGCGCGCGAGCGCGGGCTTGAGGAGGTTGGCCGCGTCGATGGCCCCCTCGGCGGCGCCCGCGCCGACCAGCGTGTGGATCTCGTCGATGAAGAGCACCACCTCGCCGTCGGAGTCCACGACCTCCTTGATCACCGCCTTGAGCCGGTCCTCGAACTCGCCGCGGTACTTGGTGCCGGCGATCAGCGCGCCGAGGTCGAGTGCGACGATGCGCCGCCGTCTGAGCAGCTCCGGGACGTCGCCGCTCGCGATGCGCTGGGCGAGACCCTCGGCCACGGCCGTCTTCCCGACGCCGGGCTCGCCGATGAGGACGGGGTTGTTCTTGGTCCTGCGGGTCAGCACCTGCATCACGCGCCGGATCTCGTCGTCGCGGCCGATCACGGGGTCGAGCTTGTTGGCGCGCGCGAGCTCGGTGAGATCGCGCGCGTACTTCTTCAGCGCCTCGAACTTCTCCTCGGGGTTCGCGTCGGTCACGCGGTGGGAGCCGCGGAGCTCCTGGATCGCCCGCAGGAGCGTGTCGCGGCTGACCCCGTGCCGGGCGAGGATCTCCGACGCGCTCCCGGCCACGCCCGCGACCGCGAGCAGGAGGTGCTCGACGGAGACGTACTCGTCCTGGAACTGCGGCGCGAGCTTCGCGGCGGCGTCGAGGACCTTCCGGAGCTCGCGCGACGGCTGCGCCTCGGCGCCTCCGCGGGCAGCGGGGAGACGGTCGAGGAGCGCCGCGAGATCGGCCCGCACACGGGCGACCGGGGCGCCGACCTTCTCGAGCAGCTTCGGGGCGAGGCCGTCGCTCTGGCCGAGGAGCGCCTCCAGCAGGTGCGCCGCGGTCGCCTCGGGGTTGCCGCGCCCCGTCGCGACGGCGAACGCGCCCTGTACCGCCTCGCCGGCCTTCACCGTGAAGTTGTTGTTGGACGCCATCTTCCCACCTCGCCTCCGGCGCCAACAGCCGCCGGATCTCTGACATAATAGGATCTTAGCCTGTTGCTGTCAAGGATGATGAGTCAGAATCTTAGTGTAATTCTATAAGCATTCATTCCCGCGGCGGTCGCCGACCGAGTGCTCAACACGGAGCATCGGTGACATCCGAGTGGCGGAGCGGAATCGCTCCCGGCCACGTGTAGAATGCCGCGAACTGCCACCCGCCCGCCGCCGGTGACGGCGATGCGCGGCGACCAGACGGAGGACGACCGCAATGAGCGAGAAGCCCTTCACCCCCTACGTGCCCGCCAACACCGACCAGACCGAGTTCACCCTGCGGGCGCTCGTCATCGGCCTCTTCATGTGCGTCATCCTGGGCGCCGCGAACGCCTACCTCGGCCTGCGGGCCGGGATGACGATCGCCGCCACCTACCCCGCGGCGGTCATCGGCATGGCCGTGCTCCGGCTCATGAAGGGGTCGCTGCTCGAGGAGAACTTCGCCCGAACTGTGGGCTCCATCGGCGAGTCCGTGGCGGCGGGGGCGATCTTCACCATCCCCGCGTTCGTGATCCTCAACTTGTGGACCTTCAACACATTCAAGGACTACCTGACGGCCACGGCGCTGATGATCCTGGGCGGGATCCTGGGCATCATGTTCGTGACGATCCTGCGGCGCGTGATGGTCGAGGACGCCACCCTCCCGTTCCCCGAATCGGTGGCGGCGTCCGAGATCCACAAGGCCGGCCAGCGCGGTTCCGAGGCGGCGCTCCAGCTGTTCCGGGCGATGGGTGTGGGAGCGTTTATCCGCCTCCTCGACGCCTTCGGGATCTTCTCGTCCTCCAACACGTTCAACGTCGCCGTCGGCAAGCTCAAGGAGAGCCTCGTACGTCTCGGGCTCACGCGGGACTCCAGGGCGATCACGGCCGGCGGGGTCTCCACGTTCTCGGCGCCGGCCGTGAGCCCCGCCTACATCGGCGTCGGCTACATCATCGGGCCCGAGCTCGGAGCGCTCAACTTCGCCGGCGGCCTGCTCGCGTGGGGGCTGTTCGTCCCGCTGCTGATCTTCTTCCAGGGTCCGTCCCTGATCGACGGCTACACCGCCGCGGCGAGCGGCGACCAGGCGGCGGCGTGGGGCGCGATGGTCGGCGATCTCTGGCGCTTCATCGTCCGCCCGATCGCGGTCGGCGGCATGCTCGTGGGCGCCTGCTACACGCTCTACAAGATGCGCAAGAACCTGATCGCCGCCCTGAAACGGGCGGTGGGCGACCTGAGGAAGTCCACCGAGGCCCACGAGGCCACGAGCCGGCTCGACCGCGACATCGACTTCAAGACGGTGGTCGTCGGACTCATCTTCGTCCTCGCGATGATGGTCGCGCTGTACTCGTACTTCACCCAGGCGTTCGTCCCGGCGGTCGTGGCGGCGCTCGTCATGCTCGTGACGGGTTTCTTCTTCGCGGCCGTCTCCGGCAACCTCGTGGGGATGATCGGTTCGTCCAACAACCCGCTCTCCGGTCTGACGCTGGCGACGACGATCGTCGCGGCGCTCACGATGGTGATCGTCGGGGCCAAGGGCACCGCCGGGATCGCCGCCACGCTCGGCGTCGCCGCCGTCGGCTGCGTCTCGGCCGCGGTCGCCGGCGAGATGCTGCAGGACCTCAAGGTCGGGCACATCCTCGGCGGCACCCCGTGGAAGATGGAGGCCGGAGACCTCGTGGGCGTGGTCCTCGCGGGCTCGGTGATGTTCTTCCCCCTCTACGTGCTCCACTTCGCCGACATCAAGCAGTTCGGCTCCGGGGCCGGATTCGGGAGCCCGCGCCTGCCCGCACCTCAGGCAGGGCTGATGGCGGCTCTCTCGCAGGGGATCGTGGGCGGCGAGATGGCGTGGCCGCTCGTGATGGTCGGCATCGCGATGGGGATCTCCCTGATCCTGATCCGCGTCAAGAGCCCGATGCTGTTCTCCGTCGGGATGTACCTCCCGCTCGAGACGACGTTCGCGATCTTCGTCGGCGGCGTGATCCGCGGCATCGTCGACCGGATCCGCGACAAGCGCGGCTACAACGCGGCCCAGAAGGCGCGCGTCGAGAACGCCGGGGTCTTGACCGCGTCCGGGCTGATCGCGGGCGAGGCGCTCATGGGCCTGGTGGTCGCGGCCGTCGTCTTCTTCCGCAAGGAAGGGTTCCCCTCGATCGTGTGGGCGTACGCCGGACCGATGGCGATCCCGATGGCCCTCGTCCTGATCGGTTACTTGATCTTCACCCCTCTCGGTAAGGCCGGCGCGCCAGACGAGCCGGCGCCGCCGACCGCGGTGATGTAGGCGGGTCGAACGCGTGAGACGCTGAGCCTGCGGGCGCCGCGCTCGGTCCCGGCGCCCGCGGGTCGCCAGGAACCCACGTTGATGGAAGCCCTCACCATCGTCCAGATGCTCGAGAAGACCGGCTTCGCGACCGGCTCGGTGGTGCAGATGTTCGACGCCGCCAAGGGGCTCGCGGCGCGGGGGCACGCCGTCATCGCGGTGACGCGCCCGAGCGCGGAGATGGCCCAGCGGTGCGCCGCCGCCGGCGTCGACCACGTCCCACTCGCGCTCCGCCACGAGTTCGACATCGTCTCGATGGTCCGCTTCGCGCACCTCGCCCGCGAGCGCAGGGTCGACGTCGTCCATGTCCACAAGGGGATCTCTCACGCGGTCGCCCTCGGTGCGACATACCTCGGAGCGCACTACGGGCTGGTCGTGAACCGGGGCGTCTCGTTCCCGATCGACCTCTGGTCCTCCTACAAGTACCGCTCGCGGCGCGTCGCCCGGATCGTGGCCGTGGCGGAGAGCATCCGGCACGTCGTCATCGCGAGCGGCCGGATCCCGTCCCACAAGGTGAGCGTCGTCTACGCCGGGGTCGATCTCGATCGGTTCGACCTGCGCCGCGCCGACCCGGGGCGCGTCCGCGCGGAGCTCGCGATCGCCCCCGACGCCCGGGTCGTCGGCCACGTCGGGATGCGCGACTGGAAAGGGTGGAAGGAGCTCCTGCGCGCGTTCCCTGGCGTGCGCGCGGACCACCCATCCGCACACCTGCTCTTGGTCGCGTGCACCTCGCAGGCCCAGCGCGTCGGCGTCGCCGAGCTCGCCCGCGACCTCGGCCTCTCCGGCGCGGTCACCGCCACGATGGCGCGCGCCGATATGCCGGACGTGCTCGCGGCGTGCGACGTCGTCGTCGACCCCTCGTGGGCGGGCACCGGCATCACCGGGACGATCCGAGAGGCGATGGCCCTCGGGAAGCCGGTCGTGGCGACCGCGGTCGCCGGCAACCCGGAGCTCGTCGAGGACGGCGTCTCGGGAATCCTGGTGCCGCCGCGCGACGTGCCGACGCTGACCGCCGCGATCTCGCGCCTCCTGCGCGACGACGAGCTCGCGCGACGCCTGGCGCTGGCCGGCCAGGAGCGCGTCCGCGCGAATTTCTCGACCGAAACTCGGATTTCGCGGCTGGAGGCGCTCTACCTCAGGGCCGCGGACGAGGTGCGCACCCGCCGACACGACGGTTCGCGGTTCACAGTCAACAATTGACAGTCAGAGACACGACCGGCACGCGCGGCCACGATGTCGCTTCAGCTGTTGACTGTCCACTGTCAACTATCGACTGACCGTTGCTCGGGCCCGCATGCAGGTGATCCAGAGCTCGCGCTTCCTCGGCCCGACTCCCGGGCGGGGGGTCCCGCGGCCGCTCCACCACCCTCCCGG
>DATKLI010000017.1:0-22951 GCA_035542455.1 Thermoanaerobaculaceae bacterium
CAACGACATCGAGGTGGACGCCAGCGATCAGAACTGGAACAACGGCCGCACCGTCAAGACCCGCTTCCGGGATGAGGTTCTCGGGCTCCGGTTTGGGCTGCACCCCACCCAGATGTTCGACGTCAACGCCCAGTACTACCACTCCACCTCCGACTCGCTCCCGCTGGCCGGCGCGCCCGCGAACTTCGGCTTCGGAAGCTACTCGCCGGTCCTCGCCGGGAGCCACACGGGCAACTCGTGGAAGGTCGACGCCGACATCAACGACCCGTTCGCCGTGGGGCTTTCCTTCAACGTCGAGGCGTTCTTCATCGGAGCCAACTACGAGTCGATCATGGCGGCGCGCCGTGAGTCGGACGTTCTCCTGACCGAAGGCCACGACAGCACGTTCGCGTTCCCCGGGCCGTCCAACGGCAGGTACAGCGTCTTCGGGGGGAACAAGACGGCGATCGGGTACGGCGGCTGGGACGGCAATTCCGTCCAGGTCGCGACGATCAACGTGGACAACGAGTTCACCGACTTCGACGAGCCCTATGCCGAGACGGCGATCGGCTGGAAGGGAATCACACTCACCCCGACCTACACCAGTGGCTCGCTGCAGCTCGCCGGCGAGTACACCCACCTCGGCTACGACACGAACTGGCAGGCCTGGGGCGACCCCAGCCGCTCGATCACGGACACCGACTACCCGTCGATGGAGATGGACACCGGCGTCGGCCACAGCTACCGCTCGGCGTACGCACCGTTCCAGGACAAGAAGACCGACATCGCGCTCATCAAGGGCAAGTACGTGCTCAATGTCGGCAGGGGAATTGACATCTTCTGGAAGGCGAAGATGATCAACGAGACCGACAATCGCATGAACGACGCCAGGTTCCTTCCCTATGCGGCTGGCGACTGCTCGTACACGGCTGCTTGCAAAGGCGTGGTGAACTACTACTCGCCCGGTCTCTCGACATCCTCGTACTACTCCAACCCGCCGTGGATCACCGTCACCAACCCCGTCACCGGGGCGGTGCAATCCGGGTACCAGTGGAAGCCGTGGGACAGCCTCTCGGACGACAACCGGAAGCTCGACTACTACACGCTCCAGCTCGGGGCCGGCTACCAGCTCACCAACGATCTCTACGGCTCGATCGAGTACCACTACTACCACGCCAACCTCAAGGACGGCGACACGGCGTTCCAGGCCTACAACCTGCACGAGATGGCGTCGGGCATCCACGACAAGAACTTCGTCATCGTCAAGGCGAAGCTCCCGATCGGTGGCGCCGATATCGGCTTCGAGTACCAGTACGTCTTCGGGACGTTCAAGCCCGACTTCGGAACCGGGTACGTCGTCCAGTACGCCAGTGCGGGCACCGCATCCAACGTCGGCGTGCCGGTCAACTCACCGGGGTTCGCGGGCCGGTACGGCGGTTGGAACAGCCTGCTCGAGAGGCACTTCGACCAGCAGCGCATTAAGGCGTATATGAAGATTCAGTTCTGACCTGGATCCGGTGGTTGACTGGAGGGCCCGGCCCCCGGCCGGGCCCTCCGGCTTCTCCGGCCGCAGTCTGCGGCCGGCGCGCCCGACTCGGCGACTTCTGCAGGTGTTCTACAATGTGCGTCATGATCAGCGCACGCCGGCCGTGCAAGCCCGTCAGAGGACGGCGCGCCCGCGGAGGGTCCATGCGAGTGCCCACCTTCGTTCTCGTGGTGTCTCTGAGTGTATTGGCGGTCGCCACCGTGAGTGTCGGCGCCGAGAAGCCGATCTTCACGATCACCGACCCCCGCGGGGACGACTACGGGGACGGCTCGCTCATCTACCCGCAGCGCGACGACATCGAGCGCGGCGAGCTCGACATCGTGTCGTTCTCCGCGTTCCCGGACAAGGCCGGGACGATCTTCGAGGTCGCGTTCGCGAAACCGGTCCGCAAACCGGAGCGCCGGCCGATCGACGAGCTCGGGACACAGCTCGATTCGGTGGCCAAGCTCGGGTTCTACAACTTCAACCTCGACATCTACATCGACACCGACCGCGTCGCCGGTTCCGGGAGCACGGAGATGCTCCCCGGCAGGCGCGCGACGATCGACCCGGCGTACGCGTGGGAGAAGGTCGTGTGCTTGACGCCGAGGCCCGGACCCGCCGCCCACAGCCTACGGGCGGTGCTCGAGCGGCAGCACCGGCTGGAGCTCAGGAAGCGGCAGGGGAGGGTCACCGACGAGGACGAGAAGCAGATCGCCGCGTCGGTCGCGAGAGACGTCTCGTCCGACATCTTCTTCCCCACGCTCGTCTGGGTGGTCGGGAACCGCGTACGGTTCTTCGTGCCGGCGTCGTTCCTGGGAGGCGTCGCGAAGGACACGTGGGCCTACGTGGTCGCCGACTCCGTGGCCGATCTGCAGGAGACCGTGGATCTTTCGGCCGCCATCGGCAAGGACCCGAGAGCGCCCTCGCTGATGATCGTGCCGGTCGAGGCCGGGCGCGGGCCCGCCTTCGTCGGGGGCGGGAACAGCGACGACACCCTGCAGCCCCCGCTGATCGACATCATCGTGCCTCCCGGCGTCAAGCAGGAGGACGTGCTGAAGGACTACGATCTCAGGGTGGATAGGCCGGTGAGGTTGCCGGGGGTCGTCCCCGCCAACTCAAAGCCCTGACAGGGCGCGGCCGGCGTCGGACCATCTGCGGCGTCAGGCTCGCGCCTCGCGTCCTCACGTAGCCTCCGGCTACGCTGCGGCGCTCACCGCTCACCTCCCTTGCATCTGACCCAACGACGGCCGCGCGGCTACACGCAACACGCCAGGAGCCTGCTTGTCTCGTTCCTGTCGGGCTACAGGCCCCGAACCCTGGTCCTGCAGCCTCGGGGCTAGTGGAGGCGCCAGATCCCGCTGCCGCGTGGAGGCAGCTGCGCCCGGCACGACGCCGACAGCAGGGCGAGGGTTGCGCCCGTGTCGGTGAACAGCGGCTCGGAGGCGGTCGCCGAGGCTGCGAGAGGTCCCGCGTTCTGGTACGTCCCGGAGAGGTTGTGAACCACCAGGACCCTCTCGTCCGCCGTCGTCCGCAGGAACGCGAGGACCTGGGCGTTGCCGGTCGAGAGGAGCTGGAACGCCCCGGTGCTGAGCGCGGCCGATGCGCGGCGGGCGCGGATCAGGAGGCGGTAGCGCGAGAGCAGCGACGCGGGATCGTTGGTCTCGCTCGCGACGTTCGCCGTCTCGCGCCCCGGCGAGAACGGGAACCACGGCGCGCCCGTCGTGAACCCGCCGCCCTGGGTGGCATCCCAGGGCATCGGCGTGCGCTTCAACCGGTCGTCGGAGTCCGAGCTGCCGTTCACGAGCCCGACCTCCTCGCCGTAGTACAGGAACGGGCTGCCCGGGAGTGTCAGGAGGATCGCCGCCGCGCTCCGCATCCGGCTCTCGTCGCCCGCGACCTGCGTGGCGATGCGGATCTGGTCGTGGTTCGTGAGGAACGGCGCGTCGGTGGCGCCCTGCGGGTAGGTGTTCTGCACCTCGGTGAGCTTGTTGCCGATGACCGTGGCATCCTGCGAGTTGACACCCTGGACGATAGCCGACGCGAGAGGGAAGTCGAACGTCATCGGGAGCTCGTCGCCGCCGGGAACCGCGGAGGTGTTGCCGTAGTACGTCGCGATGATCGGGGTGTCGGTCCACGCCTCGCCGACCAGGGTGGCCTCGGCCTTGACCGTGCGCACGGCGGCGGAGAACTCGCGCCAGAACGCGTGCGTCTCCGGTTGATCCACCTGGAGGAGCCCCGCGCCGTTCTCGACGAGGTGGCGGGCTGCGTCGAGGCGGAAACCGTCGGCGCCGCGCGTCAGCCAAAGCGCCGCGAGGCGCTTGATCTCCGCCCTCACCTGGGGGTTGCGGAAGTTGAGATCGGGCATCCCTGCCCAGAACACGCCGTAGTACCACTGGCCGTCCTTGAGGTTCTGGTGCCAGGTATCGGCGCCGCCGTAGATGTTCCACGGCTGCCGCCATCCCAGGTCGGCGGGGCTCCAGACGTACCAGTCGCGCCTGGGCGAGGTCTGCGAGGACGACGCCTCGACGAACCAGGGGTGGTCCGAGGAGGTGTGGTTGACCACGAGATCGATGATCACCCTGATGCCGCGGCGGTGGGCCTCCCGGCACAGCGTGGCGAAGTCGTCGTTCGTGCCGTAGTCCGGGTTGATAGTCTCGTAGTCCGTCGTGTCGTACCCGTGGTAGCTGGGCGACTTGAACACCGGCATGAGCCAGATCGCGTCGACCTTCAGGTCGCTCGTCGTGGCGGCGTCGCCGGTGTTGAGGTAGTCGAGCTTCCCGATCAGCCCCTTGAGGTCGCCGACCCCGTCGCCGTTGGAGTCCTCGAAGCTGCGGACGAACACCTCGTAGAAGACGGCGCCCTTCGACCAGTCGTTGTTCCAGTTGGGCGCGGCGCGCTGGAGGACCCGGCGGAGCGGCCTCGGCTGCTGGTTGCCGTCGGTGCCGGACTCCGCGAGGAACGCGCCCGCCGTTGCGCCAACCAACGCCAGTGCGAACAGGAGCTTCGTGGACGCGAGACGGAACGGCCGGCGCGACTCGTGAGCGTGTACCATGGGGCTCATCGTAACGCGGATTCGGCGACCCGCAAGGGTCGGGAGGCCGATCTTGACTCGCTTCGACGCGGCGCGTCGCGCGGCGGTGATGCAGGATCTCCTCGGGGTCCTCACAGGCCGGCCGCTCGACCTGCTCCCGTTCGACCGGGTGAGAGCGGGGCTGCGGCTCAAGCACACCGTGGACCGCGGCAACCGGGACGTCCCGCTCGACCGGATCGTAGGGACGCTGGGGCGCGAGCGCGAGTTCAACCGCGAGTTCCTTCCCCGCGAGGAGGCCCTCCGGGACCGCTGGGAGGAGGTCGAGGAGCTGGCGGAGGGTCCGTCCGGGTTCCCCGCGGTGGAGCTCTACCAGGTGGGGGACGCGTACTTCGTGGTCGATGGACACCACAGGGTCTCGGTCGCGAGGTCGCTCGGCCTCCCCACGATCGAGGCGCACGTCAAGGAGTTCCTCACGCCCGTCCCGCTCGACCCCGGCGCGTCGATCGAGGACGTCGTGCTGAACCGCGGTCTCGCGGACTTCCTGGAGGCCACCGGCCTCGTGCCCGCCTCCGCTGAGGAGTTCCGCGCCACGGAGCCGGATGGCTACGAGCGGCTCCTCGAGCACATCACCGTGCACCGGTACTACCGTGGGGTCGAGACGGGGCGCGGGCTGAGCTGGGGCGAGGCGGTGGCGTCGTGGTACGACTCCGTGTACCGCCCGATGATCGGGGCGATCCAACGGAGCGGCGTGATGGCGGAGTTCCCCGGTCGGACCGAAACAGACCTCTACCTGTTCACGATGGACCACGTTCACCACCTCCGCGAGCGCTACGCGCCGAAACCGATCCCGTTCGCGGTCGGGGTCCGACACTTCAGGTTCTTCTACGCCGGTGGGCGCCGCCTCGGCGACCGGTTGCGAGCGTGGTGGCGCCGGCTGCGCCGTTGAGGCGGACGCTCCGCGGCCCGGCGGGCGCGAGCCCCCGATCCAGTACCATAGCCGGCGGGAGAGTCTCAACGATGGCATTCGCGCGAGCGTGCGGCGTTCTCCTCCACCCGACATGTCTGCCGGGTCGGTACGGGATCGGTGACCTCGGTCCGGCCGCCCACGGGTACCTCGAGTGGCTGGCCCGCGCCGGCGCGCGGTGGTGGCAGGTGCTGCCGCTCAACCCTCCCGGACCGGGCGCCGCGCCGTACGCCGCGATGTCCACGTTCGCGGGAAACGCGGCACTCATCAGCCCCGATCTCATGCGCGAGGACGGGCTCCTGCAGGGCGCCGACGTCTCGGCGGCGCCAGAGTTCTCGCCGTTCAAGGTCGAGTTCGACAAGGTTGTGCCGTACAAGCGGCACCTCCTCGAGCGGGCGTTCGGCCGGGTCGCCGCACGGGCGCACGCAGGGATCCGCGAGCGCTCGGAGGCGTTCCGGGCCGCTCACGCGTCGTGGCTGCGGGAGTGGGCGGTGTTCGCCGCCCTGAAGGAGGCGACCGGCGGAGCGTCGTGGTGGACGTGGCCGGACGGGCTGGCCCTCCGCCGGGCGGGGGCGGTGGACGCCTGGGCGGCGGCCCACGAGCGCGACGTCGCGTTCGAGGAGTTCTGCCAGTTCGTGTTCTTCGACCAGTGGAGCCGCCTCCGCGACAAGGCGCGCGGGCTCCGCATCGGAATCCTCGGCGATCTCCCCATCTACGTGGCGGACGACAGCGCCGACGTTTGGGCCAACCGTGGGATGTTCCGGCTCGACGGGCGCGGCCGGCCGCTCGCGGTGTCCGGCGTCCCGCCCGACTACTTCAGCAAGACCGGCCAGCTGTGGGGGAACCCCCTGTACGACTGGGAGGCCCTGGCGCGGTCGGGGTACGCGTGGTGGGTGGCGCGGATGCGGTCCACGTTCGAGCTCGTGGACGCCGTACGGCTCGACCACTTTCGCGGGTTCGCCGGGTTCTGGGAGGTGCCGGCCGGCGCGCGGACGGCCGCCACCGGTCGCTGGGTCCCCGGGCCGGGACGCCGGGTGTTCGACGCGATCCGCGCGGGGCTCGGCGACCTGCCTCTTGTCGCGGAGGACCTCGGGGTGATCACCGAGGACGTCACCGAGCTGCGCGACTCCCTCGGTCTCCCCGGGATGGCGGTCCTGCAGTTCGCCTTCAGCCCCGAGCCACGGAGCCAGTTCGTGCCGTACCGGCATCGCCGCAACCTGGTCGTGTACACGGGGACGCACGACAACAACACGACTCTGGGCTGGTTCCTCGGCGACGCGTCCCCGTCCGAGAAGGAGTTCGTCTGCCGCTACCTCGCGACCGACGGGCGCGAGATCCACTGGGACATGATCCGACTCGCGCTCTCCTCGGTCGCCGACCTCGCGATCGTGCCGCACCAGGACATTGCGGGACTGGGCGCCGACTGCCGGATGAACATGCCCTCGAAGGCAGAGGGCAACTGGCGGTTCCGGCTCACCGACTGGATGCTCGGCGACGCGCTCCGGGGCCGGTTCGCCGGCCTCGCGTGGCTGTACGGCCGCGCCGGTGCGTGAGAGAAACAGCCGACAGTTGACAGTTCACAGTTGACACTGGGAAACGATCACTCACGCGTAGTCGACTGTGAACTGTGAACTGTCAACTGTGAACTCTGTGTGGTCAGCTCGTCTCGCTGCGGGCTCGAGCGCGCTGGCGGATGACCTCGATCACGGCCGGCATCACCGAGATGATGATGATCGCGAAGATGACGAGAGTGAAGTTGCGCTTGACCACAGGGATGTTCCCGAACCAGAACCCAGCCATCACGAACCCGACCACCCACGCGACGCCGCCGACGACGTTGTAGGAGAGGAACCGCCCGTACGTCATCTTGCCGATCCCGGCGACGAACGGCGCGAACGTCCGGACGATCGGGACGAACCGGGCGATCACGATCGTCTTGCCGCCGTAGCGCTCGTAGAACTCGTGGGTCCGCTGGAGGTGCCGCCTGTTCAGGAAGCGCACGTTCTCCTTGTGGAACACCGCGGGGCCGACCACGGCGCCGATCCAGTAGTTGGCGGTGTCGCCGAGAACGGCGGCACCCGCGAGCACCGTCAGGCCGACGGCGAGGGTGAGCGACCCGCGCGCGGCGAACGTGCCGACGGCGAACAGGAGCGAGTCGCCGGGCAGGAACGGCGTGACCACGAACCCCGTCTCGCAGAACACGATCACGAACAGGAACAGGTACGTCAGGAGCCCGTACTGCTGGATCATGACGTCGAGGTGCGCGTCGATGTGCAGGACGAACTCGATCAGCTGCCCGATGAGGCCCATCCGCTCTCCCTGGCTGCACTGGCCCCGTCCGCGATCCGCCGCCGACCTCTTCCCCCGGGACCGGAGCGGTCACGGTAAGCCCAACGCCCGCCGAAAGCAAGGCGGTCGGCGCGCGTGCGTACGCCCTCAGACGGCGGTGACGAGCTCGACCAGACGCGCCAGCGCGCGGTCGCGACCTGCCAGCGACCCTGCCTTGCCCTGGAAGATGCGCCCGGCCCCACCGCCGCGCCCGCCGAGGATGCCGCCAACCTCGCGTCCGGCGGCCTGCACGTCCGGCAATGCGGCCTCGCCCGCAACGACGACGAACGACGTCTGGTTCCCGTCCGAGGCGGTGAGCAGCGCGACCGCCGCGGGCGCCGCGACGGACAGCCGCCGGCCGACTCGCTGCAGGAACGAGATGTCCTTGCCCTCGAAGTGCGCGCTCACGACGCGCTCGGAGCGGGCCGCAAGCGCCTCGGCCGCAGCGTCGGCGACCTCGTCCTCGAGACCGCGCACGCGCTTCTCGAGCTCGCGGAGCCGGTCGAGCTTGAGCTCCGCGACGGTCTCGAGCTCGTCGTCCGGAGCTCCGAGCAGGCCGCGCAACGCGGCGGCGCGCGCCTCGTGGACCGCGAGGCGGGCGCGGACGCGGCCGCCCGCCACCCAGAACACTCGGGTGCCGCCGCGCATCGGCTCGGTGCCGAGCAGCTTCACCGCCTCGATCTCGGCGGTCGAGCGGAGGTGGGTGCCGCCGCACGTGTTGAGGTCGATCCCGGCGATCTCCACCAGACGCACGTCGCCCGTGTGGCCGGCCGGGAGACCCCGCGTCCGCACCGCGAGCGTCGCGTACTCCGCGGGCGTGACCCGGCGGGCCGAAACCGGGCGGGCGGCCCGGACCTCGGCGGCGACCGCCTCCTCGAGGGCCGCGAGCTGACCGGGAGCGACGGAGGCGACCGCGAGCTCGATGTCGCACACGCGCTCGCCGAGGTGGAACGCCGTCGTCGGCCACCCCAGGCGGTCCTCGGCGACGGCGGTCAGCAGGTGCTGGCCGGTGTGCTGCTGCATGTGGTCGAACCGCCGCTTCCAGTCGAGCGCGGCGGTCACCGGTCCGAGCGGCAGCGGGCGGTCGAGGACGTGCTGCACGACGTCACACCGTCTCCTGACGTCGAGCACCTCCGCCTCACCCAGCGAGCCGCGGTCGGACGGCTGCCCCCCGCCCTCGGGGTAGAGCACGGTGTCGGCGAGCACGGCGAAGGGGTGGCCGCCGTCGGCGCCCACCTCGACGACCTCCGTGTCGATCCGAGTCAGGTAGGGGTCGCGCTCGTACGCGGGGATCCTCTCCATGCGGGCATGGTACCCGGTTCGGCGAGAGGGAAGCGGGCAGACGGAAGAGGGAAGACGGAAGACGGAAGACGAAGGACGGAAGCAGGGGCTCGGGCGGCGCCCTATGTCTTCCCTCTACCTTCTTCCGTCTTCCCTCGCGCCTTTGCCTCGACTACATCTCGGCCGGGACGGGGATGCCGAGCAGTTCCTCGAGGATCGAGGCGATGGTCACGGCGAAGAGGCGGAACACCGCTCGCCGGAGCGCCCGGGTGTCCTCGTCCTCGGCGTGCAGGACCGGATGCTCGTGGTAGAGCTTGTGGAACGTCTGGGCGAGGTCGCGCGCGTGGCCGGCGAGGAGCGAGAACTCGAGCGAGTTGACGGCCTTCTCGACCATCTCGGGCGTCCGGGCGCACGCGAGGACGAGTTCCCAGAGGTCGTCGGGAACCGCCGAGCCTTCCGCCGCCCGTGCGTCGCCCGCGAGCGAACCCGCGAGCCCCTGCGCCGAGAGCTTCTCAAAGATCTTGGCGGCCCGAACGGCGGAGTACTGGAGGTACGGCCCGGTGTCGCCTTCGAACGCGAGCGCCTCGTCGAAGTCGAACGCGAGGACTCGGTTGCGCCCCTGGCGCGCCATCTGGTACCGGAGCGCCCCGACCGCGATCGCGCGAGCGCGCTCGGCGAGGTGTTGCGGCGGCGGCGAGCCGCCCGCGTCCAGCCTCTCGGCGATCGCGCGCTCCGCCTCCCGGATCAGCGTGGCGAGGAGCGCGTCGGCCGTGACGCCGATCCCGCGGCGGCCCGACATCTCGATGAACGGACGCGCCATGTCCTCCTCCGGGAGGCCGAAGTCGAGGTGTTGCGTCGCCTCGAGCCGCCTGACGGCCTTGGGCGTGAGCGCCACCATCTCGTACGCGAAGTGCACGGAGTTCTCGGCGCCTGCGCCGTGGCCGAGCACGCGGATCGCCTCCTTGACGACCTTCTGAGGGTACGACTGACGGACGTCGATCACGTTGAACACCCGCGAGCCCGCGCCGAACGAGGCGCCCACCGGGCGCTCGGAGGGGTCCGACGCGGTGCGGTAGAGCGTCCCTCCGCCCCGGCCGTACTCGACGGGAGAGGCCGCGCCGCCCTGGGCGAAGTGCGCGAACGGGCGATACCCGAAGTCGTGGAGCGTGCCGTCGTCGTCCCTGAGGAGGCCGAGCTTCCAGAGCTGGTAGGCGATGTCCTTGCCGGTGTACGTAACGGTGCCGTTGGAGCGGACGAGGATCTTGTCGGCGTCCGCCATCCCCGCGAACTCGGGTGAGTCGGCGAGCGACATCACCCAGCAGCCGGCGTTCTTCCCGTCGGTCTCGAGACGGATCGCGCCGGCGGCCTGCAGCAGCTCGAACGCACGGCGCCAGAACCCGCGGTGGAGGATGTCCGACTCGTGCGGGAGAACGTCGTACGCGATCCCGAGCCGGCCCATGGTGATGAGGTGGCAGCGCAGGTTGGCCTCGGCGACCGCAGCCGCGACCCGGGCCACGGCGTGCGGGTCGGGGGTCCGGGGTCCGGTTCCCGAAGAGGAGAGTTGCCGGACCGCCTCGGTGAGGGTCAGCTCGGGGGGGAAGCCGCCCTCGATCGCGTGCAGCACCCGGGCCCTGAACCCCGCCGCCGCTTCGTCGCTCTCGTACCAGCGCGTGACGCGCGGGTAGAGCTCCCAGCACAGGTCGTCGAAGTCGGGAGAGCCGAGGGCGTCGGTGACCAGCGAGCGGGACGCTTCCCGTACCGCCAGAGCCGCGAGCGCTCCGCTGCGGGAGGGCGAGGCCGCCGTCTCCGGCCAGATGAGGGCGACGGCGCCCATCAGCTCCGGTTCCGGGAGGAAGAGGAGCCCGACGACGACGTCCGCGACCTGGACGCCGGTGTCGTCCACGTAGTTCTGGACCTCGACCGTGCTGCCGAGGAAACGCAGGCAGCGCACCAGGGTGTCGCCGAGGACGGCGTTGCGGATATGCCCGATGTGGGCGGCCTTGTTGGGGTTGATGTTCGTGTGCTCGACGATCACCTTGGGGGGGCTCTTCAGCCCGCCGGCCGTGCCTCCCGCCTCCGCGTCCGCCCCAAGCCCCCCGTGCTCGTCGGGAGTGACTCCCGAGTCGCGCCCTCCCGTCTCACGACCCCGACTCCCCGACGCCGAGAGAAGGAGGTGGGCGAGGGTCGGGCCCCGACGGAGGCGGAAGTTGAGGAATCCGGGGCCCTCGATCGAGCAGCCCGGCTCGAGCAGCGCGAGGGGATGGTCGCCCTCGAGGGCGGCGCGAGCCGAGTCGACGCGCGCCGCGACATCCTCCGCGATCGCGCGCGGCGGCTTCCTCAACGCCTTCGCCAGCGGAAGCGCCCCCGCCCACGCGAGGTCGCCCAGCTGGCGGCGCGGCGGGACCTCGAGCGCGACCTGGGGGTTGTCGACGCCCATCCCCGAGAGCGCCGCCGCGACGGCGGCCGCCACCTCCCTGCGGATCGTCTCCAGCATCCAACGTCCTCCGTGGTCGTGGATTGTAACCCGCCGTGGGCCACATTGTGACCCGCGTCACACCCGCCCATCGCGTTCGGAGCCAGGCTTGTACACTGCGGGGTCTCCGCTCGGGGGAAGGGTTGGAGAACGGGTGCGAGCTGCTCCTGGTCGGCTTCGAGGAGGCGATGCAGGGGTGTGTGCTCGAGGGGGTCGCCCGTTTCGGCCACCACGTGACTGCGGCTGAAGACGGCTCGTCGGCGCTCCGCCTCGCAGGCCGCGGGCGGTACGACGCCCTGGTGGTGTCCCACCCCCTCGAATCGGCACAGACCGGCGGCTTCCTCAGGGCCGTCCGCGCCCCCGAGTCGCCGTGCCGCGCCTCCGGCCTCGTCCTGGTCGCGCGGGAGCGCTGGCAGCGCGACGCCGAGGGGTACATCGGGCGGGGCGCGAACCGGGTGCTTCCGCTCGAACGGGTCGGGCAGGCGCTCTCGGGGGTCCTGCAGCCGCTCCTGAGGATTCCGCCCAGGTCGGCGCTCCGGGTGCCGGTCCGCCTCGAGATCGCCGGCCACGCGGCGGCGCGGCGCGTCCTGTGCGAGACGGTCAACCTCTCGATGCACGGCGCTCTCCTGCGCGTGCCGCACACGCTCCCGACCGGCACCGAGATCAGGTTCGAGCTGTTCCTGCCCGGCGCTCGCTCCGTCCCAGGGACGGCGCGCGTCGTCCGGCAGACCGCCCAGAGGCGGGAGCCGTACCCCGGGATCGGCATCGAGTTCACCGGGTTCGACCGTGAGGGCGAGGCGCTCCTCCAGGGCAGGCTCGCCGCTCCGCGCCGCCCCACCGCCTGACGCCCGCGCTCTTGAGACAAGGCCGCCGAGAGGTCCCGCACGCCGGCCGAGCCGCCGACGGCGCCCACGGCCGCGGGGCGCCGGTCCGGGCGGAATTCGACGTCCGCGGGAGTTGCTTGCACTTCCATGCCGCCGACGGCCTCCCGGTCGAACCGCACCAGCCGGCCGGCGTATAAGGTTGGAACGGGAAGGGAGACTCGATGACGATTCCCCGCCAGTGCCTCGCCTCGCTCGCATCTCTCGCAGCTCTGCTGTGCACCTCCGGAGCCACGGCGCAGCCGCCGGCCGTAGACGCGGCACGCCGGCGCGTCGCGGTGGAGAGGCTCGCGGTCGTGGGCAGCGCGCTCTACATTGGCGCTCACCCGGACGACGAGAACACGGCGATGCTCGCGTGGCTGGCACAGGGGCGCAAGGTGCGCACGGCGTACCTCGCCCTCACACGGGGCGACGGCGGACAGAACCTCATCGGCACCGAGCAGGGCGACCAGCTCGGCGTGGTCCGCACCGAAGAGCTCCTGGCGGCGCGCGCGATCGACGGCGCCGAGCAGTTCTTCACGCGGGCGATCGATTTCGGCTTCTCCAAGGGGCCGGAGGAGACGCTCCGGTTCTGGGGCCACGACGCGGTCCTCTCGGACGTCGTCTGGGTGATCCGGTCGTTCCGGCCCGACGTGATCGTCACCCGGTTCCCCGCGAACGGCGAGGGCGGCCACGGCCACCACACGGCGTCGGCGATCCTCGCCGCCGAGGCGTTCACGGCCGCAGCCGACCCCACGCGCTTTCCCGAGCAGCTGCGCTTCGTCTCGCCGTGGCAGGCCAAGCGGTTGATGTGGAACGCGTGGCGGCGCGACGGCGAGCCGCGTCCCGCCGACGCCAAGCCTCAGCTCACCGTGGACCTCGGCGCCTACGACCCCGTGCTCGGAGCGTCGTTCGCCGAGATCGCCGCCGCCTCGCGCAGCATGCACAAGAGCCAGGGGTTCGGGTCGGCGCCGCGGCGCGGGTCGCTCCCGAACTACCTCGAGATGGTGGCGGGCGACCCCGCGACGAAGGACCTGTTCGACGGCGTGGACCTCACCTGGGGCCAGGTCCCCGGCGGGACCACCGTCGGCCGGATCATCGCCCAGACGATCGCGGAGTACCGCGACACCGACCCGGCGGCCTCGGTGCCCGCGTTGCTCGAGGCGCTCGCGGCGCTCGGCCGGCTCGAGCAGACCCCGTGGGTCTCGGAGAAGCGGCAGGAGGTGCTCGAGGTGGTCCGGATGTGCACCGGCCTGTGGCTGGAGGCGATGTCGAGCCGGCCCACGGCCACCCCGGGGTCGGCCGTCGACGTGACGGCTCTGGCGGTGAACCGCAGCGCGGTTCCCATCAGCCTCGTGCGGCTGGAGACCCCGTTCCCGTCCGCGCCCGCTGCGGCCGCCGGCGGCCATGGTGACCTCCCGGTCAGCCTCGCGGACAACGAGCCGGTCACGCGGACCATGACCGTGCAGCTCCCCAAGGAGATCGCGTACACGCAGCCGTACTGGCTCGCCTCGCCGCACGGTCTCGGGCTGTACAACGTCTCCGACCAGACCCTGATCGGCCAGCCCCGCACCCCGCCCGCCGTGACGGCGACGTTCGTGCTGCACGCCGGAGGGGAGGAGCTCCGCTACTCGGTGCCGGTCCAGCACCGCTGGACCGACCCCGTGGAGGGGGAGCGGACGCGCGAGCTCGCGATCGTCCCGAGGGTGACCGTCGACCTCGGCGTGCCCGTCATCGTGCTGCCCGACGGACGGCCGCGCCAGGTGCGCGTGACGGCCCGCGCCCACGAGGCGAAGACCTCGGCGACGGTCCGCCTGGCGGCGACCGAGGGCTGGCGCGTGGAGCCGGAGAGCGCGACGTTCGCGTTCGAGACGCCCGGCGACGAGGGCACGGCCCGGTTCACCCTGAGCCCGCCGCCCCGCGAGAGCACCGGCGAGCTGACGGCGTTTGTGCGGACCGACCGGGAGGAGCAGGCCCGCACCGAGGTCGAGATCTCGCACCCGCACATCCCGCCCCAGATGCTCCTCCCGCCCGCGGCCGCGAGGCTCGTGCGGGTCGACGTCACGCGCACGGTGACCACGGTCGGGTACGTGATGGGCCCGGGCGAAGAGACTCCGGCGGTCCTGCGCCAGCTCGGGTTCGACGTCGAGCTGCTCACCGACGACCAGCTCGAGGACGCCGACCTCTCGAGGTTCGGCACGATCGTCGTCGGCGTGCGCGCGTACAACACGCGGCCCCGCCTCTCCCATGCGCAGGAGCGCCTGCTCGCCTACGTGCAGGGCGGCGGGACGCTCGTGGTCCAGTACAACACCGAGCGCGGCCTCGTGACGGAGAACCTCGGGCCGTTCCCGCTCAAGCTGTCGCGCGAACGGGTGACGGACGAGACCGCTCCCGTGACGATCCTGATGCCGCAGCACCCCATGCTCACGACGCCCCTCGCGATCTCGGCGCGGGACTTCGACGGGTGGATCCAGGAGCGGGGGCTGTACTTCCCGGGGACGTGGGATCCGCGGTACCAGGCGCTGCTCTCCATGTCCGACCCGGGGGAGAAGCCGCTGCAGGGCGGGCTCCTCTTCGCGGCGTACGGGAAGGGGACGTACGTGCACACCTCGCTCGCGTTCTTCCGCGAGCTGCCTGCCGGTGTGCGCGGGGCGATCCGCCTGTTCGTCGACCTGCTCGCCGGAGGCCGCCCGCATGCCTGACCCCGTCGTCCCCGGCACCGGACCCACGGCCACCGACGCCTCCTCCGTCGAGGAGCCGCCTCCCTTCGGCGCCTCCTGGGGCGCGCTGTACGGGGTCGTCGCCGGCACGCTCGCGGTGCTGATCGCCCTGTTCGTGCTGTTCACGAGGGCGTTCGAGTGAGCCACCTCGACTGGGCCGTTCTCGCGACCGCGCTGGCGGCGATGGTCGCGTACGGCGTCTGGCGCGGCGGGAGGAGCCGGGACACCAGGGCGTACCTCCTGGCGGGGAAGGAGATGCGCTGGGGCACGGTGGCGATCTCGATCATGGCCACGCAGGCGTCGGCGATCACCTTCCTCTCGACGCCCGGCCAGGCGTACACGGACGGGATGAGGTTCGTCCAGTTCTACCTCGGCGTGCCGATCGCGATGATCGTCGTGTCGGCGGCGGCGGTGCCGCTGTACCACCGCCTCAAGGTGTTCACGGCGTACGAGTACCTCGAGTCCCGGTTCGACCTCAAGACCCGGGCGCTCACGGCGTTCCTGTTCCTGATCCAGCGCGGCCTCGCCGCCGGCCTCACGATCTTCGCGCCCTCGCTGATCCTGTCGGTCATCCTGGGGTGGGACACGCGCGTGACCGTCCTCGTGATCGGCACGGCGGTGGTGATCTACACGACGTCGGGCGGGGCGCGCGCGGTCGGCCGCACGCAGACGCTCCAGGCCGGCATCATCCTCGCCGGCCTCGCGGCGGCGTTCGTCGCGATCGTCGCGCTGCTCCCCGCCGACGTCTCGCTCCTCGACGCGCTGCGGGTGGCGGGGAAGGCCGGAAGGCTGAGGGCGGTCGACCCCTCGTTCAGCCTGACGGACCGCTACACGCTGTGGTCCGGGCTGATCGGCGGCACGTTCCTGCAGATGTCGTACTTCGGCACGGACCAGTCCCAGGTCCAGCGCTACCTGACCGGGAGCTCGGTGACGCAGAGCCGCCTCGGCCTCCTGTTCAACGGGATGGTCAAGGTGCCGATGCAGTTCGGGATCCTGCTGGTCGGCGCGACGGTGTTCGCGTTCTACCAGTTCGCGGCGCCGCCCGTGTTCTTCAACCCGGTCGAGACTGCGAGGGTGCGGGCGTCCGTCCACGGTGGGCGGTTCGCCGACGTGGAGGCGAGGTACGTTACGGCGCACGGCGAGCAGGAGGCGCGCGCACGCGATCTCGCCTCGGCGCTGCGGCGGCACGACGGCGGCGAGGCCGGCGCGGTTGCGGCGTATCGGGCGGCGAGCGCCCGGTCCGGCTCACTGCGCGCCGAGGCGATCTCGCTGATCCGCGCCGCGGACCCGAAGGCCGACCCCAGCGACACTAACTACGTCTTCCTCTCGTTCGTCGTCCGCAACCTCCCGGCCGGGCTCGTAGGTCTCGTGCTCGCGATGGTGTTCGCCGCGTCGATGTCGGCCTCGTCCGCCGAGCTCAGCGCTCTCGCCTCCACGACGCTGGTGGACGTGTACCGCCGGCTCCTCCGCCCGGGCGAGGCCGACCGGCACTACGTGCTCGTCTCGCGCCTCGCCACGGTGGGGTGGGGAGCGTTCGCCGTGCTGTTCGCGGAGTACGCGAGCCGCCTCGGCTCGCTGATCGAGGCGGTCAACATCCTGGGCTCGCTGTTCTACGGGACGATCCTCGGCGTCTTCCTCGCCGGGTTCTACCTCAAGCGCGTCTCGGGGACCGCGGTGTTCGCGGCCGCGCTCGCGGCGGAGGCGCTCGTGATCGCGTGCTTCGCGTTCACGCGCATCTCGTTCCTCTGGTACAACGTCGTCGGCTGCGTCGCCGTGCTCGCCGTGGCGCCGCTGCTCGAAGCGCTCGCTCGCGGACCGCGCGCGTCGCTCGCGGCGTCCGCCTGAGCGCCGGCCGCTACCGCGCCCCCGGCGCAGCCGGCTGCCGGAGGTCGTAGATCACGTACCGATCGGTGGAAGCACGGAGGGCGAACGTCGCGGCGAGGTGGTGCACGAGATCGGGCTGCGCCGCCAGCTCCGGCAGGTCGGTCGCGATGAAGTACCGCGCGTTGGACCGCGCCACGATCGCGGAGAGCCGCTCGGCCGCGCTCGGCGACGTCCTGCCCATCAGCGCCGAGAGGCGGGCGTCGAATGAGAGCGGCCAGTACGTCCCGCCGAGCTCGCCGTAGTACCGCAGCGGGTAGGCGTAGTAGTTGGCGAGCAGCACGTTCGCCGCGCCGTGGCCGACCAGCTCGCCCACCTCGCGATACGTCGCCACCTCCGCCGCGGGACCGCCGCCGCGCTCGCGGTAGTAGGAGAGCACGGCGAGGTCGAGCACCGCCGCGACGAACACGACGGCGAGGAATCCGACCGGGCCGACCAGCGGGATCGAACCCCCGCGGACGACCCGGACCACGCGGTCCGCGAGCGGCGCGAGCGCGACGGCAACGAGCGGGACGAGCTGGAGGTGGTAGTAGTCGTGCGTGAACGCCTGGTAGTCGAAGCAGAGACAGAACGCGGCGTAGCCGGCAGCCAGGCCGCCCAGCAGCGCCCTCGTGTTCCCGCGCGGAAGCGTCGCCCACCCCAGCACCGCCGCCGCTGGGGCGACGAACCCGAGCACCTTCCAGATCTGCGCGAGCCACCCTTGCCAGAACGCGACGGTCGCGAGGAGATGCGGGATGAACGAGAGGTCGGCGACGCCGCTGAGCGTCCTCGCCCCGACCCACTGGGCGGCGTAGTACGGCGCCGCGACGCCCGCTGCCACCACGAGGAAGAGGGCGGATTCGGCGACGGTCGCCCGTTCGCCTCGGCGCCGCCGTGCGACCCAAACGGCCGCGAACCCCGCGACGACCTGGAATACCGCCATCGGCTTGACGAGCGCCGCCACCCCGCAGGCCGCCCCCGCGGCGAGGAGGCGGGGGAGCCGGCCGCGCTCCGCCCACGCGAGGAGCGCGGCGTAGCTCAGCAGCAGCAGCGCGACCATGAGCGCGTCCGGGTGGAACGCGCGGCTCGCGGCGACGCCGAACGGGAGGAGGAGGTAGATCGACGCGGCGACGAGCGCGCCGTCGAGTCCGGCGATGCGCCGCGCGAGGCGCAGGAGTATCGCGCCTCCCGCCAGCCACGCGAGCGCCGAGAGCGTCCGCGGGATTCGCAGGTCCTCGCGGCCTTCCAGCCGGTACCCTAGCGCGGAGACGTACTGGAGCAGCGGGAACTCGTACCGCTCGCGGGCGTTGATCTCCGCGACCTCGCGCCGCCACGCGGGGACGCCGGGCGCGTTCTCCAGGTAGTACCAGCGGGCCAGGAGCGCGCTGCGGTACTGGCGCGTCGGGTGGAAGTCGAACGGGGGGTCCCCGATCCGGTAGAGGCGGACGGCTGTGCCGGCCGCGAACACGAGGCACACCGCGAGCAGGCGCCACGGGAAGCGCCGTCGCGGACCGGCCGCACCGCCGGCCGGGTCGGCGCCGACCTGCTCACGCACACGCTCCATCAGGACCTCGAGCGATCATACCAACGCCCGAGGCCGGATGGCGCCGACCGGTACCGGCGGGGTGGCTACTTGGCTTGGTTCGCGGCTTCGGCTGCGAGCTTGAGCTCCTGGTTGACCTCGTCCAGGAGCTGCTTGGCCTTCTGGGCGTGCCCACCCATGTCCCACTCGTTGGCGCGCTGCGCCGCCACGATCTTCTCCCACGCCTGGTGCGCGAGCCTCTGAGCGGCGGCGATATTGGGGTGGCGGGCGGCGCTCACGTTGCGCGCGGGCGCGGCGGCGTACACGATCCCCCCGGCCATCAGGACGGCACCAGCGAGTGCGGCACGAACGGTCTTCCTCATCTCGTCTTCCCCTTTCCGAGCGCCCGCGGCGCCCGACGTCGAGCGGTTTCCGTTGGTGGGGTCAACACGGCGTCAGGCCGGGGGCATTCCGCGCAGTCGGTCCAGCCCGGCGAAGCGAGCGGCCCGCTCGTGCAGGCCGCCGCCAGAACCGGTCGCCCCTCGGTGCGGCCGCCCTTCACTACTTTTCCCACTCCTTGATCAGGTTGTCCACCATCGCGGTGTCGGCCTTCGGGTCCTGCGCCTTGCCGACCGCGATCGCCTTCTTGGCGAGCGCGATCGCGTCGGCCTTCTTGCCGGCGAGCGCCAGGAAGCGCGCCTGCCCGGCGAGGTTGTACATCGTCTCCTTGACCGCGACCGACTTTGCGAGCCACGTCCGCGCCTCGTCGAGGTTCACGTTGTTGTCGAGGCAGAACGCGGCGGCGCGGTAGCTCGTCCGCCAGTCGTCGGGCTTGGCCTCGGCGATCGCCTTGCGGGCGGCCGCGAGCACCTTGGTGTTGGTGTCGACCTTGATCGTGAAGGGGACGGTGAGCTTCTCCCAGCAGATCGCCACCGTCGCGGACTCGGCGGACACCGCCGGGAACCAGATCGTCATCAGCTCGCGGAACTCGTCCGGGTGCGCCTTGACCTTGATGCGCAGCGCGTCCTCGGCCTGCTTGTACTCGTAGGCGCCCCACTGCTTGGCGCCCTTGTTGAAGATCACCGTCCACTCGTCCTTGCCGGGGATGGTGAACAGGCCGTACGTCCCGGCCGGGAGCTTCGTCCCCTCGACGGTGACCTCGTCGGAGAACGTGATCGTGGTGGCCTCGTTGGCACCGGTGCGCCACACCTGGTCGTACGGCACGAGGCCGCCCCAGATGACGCGGCCCTTCACGCCGGGTCGGCAGTAGGTGATGGTGACGTCGGTGAGGCCGACGGTCTGCGACACCGTGGCCTTCGGGCTCGGGCGCGGGAGGTCGAGCTGCGCGGGCGCGGGCGAAGCCCCGATGAGCACGGCGGCGGCGATCGCGGCCGCAACGGCGAAGATGCGTCGGTTGTTCATGGCTGTCCTCCAGTCCGCGCGAGGTTAAGACGGAGTCGCATGCACGTCAACTCGTCCCCGCGGTTCCCCGCGGGGGCTTGGCCGACTTGTCGGGGTACGCCGGGGGAGGCGGCACCGGCACCGGGTGGTCGCGGATCTCCTCCTCCAACACCCGGATCGCCTCGTCGAGCTGGGCGTCCCCGCCCTTGAACGTCGCCGCCGGGAGGTCGTCCACGGCGATGTCCGGGTCCACGCCGTGCCCCTCGATCAGCCACTGCCCCTCCGGGCCGTGGACGCCGGTCTCCGCCGCGGTCGCGATTCCCTTATCCACCAGGAAGTTGCTGCTCGAGAGCCAGATCTCGCCTCCCCACGTGCGGGCCCCGATCACCTTGCCGATCCCGAGGCGGCGGAACCCCTCGGCGAACGCTTCGCCATCCGAGGCGGTGTTCTGGTCCACGAGCACCACCGCGTGGCCCCGGAAGGCGTACTGCATGTTCCAGGTCGGGTCACCGACCCTCGGTTGCCAGTAGAACCACGCCTTGCGGAGGAGCTTTTCGAGGATCCAGCTGTCGATGTTGCCGCCGCGGTTGTGGCGGACGTCGACGATCAGGCCGGCGCGGTCGAACACGGGGTAGAACTCGCGCGCCCACTCGGCGTAGTTGCCTCCGCCCATCGCGCGGAGGTGGACGTACCCGATCCTCCCCTTGCCGAGCTCCTCCACGTGCCGGCGCCGGGTGAGCTCCCACTCGTCGTACCGCAGGTCCGCCTCCTTCTCCGGCGTGATCGGCGTGACGATGACGTCGCGGGAGGGGCCGCCCGCGGCCGGACGGACGCGCAGCAGCGCCTGGCGATCCGCCGCGTCGCGGAGTAGGACCGCGGCGTCCGGCACCGAGAGCGCCGCCACGCCGTTGATCGCCTCGATGACGTCGCCCTCGCGGACGTCGACGCCGGGGCGGGCGAGGGGCGCGAGCCGGTCAGGGTAGTCAGCGTCGCCGCGGTAGATGTGCGCCACCCGCAGTCCGCCGGCGGTCGCGTCGCGTTCGAGCACGGCTCCGAGCGAGGCCGGCGCAACGGCGTCCCTGCCCTTTCGGATATCCCCGCCGTACACGAACATGTGGAGTGCCGAAAGCTCGCTGACCATCTGGGCGAGGAGATCGGCGAGCTCGGCGCGGTCCGCCACGCGATCCACGAGCGGCTGGTACCTTGCCAGCATGGCGGGCCAGTCCACCCCGTTCATCCCGCGGTCGTAGAAGTAGTCGCGCTCGAGCCGCCACGCCTCGCGGAACATCTGGCGGAACTCCTCCCGCGGCTGGATCGGAAAACGCCACGCTTTGAGGTCGACCGCCGCGTCGGCGAGCTCCACCTTCTCCGACGGGGCGTCGAAGACCGCGAGTGTGTCGCCCTTGTGCACGAGGATCTTCTTGCCGTCCGCCGAGAGCTCGTACGACCTCACGTCCTCGATGAGCGTCTTGGCCTTGGGTTCCTTGTTGGTGATCGCGAGCGCGTACAGCCTCGCACCACCGGAGTCGCCGACCTCGTGCGACAGGAAGAACAGCCTGTCTGCGCCCGCCGAGAGAGCCTCGTAGTCGCCGGGAGCGACCGGCACCTCGTACAGCCTTGACGCGAGCCCGTCCCGGTCGATGGTGACGACGGCAGCGCCCCTCGCGGGCTCCTTCTTCGCCTCGTCCTTCTTCCCGTCGCCGCCCTTGTCGGCCGTCTCCGGGTGGAGCTCGTCGGCGGGCTCGAACGGGAAGCGAACCCCCCGCGCGAGCGCGACGGCGTAGAGCTTCGTCGGCTTGGCGAAGAACGGCTCGGGCTGGCGGAGCCCCCACGGGCTTCCGACCGCGGAATGAAGGTACCGGTCGGAGAGGAAGTAGATCCACTTGCCGTCCGGGCTCCACGCCGGCGATCCGCTCTCGGTGCGGTCGTCCGTGAGCGGCGTCATGGTCCCGTCCGCCACGCAGTACAGCGTGATCTGGTCGAACGTGTTGGAGGCGGACGCCACGTAGGCGAGCCACTTGCTGTCGGGCGACCACGCGAGGTCGGAGAACCCACCGTGGCGCGACGAGGCGACCTTGACGGTCCGCTTCTCGGCGATGTTGTAGAGCCAGAGCACGAGGTTCTTGTCGTAGGAGGCGATCCACGCGCCGTCCGGCGAGGGGACGCCGTCGAACCGCAGCACGTGGCCGTCTCGAGTGAGCTGCTCGGACGTACCCGCGCCGTTCGCGGGGAGCCGCCACCACTCGACCTCGCCGCTCTCGTCGGACAGCGCCACGAGGGTGTTCCCGTCCGGCATGAAGTGGGCCTGGCGGTAGCGGACGCCCGACGAGCGCGTGACCTCGACGAGGCGGCCCTGCTTGACCGGCGCGACGAACACCTGCCCGCGGGCGGTCAGCACCAGCCGGTCGCCCTTCGGGGCGAGGTGCGCCGCGGTGAGGTACTCCATCGGCTTCTCGAGCCAGCGCTCGCGCAGCTGGTCGAAGTCGGTCGCGAGCGAGATCGGCACCAACGCGTCGCGGTCGGCGGCGACGTCGTAGAGGCGGACGTCAGCCCCGAGCTGGTACACGATCCTGCCACCCTCCATCGCCGGGGACTGGACGTCGAACCGCGTGTGCCGCGTGTGCTGCTTGAGATCGCCGCCGTGCTCATCCATCGACCAGAGGTTCATCGCCCCGTCGCGGTCGCTCGCGAAGTAGATCCGCCCGTGCCACCACATCGGAGTCTTGCTCGTGCCCGGGAAGTCTCCGGTGAGCGGCACCGCCTCGGCCCCGGCCGCCGAGAATGCCCAGATGTTCTGCGCCGTGCCTCCCTGGTAGCGCTTCGTGCGGCTGCCCTGGGCCGGGAGCCGGGTGAAGAACAGCGTGCGGCCGGTCGGGTCGTAGGTCCCGTCGCTCGCTTGGGCGAGCGGAAGGAGCGTCCTTTCGCCGGTTCGCGGGTCGACCGTGGCGAGCTCGGTGTTCGGCAAGGTGGAGAAGTGGCGGGTCGCATAGAGGATTCGGCCGTC
>DATKLI010000018.1:0-7023 GCA_035542455.1 Thermoanaerobaculaceae bacterium
GCGCCTCGGCTTCTATCGCGCGCCGCGCGGCGCTCTCGTCGCTTCCGACGAACTCGGACCGTCCGTTCACGACCATCTGCGGCGTGTAAACGCGCCCGGGATTTCCGAAGCGAGCGGCGTACGCATTCTGCCGCTCGGTGAAACGCGCGGACGAGAACGGATCCTTCCATCCGAGGTGATTCCAGTAATCGACATGAAGAGCCAACGGCACGATGAGAGCGCCGGGCACCGGCTGGTCAGCGGCGAGGCGGGCAAGCAGCCTGTCGGCCGGCGGACAGCTCGAGCAGCCCTCGGAGGTGAAGAGCTCGACGAGGACCGGCGTGCCGGAGGGCGCGGGCGCGGCTGAAGCGGCCAGGGCCGCGCCAAGAAGGAACGCCGCTGACCCCGCCGACACCTGGCGAAAGGGACCCGCGAATGCGAATGACAACCACACGCCGGACGGATGACCCCGGGCTTTGTATGTGCCTCGTCCCCGACGCTATTCCCGATGAGGACGAAATCCGGATCTCTGCGCCCTTGCAGGGGGAGATCAGGGTCGTCGGTCCCGCAGGACCGACAGATACGCGTTCCAGGGCCCCGTCGCGTCCGTGTAAACCGGCGTGCGCTCGAGAATCGCCACCGCGTCGCCGAGACGGAACTCGCCGAGGGTCGTCGCCATCCGTTGGGTCGCGACGATATCAGCGGGGCAATCCACAGACGAATTCCATGCAGTTGCATCAGGTATCGGCCCGACGTCCGACGCCACATTAAGAGGTGCCAGTCGCGTCGCCGGTCGAAGTGAACACCACCACCATGCATTTCCCGGGGCGGGTTTTCCCATTTCTCGCGTGGTTCAAGGGCTACGACGGCGCGGCGTTGCGCGCCGACCTCGTCGCGGGCGTCACCGTGGCGCTGGTCCTGGTGCCGCAGTCGATGGCGTACGCGCAGCTCGCCGGACTCCCTGCCTACTACGGCCTCTACGCAGCCTTCCTCCCGCCCATTGTCGCGAGCCTCTTCGGCTCCAGTCGCCAGCTCGCCACCGGGCCGGTGGCGGTGGTCTCGCTCCTGTGCGCGGCGTCGCTCGAACCGCTCGCGACGGCCGGCAGCGAGCAGTTCGTGGCCTACGCGGTGCTCCTCGCGCTGCTCGTCGGCGTGGTGCAGCTCGCGCTCGGGCTCCTCCGGCTCGGCATGGTGGTGAACTTCCTGTCGCATCCGGTGGTCAACGGCTTCACGAACGCGGCCGCCATCATCATCGCCACGTCGCAGCTCGCCAAGCTCTTCGGCGTGGTCGAGGAGAAGGCGCCGCACCACTACCAGACCGTCACCCGTGTGATCGGCGAGGCCCTCCAGAACACCCATTGGCCCACGCTGGGGATGGCGGCGCTCGCCTTCGTCCTCATGCTCGGCCTCAAGAGGTGGCTGCCCCGGGTCCCGAGCGTGCTCGTGGCCGCGGTCGTGACCACGGTGATCGCGTGGGCGGTCGGCTTCGAACGCGTCGAGACGGTCCCGGCCGCGCGGATCGAGTCGCCGCGCGTCGCCACGGCCGTGGCCTCGTACAACGAGGCGCTGATGCTGATGGGGAATCTCGAGAGCACACGCGCTGCGGGCGAGAAGGCGTGGGCCAGCCGGCAAGCGCTCGGAAGCGAGGTCTGCCAGCGCTGCCACGCACCGCGTGACGTGCGCCTCCTCGGCGCGGCCCCCGGCGGGGCGGAGCACGCCGGAGGCGCCTCGATCCTCGCGCTGCACGGCAAGTCGGGCCTTCTCGACGACTGCGTGGCCGATGCGCGCAAGACGATTGCGGCACGGCGCTCGGAGCTCCTCGCGCTCCGTCTGGTGCGTGCGACCGGTGACCAGGGCGGCCGGTTCTTCCTGAGTGGAGAAGCGCCGCCCGGAACCCCGATCCTGCGCGGCACGTGGAAGCTGCGGGTGGGCAACGGACCCGTGGCGACCGATGCGATCGCGCTCCAGGGAGGGGGAGCGGTGGTGGGCCGGGTCCCCAGAGGACTCCCCGGAATCCACCCGCCGTCGATTCAGGCGAGGATCGTGGTCCGGCTCCTTCCGGCCGCGCTCATCATCTCGCTCCTCGGGTTCATGGAGGCCATCTCGATCGCCAAGGCCATGGCCGCCCGCACCAAGCAGAGGCTCGACGCCAACCAGGAGCTCATCGGTCAAGGCCTCGCGAACATCGCGGGGTCGCTGACTCTCAGCTATCCCGTCTCCGGCTCTTTCTCCCGCTCGGCCGTGGCCTTTCAAGCGGGCGCGAGGACCGGCCTCGCGAACGTCGTGTCGGGCCTGGTCGTCCTGGTCGTCCTCCTCTTCCTGTCCCGCTCGCTCTATTACCTCCCCGAAGCGGTGCTCGCCGCGATCATCATCGTCGCGGTCCTCGGGCTCGTGAAGGTGGACGGCTTCGTCCACGCGTGGCGCGCGAACCGCCTCGACGGCGTCGTCGGGGTCGTCACCTTCGTGACGACTCTCGTCTTCGCCCCGCACCTGGAGTGGGGCATCGCCGCGGGCGTGGCGTTGTCGCTGGGGGCTTACCTCTACCGCACGATGCGGCCCAAGGTGGTCGAGCTCGCGCCACATCCGGATGGCGCCCTGCGGGATGCCGGCCGCCACCAGCTCAGGAGCTGCCGCCACCTCGCCGTCATCAGCTTCGAGGGGCCGCTCAACTTCGCGAGCGTCGCGTACCTGGAGGATGAGATCCTCGGCCGCGTCGCCGAAAAACCGGACCTCAGGCACGTTCTCGTCTCCGGCAACGGCATCAGCGAGATCGACGCCTCCGGCGAGGAGACCCTGCGCAAGATCGTGGACAACCTGCGCGGCGCGGGCTACGAGGTCTCCTTCTCGGGGCTCTCGGATCCCGAGCTCGACGTCCTCCGGCGGTCGCGACTTTTCGACCGGATCGGCGCGGACCACTTCTACGCCACGCGGGCCATGGCGATCACCGACATCTACGCCAAGGTTCACGCCGGAAGCGACGAGCCGGACTGCCCGTTCCGGCAGGCGATGCCGCCGGTCGTCGAGCTCTCTCTCCATCCGGACGGGTCTCTCAGGGCGGCGGAACGCCACGGCCTCGCATGCTGCCGCCACATCGCGGCCTTCCGGTTCGACGCCCCCTTGAGCTTTGCAAACACGGCTTTCCTCGAGCAGGAGATCCTTGGCCGCGTCGCCGACCGGCCCACGCTGCGCCACGTGATCATCGTCGCCCACGGCATCAGCGGGGTCGACGACACCGCGGCCCAGAAGCTCGGCGACCTCGTGCAGAGGCTGCGCGTCGCCGGCTTTGCCGTGTCGTTCAGCGGCCTGAAGGACGACGTGCAGGAGGTGCTCGAGCGCACGAACGTCGCGCACATCCTGGGCGCGGAGAACATGTACCCGACGCAGGCCGCCGCGGTGGCGGCCATCTATGCCCGGGCGCACACCGGGTCGTCCGAGGAGGGCTGTCCGCTGGAGGCGCTGGCGCCGCGCCTGACGGAGCTGTCGCTCCATCCGGACGGCACGCTGCGCGACGCCCGCCGCCAGCAGCTCCGGCTGTGCCAGGCCATCGGCGTCCTTCGCTTCGACGGGCCGCTCCCTCTCGGCAGCCGCAAGGGCATCCAGTCGGAGTTCATCCGCTGGGCCAAGCGGCGGGCGAACGTGCGGAGCGTCGTGTTCGTGGCGAGCACCCTGCACCGGCTGGAGCGGGCCGAGGCCGAGAACCTCATCGCTCTGGTCCAGGCGGTTCGCGAGGCCGACTACGAAGTGGTCCTGGCGAGCGTCACCGACGAGGCGCTCGAGTCCCTCGGCCGGAGCGGAATCGCCGACGCGATCGGCCTCTCGGCAATCGCCCCGTCCGAGTATCTGGCCATCGCCGAAATGCTCCCCTCGTCCCACGAGGGCCGCGACGAGCCGGACTGCCCGTTGCGCGGCCTCCTGCCGCGAGTGGTGGAGCTGGCGCTTCACGCCGACGGTTCGTTGCGAGACGCACGGCGCCACCGGCTCGGGCTCTGCCCGCGGATCGTCGCGGTGCGCTTCGACGGGCCGCTCAACTTCGCCACGATCCGCCACTTCGAGTCTCAGCTCGCCGCCTGCCTCGTCCGGCGCCCCGGAGCCCGGCACATCCTGCTCGCCGGGCACACCATCGAGCGCCTCGACACCGAGGCCGCAGAGGAGCTGGTAAACGCATTCGCGCGGATGGCCGACGCCGGGATCCGCGTGGCGGTGAGCGGGCTCCGCGACGACGTGCTCGACATGCTGGGCCGCGGCGCCGGGAGCATCGAGAAGGTCCGCGCGGAATTCTTTCCCACCCAGGCCAAGGCGCTCGAGATCCTCTACCCGGAGGCGCATCCCGCGCCCGACGAGGAGAGTTGCCCTCTGCGTGAGCTCGTGACGGTCCCGGCGTGACACGCGGCGGGGACGACCGGGCGCCTACCAGCCTCGGGTCTTGAGGACCACCTCAACCTGCTTGCGGGCACGATCGTCGGTCAACGCCAGGCGGCGGGCGCGTGCCTCGCGGATCTTCTCGAGCAGGGTGTCGATGTCCGTCGGCTTCTCGAGAACGTCGACCGCGCCGAGCCGCGTGGCCTCGGCGGCCGTCTTGATCGTGGCGTGGCCCGTGAGGAGCATGGCCTGCAGATCGGGGTTCACGGCCAGGAGCGCCTTGAGCGTCGCGATCCCGTCCATGCCCGGCATGGCGAAGTCGAGGACGACCGCGTCGAAGCGTGCGGCCTCGGCTTTCGCGACTCCGTCCGGTCCCGTGTGCGCGACTTCGACCTCGAGGCCGCGGATCCGAAGCCGCTCCGCGAGCGTCTCGACGAACTCCACCTCGTCGTCCACAAGGAGCACTCGGTCGGTCGACATCAGCGATTACCTCCCAGAATCCCCAGGATGCCCGAGACGTGCGGCGAGCCGCGTCGGGCAGCACGGCTCACGATGAGACCCCGGCGGCGGCGCGGCGGATGATCTCGATGAGGTCCTCGATGTCGACCGGCTTCTGGAGGTAGTCGAAGGCCCCGAGGCGGAGCCCCACCTCGACGTCCTCCCGGGCGCCGTGGCCGGAGAGGAGGATCACCTCGAGGTCGGGGTGCGAGTCCTTGAGGCGCTTGATCACGTCCAGGCCGCCGAGTCCCGGCATCCGGACGTCGAGCACGACGACGTCGAACTCCTTCTCCTTGACCTCGGCGAGAGCCGCCAGACCGCTCGTCGCGCCCCTTGCTTCGATTCTCCTCATGCCGAGCCGCTCGACGACGGTCGACACGAGCTCCTCCTCGTCGTCCACGAACAGGACGCGCAGCGGCGTCATCGTCACTCCTCTCTCCGAAGCGGCAACAGCACCGTGAAGCGGGTGCCCTTGCCAACCTCGCTTTCGACGGTGATCTCGCCACCGAGCTTCTGGACGATGCCATAGGTGATCGAGAGCCCGAGGCCCGTCCCCGATCCCTCCTTCGTGGTGAAGAACGGCTCGAAGATACGGCCCAGGTTCTCCGGGGGAATCCCCACGCCGTCGTCCGCGACGAAGACGGCGATCCGCCGGTCTTGCGTGAGGCGAACGCCGACATCGATGTGGCCGCCGTCCTTCACCGCGGCCTCGGCGTTGTTGAGTATGTTGAGGAAGACCTGCTGGAGTTGTCCGCGGTCGCTCTCGATGGCCGGCACGTCCGACTGGCCCTCGACCTTGATCGTGATGTTGCGGTACTCCGCCTCCTTCTCCAGGAACCCGACCACCTCCTTGAGCAGGGCTTCGACGTCGATGGCCTCGCTTTGTACGTCCATGTGCCGGGCGAAGCCCAGCAGGCGGTGAGTGACCTTGCGGCACCTCGCCACCGAGCCGAGAACGGAGCCGACGATGCCGAGCACTTTCTCGCGGAGCGGAAACTCCGGTTCGCGGTCGATGAGGTCCTTCAGGAGGCCGGCCTTCTCGTTGATGATGGTCAGCGGGTTGTTGATCTCGTGGGCGACGCCGGCAGCGAGGCGGCCGACGGTGGCGAGCTTGTTCGAGTACTCGACCTTGTGCATCAGTTCGGCGCGGCGCAGGTTCTCGGCGCGGAGGTTGGCCACGAACTGCCGGCTGCCCCAGAGGATCACCCCGAGGATGAGCGCGGTGCTGATGAGGAGGAAGGCCAGGAGACGCGGCAGGGTGACTCCGCCGCCCTCCGCCCCCACCCTGGACCTGATCCACACGAGGGTGAACGGCGAGTCGGCGATCTGGACCAACCCGAGGACGATGGGCTGGTGCCGCTCGTCCTCCTGATCGAGGACGTGGACCTCCAGGGTGGCCTCCGGAATGCTCAAGGCGACGCTCTTGAACACGGCTCCCTGGCGCCGCGAGGGCGTCTGCAGCACGCCGCTCCGGTTCACGAGGAAGACGTCGTCGTGCGGTGTGAGTCCGGCCGTCTGGATCTGCTCGGCCAGGATGTCCGCGTTGATGGTGGCGCGAAGGATGTAGTACCCGCCGCTGTCCCGCTCGTGCCGGGTGGCGATGGCGAAGTGCGGCGAGTTGCGGTACCCGAGGAAGACGTCGCTGATGAAGACGCCGCGGCGGCTGACCCGATCGAACCAGTCCTGTTCGTGGTAGTCGCGCCCCTTCAGGTTGTAGACGCCGGTGTAGCAGAGTTGAAGGCCGCTCTCGTCGATGATCCCGAGGTCGGCGAAGGACCCGAGGGCGAAGGACGCGTTCAGGTTCTTCATGATGCGTGGGAGCGTCTCCGGGTCGCAGAGCTCGGAGAACGAGCGGTCCCGGACGACGAAGCTCAGGGCGGAGCGACGCTCGGTCAGGAAGAACTCGAGGGCCCGCTTGTTGTTGGTCAACTGGCGCGTGACCGTGGCGATGGCCTCGGCTCCGAGCGAGCGCTCGTACTGGTCGTAGTAGAGGAACGTCATGATGACGAGCGGCAGGATCGACACGGCGGCAGTGGCCAGGACCACCCGGCGCCGGAGGCGCCCGTAGTTGCGGCCGGCCAGGTAGGGGCGCGCCTCCGCCCCCTCGGCGGCTTCATGCAAGAGGGCGTCAGGCGCGTGCGTCACAGTTCGCTCTCGCGGGACGGCAGCGTCCCATGAGCAGGTAGT
>DATKLI010000019.1:0-4062 GCA_035542455.1 Thermoanaerobaculaceae bacterium
GCTCGACCCGCGCCGGGTTGAACTCCACCGCGTAGGAGATCGGTAGCTGGGTCCCGCGCGGGAAGCGCAGCGACCCCGAGGGATCCTTGGTGACGGCGACCGGCTCCCGCATCTCGATCGCCGCGGCCCCGAGCTCGGCGAACAGGTTCCCGCCCTCGCGCCGGAGCACGATGTCCGCCCGCCGCAGCCGTGCGAGGGCGGTCCCGGCGACGAGCGCAACCGGCCGGTCCGCCCGGATCGGGAGGCGCTCGCCCTGCATCCTCCCCTCGACCCAGCTCCCGGCCCGGTAGTGCTTCATCGTCGCGCCGGCGAGGCGGAGCCAGTCCGGGCTCACGCGGCCAGCCTCGACGCCCGGGAACGTCACCGTCATCACGAGCCGCCGCGACAGCTTCACGTCGCCGATCTCGTGCAGCGCGACCGCCTCCCGGAACCCGCTCGCGGCGCGCCCGCCGAACGGCGCGGCGGCGAAGGGGGAACGGAGCCGCGGCAGCAGCGCGAACAGCGGCGCGGCGACCAACACCGCGGTCACCGTCGCGCCCGCGACCAGCCGGAGAGGCGGCCACGTCGCAGCCCGCTCGCGTCCGGTGGCGCCCTCCAGGAGCTCCACCGCCGTGAGGCGCCCGACCGCGACGATCACGAACGCCAGCAGGGCGACGAGGTAGAGCGCGAGGGTCGGGTGCGTGGACGACGCGACCCCGGCGACGCCGACGAGCGACACCATGCCGCCGACGAGCTTCGCCCTGTTTCGCTGGCCGCACCCGGGCAGCCGCACGGCGGCCACGAGGATCGCGAGCTGCGCGACCGGACGCAGCACGCCGAACCGCACGCCGCCGGCCGCCACCACCGCCGCGAGGATGAGCGGCGCGAGCACGTTCTCGAGCCAGCCGGGGAGCGGCTCCGACGGCTTTCGGGCGAGCAGCACCCAGAGCGCGGCGCCGACGTACGGCACCAGGAACGGGACGCTCACGACGCCCGTGAGAGGCAGCGGCACCGCGACCGCGAGGGCGAGGGCGGCGAGCCAGCGCTGGCGCTCGAGGGCGGGGCTCACCCGCTCTCCGCCAGCCGGTACACCGGCTCGCCCGCCAGCAGAGGCGGAAGGGGGTCCTCGCCCGGCCCGACAGGCTGGACGAGCGCCAGCCGCTCGAGGAGGCGGCGCGCGTGGACCCGTCCCGCGCCCGGTGGGGTCACGGCCCCGCCGATGATCAGCCCCACGGGCTCGCCGCGGTGGAGCTCCTCGAGCACCGACGACGCGACCTCGCTCACGAGGTCCTCGAACCGCTCGCGCAGCTCGGTGTCGTCGCGGCGCGGGAGCTGATGGTCGAGCGCGAGGAACGACGACGGGAGCGCCCGCTCGCGGCGCTCCATCACGATGAAGCGCTGCTGCCTCGCAGTCTGCTTCCAGTGGATGTCCCTGCGGTCGTCACCGGGCCGGAACTCGCGGAGCTGCTCGACCTCGCCGCCCCGGCGGCGGCGCCCGGGCGCCGTCGCCTCCTCGCGCCGCTCCAGCCCCGTGCGCCGGACGATCCCGACGCGCACGCGCCTCGGGTACACGAGGACCTCTCCGTCCTGCGGCCACCGCACCGACTTCACGAAAAACGCGAGCGGGAGCCTCACCTCCACTTGGACCGCTGGCAGGTGGTGCCTCCCGCGCCGCGCGAACACGGTCGGGAGCGTCGCCTCCGCCTCTCCGCGCGCCGGAACGCGCGCGACCACGGCCTTGCCCGGCATCCCGACGAGGCGGCACACGACGGCCGCCGCGGGCACCCAGCCGGAGCGGTTCGCGAGCGTGAGGCGGAGCGGAACGACCATCCCGGCGAACGCCTCGGCCGGTGCCGACACGCTCACCCGCAGACGGCTCAGCGTGTGGCGCGAGAAGGCGCCCGACGCCACGAACGACCCGAGGGTGAGGGCGAGGAGGAGGTACAGCGCGTTGTTGCCGGTGTTGAGGGCGGCGACGCCGACAAGCGGCACGACGCCCATGAACACCCAGAACGCGGCGGTCGGCTTGACGCTGAACCCAGGAAACCGCGCCCCGAACCGCGAACGCGTGCGGGGAGTCGCCCGGTCGACCTGACCCCTGGGCCCCGACCCCTGACCTCGTCTCATAGCGGAACCGGCGTGCCGTCCAGGATCTCGCGGATCACCCCGCGCTCCGCCTCGCTGCGGCTCCATCCCTCCGTCACCTCGCCGCCCGCGAGCACGACGCGGTGGGCCATGACGGGCACCGCCAGCCGCTGGACGTCGTCCGGGATCACGTAGTCGCGGCTCTCGACCATCGCGAGCGCCTGGCACGCGCGGTGGAGCGCGAGCGCGCCGCGGGTGGAGACGCCGAGCGCCAGCGAGGGGTGGCGGCGCGTCCGGGCGACGAGCTCGAGGAGGTACGACAGGAGCGGAGCCGCGACGCGCACCTGGCGCACCGTGGCCTGGAGCTGGACGAGCTCGCCGCCCTCCAGGACCGGCTGCACGGCCTCGAGCTCCGCTTCCACGCCGCCGCAGCGCAGCAGCTCCAGCTCCTCGTCGTGCGACGGGTACCCGAGCGAGATGCGCAGGAGGAAGCGGTCGAGCTGCGACTCCGGCAGCGGGTACGTCCCGAGGTACTCGACAGGGTTCTGCGTCGCAAGCACGAGGAACGGCTCACGCAGGCGGTATCTGGTCTTGTCCACCGTCACGGTGCGCTCGTTCATCGCCTCAAGGAGCGCGGCCTGCGTCTTCGGGGTGGCGCGGTTGATCTCGTCCGCGAGGAGGACGTTGGTGAACACCGGACCGGGCAGAAACTCGAACTCGCCGCGCTCGGCGCGCCACAGCGACACGCCGATCACGTCGGACGGCAGCGTGTCGGAGGTGAACTGGATGCGGGAGAACACGAGGTTGAGCGAGCGGGCGAGCGCCTGCGCCAGCGTGGTCTTTCCGACGCCGGGGATGTCCTCGATCAGCACGTGGCCGCGCGCCAGGAGCGCCGCGATGATCCAGTCGATCGCCTCGTCCTTGCCCCGGATCACCCGTGCGACGGAGCGCTTGAGCCCGTCCAGCCTGTTCACGACGTCCACGATCCGCACGGCTCACCTCACCCCAGCAATGTCTACCGCCCGGCGCGCATTCCGTTTGCCCACCCGGAGCGGCCGTCAGCCGCCCAGCCTCCCCGCCGCGACCGGGTCGAGCGGGGCGACGAGCGCCCTCTTCGCCGCGACCGCCGCTCCGGCGAGCTCGCCGAGCCGCGCGGCGTCTCCGGCGGCGACCACGAGGTCCGCCCCGAGCAGGAACGCCCGGAGGCCGTCGCCGGTCGCCGGCCCGCCGCCGACCAGCACGACCACGCAGGAGCGCCGGAGCCCGGCCGGCATCCCCGGGAGCGCCGTGCGCGCGCTGTCCGCCTCGGGGGTACCGGCGGTGCCCATCACGACCACGGCTGCGCCCAGCTCGACCTGGGGTCGGATCTCCGCGGTGCTGCCGACCGCGACCGCCTCGAACCCCGCGGCCGCCAGCGCCCCGAGCACGGCCTCCACCTGGATGTGGCCGTCGGCCAGGACGAGCGCCCGCCTCATCCCTGCGCCTCCCGGAGATCGAGGAGACGGAGCTCGAGCTGGCGCGGGAGCACCGAGGTCGCCATCGCGGTGTCGATCTCGATCTCGCCGGCGCGGACGCGTCGCTCGAGCTCTCGGTCGAACCCGACGAGCCCCTCCCGTTCGCCGTCGCGCAGCAGGTCGGCCAGCGCGGCCGAGCTCAGCGGCCCGTCGGCGAGGTGGGCCGCGGTCGCGCGCGTGGCGCGCCACACCTCGACCACCGGATGCCTGCCGTCGCCGTGCGCCACGAGCTGCTGCGTGAACGACCACTTCAGGACCCGGGCCAGGCGCGAGCGCACCTCGCCGCGCTCCTCCGAGGGGAACAGCGAGAGGAAGCGCGTCACGGCCGAGGCGGTGTCGAACCCGCGCAGCGTCGTCAGCAGGAGGTGCCCGGTCTCGGCGGCCTCGAGCACGAGGCGCGCCTGCACCGGGTCTCTCGGCTCGCTGACGAGGAGCACCTGCGCACCCTGGCGCAGCGCCCCGGAGAGCCCGGCGTCGAGCGACG